>WAOD01000086.1 GCA_015521465.1 DHVE2 group archaeon
ATCGAGAAAATGAGAAGCCTGTGCCACCACCGCTTTTATGAATCATCGCCGCGTATTTCACCGCATCAAAAATCCCTTCAATGCTATCTGGAACTGGCAGCACGAAGCACGCGCTTAGCTGCCCTAATTTCGTGTTGGCGTTCATCATGGTCGGTGAGTTGGGAATGAATTCACGGTTAATCATTATGCTCAAAAACTCACGCCGTACATTCTCTATGTGTTCCATACGCTCAGGCAAAGCACCTAAAATTTCGGAAAAATCAGCTCTCATATGTCCCTCTTTGGAAAGGTTTTTGTACGCACGCTTCAGCATCTCAAACTCCCAGATGCTGAGCATCTCGGGTTTTTCCACAGCTCCTGCATCCCTTGGCTCCTGGCTACCTGAGGCATCGTAAAAATCCTCCTCGTAAAGCAACTCAACCAGCGCAAGATAACGAGCAACCCTGTTAAACATCTCTCGCGGGGTCTCAATTACCCTGCCCTGCTCATCCTTGAGAAGATACCTTGCCTCAAGAACCTTCACAGCGTTAAGAGTTAATTTGAGGTCATCTTCAACACCCATTATTTTCTTTGCTTCCCTCAGATTCCTTCTTTTAGCCCGGTAAAGAATGTACTCTCTGGCAACTTTCTTAAATCCAAGCTCCATAAGAGTTTCTTCAACAATATCCTGAATTCTCTCAACGCTTATTTTCTCATCTTTAATTTGCTCCATAACTTTTGCAGTAACCAGCTCGGCGTTCCTCTCATTTTCATCTTTCTCAATTATTGAATTCATCGCGCGCAGCACAGCGTTTTTTATCTTTGATTCTTCGAACTCCACAATCCTACCATCTCTTTTAATAACATACTTCATCCCTCATCACCTTCCAACATACCTCGGTAAAGGGGTTTATGTCCATACCTCATATATTGATTTTTTATAGCAGGTTGAGAGCAGAGAAATTTTTATTGCTACTAAATAACATGGTAAAATACATGTTAAAGCAAATGGGAAAATAAGAATAAAGAACAAAAATCAAACAAATAAACACTAAAAAAGACAATTTGCACCAACACTAAAATAGGAGTGAACGATTACACTCTGTGGCTGAATACTTAGCTAGAGTGGTGGAAGGCATAGAAAAACTGGCAAGAAAGGAAATGGAAGATTTGGGATTAGAAATAATATCCGTGGAAAAAGGAAGCGTGATATTTCAGGGAAAAGAAGAAGACATGTACAGAGCCAACTACCTCCTGAAGACTGTTGAAAGAATAATAATTATTTTGAACAAACAAAAATTAGATGATATAACAACTGTGGAACTTGAAAAAAAACACAAGAGATGCAGGGATTTTTCACTGGAGATTGACGCAAAAAATCCGCAAATGAAAAGAAGGGCAATAAAGGAAATATTGATGGATAAAATTAAAGCAGATAGAGAGAAAGAAAACTGCGAGGAGAGGTACCACGCATACGTAGTCAATGATAAAATTTTGTTTGGACTGGACACCACGGGAAAATCACTGAAAAGTAGAGGCTACGAGATGTACAAGCATCCCTCTGCATTAAATTCCACCGTGGCTGCAGCGATGGCAAGAATGGCAAACTCAAAAACAATTGTGGACCCTTTTTGCGGTTCTGGGACTATACCTATAGAGAACAGTCACCTGTGGAGCCACATGCCCAACAAATTCAGGGAATTTCAATTTTTTAAGATGCATGAATTTGATAAAGAGACATGGAAAGAGATAAAAGAAAGGTACAGGGAGAAAAAAATACACTGGAAAAACTACGGAATAGAGATAAAAAAAGAGTATGTAAAAGGCGCAATTATGAGTGCAAAAAAGGCGAAAGCCAATATTCAGTGTACAGTTGGGCACGGAGAGACCGTTAATGATTATCCGCAAGAATTAAAAACGATAGTGACCAATCCACCATACGGGTTGCGAGTAGGAACGAAAAAAGAAGTTTTCAAGCTTTATGAAAAATTCGCCAAAAACTTAGAAGAACACTTAGCAGGGGGAACGCTGGTTATAATTACCCCTCATTCCAAGTTCGAAAATTATTTCAAACTCACCGAAAAATTAAAGGTACGTATAGGAAAACTCAATGCAAACATATACCAATTCAAAATATAAAAAAATCAGGAGAGGTTGTGTTTCTTCAAGAATTCGTCAATTACCTGCTCCAAGTTAGGCTCGCCTATCTCGTCCAATTCGTAGCGCACGCGTACTATTGGCTTGTTAACCTTCACCACGCGATTCAAGTCAATGGGTGTACCGCTGACAACCACGTCCACGTCCGCATTGTTGATTGTCTCTTCCAGCTCCTTCATCTGCTTTTCACCGTAGCCCATTGCAGGTAGAATGACGTGCAGGTGGGAGTATTTCTTGTAAGTATCCACTATTGAGCCCACCGCATAAGGCCGCGGATCTACAATCTCCTTGGCACCGTATCTCTTGGCTGCAACATAGCCAGCACCGTACTTCATACCGCCATGCGTCAAAGTTGGTCCGTCTTCAACCACAAGAACACGCTTGCCCTTTATCAACTCCGGATGATCCACAAATAGCGGAGAAGCAGCCTCGATAACCAGTGCGTTGGGATTTGCCTTCTCTATGCTATCAAATATCTCCTGAATATCATCGCGGTTGGCAGTGTCCATCTTGTTTATTATGATAACATCAGCCGCACGGAAATTTGTCTCTCCAGGATGATACTTCATCTCGTGTCCCGGGCGATGCGGGTCAGCAACCACAATCCACAGGTCTGGAGTGTAGAACGGGAAGTCATTGTTTCCGCCATCCCATATAATCACATCAGCTTCCTTCTCTGCCTCACGCAATATGGCCTCATAGTCAACACCTGCATACACAACGCCTCCCATATCAATGTACGGCTCGTATTCTTCTCTCTCCTCTATGGTGCATTCGTTCTTGTCCAAATCCTCGTAGCTTGCAAATCTCTGAACCCTCTGCTTCACTAAGTCCCCGTAAGGCATTGGATGTCTTATTGAAACTACCTTTAATCCTCTGTCCCTGAGAAGCTTGAAAACCTTTCTTGAAGTCTGGCTCTTCCCACTTCCTGTTCTAACAGCAGTAACTGCTATAACGGGCTTTGAGCTCTTTATCATAGTGCTCTTAGGCCCAAGAAGCCAGAAATCCGCTCCAGCTGCATGCGCCCTGGATGCAAGATCCATAACATGCTCGTGAGGCACATCGCTGTACGCAAAAACAACCGCATCAACATTCTTTTCCTTTATTATTTTCTCCATATCCTCTTCTGCCAGAATCGGAATACCATTCGGATACAGTTCTCCCGCAAGCTCCGCAGGATAAGTTCTCCCATCTATGTCCGGTATCTGCGTAGCTGTGAACGCCACTACCTCGTAGTTGGGGTTGTTCCTGAAAAACACATTGAAGTTATGGAAATCCCTGCCTGCTGCTCCCAATATCAGAATTCTCTTCTTCTCCATTTCACTCACCTCATGGCGGAATAGCAAGGCATTATATTAACTTTCACCAAAGATAAGTGATAGCATGTGTCAATTAAAAATGTATAAGTGAAAAACAATAGAGATGGTAATGTTTAAATAGCGTAAAATAGTATTATCAAAATATGGATGATAGGAAGATAAGGGGTGGAGTCATTATAGGGCTCCTTGATTCTATAAAGGTAAAATGGGGAACGCAGGGACTTGAAGATGCCATGAAATACGCATCCATAAAGAGCATGCCGAAAAATGGAGAGTGGTACCCACTCGAAAAAATGTACAAGATTTTAGAGTGGATTGATATAAATCACGGAGAGAAGTACATAATATCCGTGGGTAGAAGTATGCCCCGGCACATGGCCGGGGACCTAAAATTCATGTTTGCTCAGTTTATCGGATTTGAAAGAATGCTGAAGAGAGTTCAAAAGGAAATATCAAAAATGATGTTCAAGGATAACGGAGTGACTATCGTAAAAAACGAAAAAAGAGAAGCGATAGTTACCCTAAAAAACGTGAACACTTACGAGAAATCATGCTTGCTGTGGAAAGGTGCACTGTTGGGTGTTTTGGACCTATCAAAGACTAATGGAAACGTGGATGTTATAAGCGGCAAAGATGATCTGGATTGCAAACTTAAAGTGAAATGGGAATAGGGAAAAACTTAAATTATAACGGGAATTGAAGGGTTGTGGATTTCTTCGAGGAAATTGAAAACCTGTTTCGTGAAGGTAAGATTGACTCAAAAGATGAACTTGAAAAATGGAAAAACAGGCTTGCAAAAAAGTACGGCATAAGAATGCCAAGAAACTCTGAAATAATGAGGAATATGGACAGCGAGATTGCCGAAAAGTACCGGAGAATACTTGTTAAAAAGCCATCAAGAACTTTGAGCGGCGTGGCAATCGTCGCAATAATGACCTCCCCGTTTCCTTGTCCACATGGAAAATGCATATACTGCCCCGGAGGCCCAGAAAAAGGCACAGCACAGAGCTACACGGGTCACGAGCCGGCAGCGTTAAGAGCAGCACAGTACGACTTTGATCCGTACCTCCAGACAAGGGCAAGGATTGAGCAACTAAACTCGATAGGTCACAGCACGGACAAGATAGATCTCATCATAATGGGCGGCACTTTTACCGCAAGGCCGCAAAAGTACCAGGAGTGGTTTGTTAAGCGTGCTTTTGATGCTATGAACGAATACGAAGCAAAAAATCTTGAAGAGGCACAGTTAATTAACGAAAATGCAAAGAACAGATGCATAGGGCTTACCGTAGAAACGCGTCCAGACTGGTTCATGGAAAAGGAGATTGACTTTGCTTTGAAGTTGGGCGCCACGCGCGTAGAGCTTGGAATCCAGACAGTTTACGAGGATATCCTGGAATTTGTGAAGAGGGGGCACACTATAAAAGATAGCGTAATTTCAACACGTCTTGCCAAGGATGCAGGGTTCAAAATAAATTATCACATGATGCCCGGACTGCCGAAAAGCACGCCAGAAAAGGATTTTCAGGCCTTCAAGGAGATATTTGAAAACTCGGATTTCAAACCGGACATGCTAAAAATTTATCCAACTTTAGTGGTAAAAGGCACCGAGCTTTACGAGATGTGGAAAAGAGGGGAATATGTGCCATACTCTCTTGATGAGATGGTAGAGCTCTTGATTAAGGTGATTAGCACGGTGCCTCCGTGGGTAAGAATCCAAAGAATACAACGTGATATACCTGCAAAGTTCATAGAAGCCGGGGTGAAAAAAGGAGATTTACGGGCAATAGTCCTAAGAGAAATGGAAAAAAGAGGAATAAGGTGTCCTGATATCCGGTGCAGAGAAGTAGGCAGAAAAAGGGGAAAGAAATTCGAGATTGTTAGAAGGGAGTACGAAGCGTCCCGTGGCAAAGAAATATTTCTGTCCTACGAGGACAAAGATGAGGATTCCATAGCTGCATTCTTGCGATTGAGATTGCCCAGCGAGCACGCGCATCGCTCGGAGATTAGAAATGCGGCAATAGTGCGCGAGTTGAAAGTTTTAGGAAAGGAAGTTCCTGTGGGCTCACGGGAAAAGGAGGCATGGCAGCACCGTGGATTTGGCAGGGAGCTTATGTATGAAGCAGAGAGAATTGCCCGAGATGAATGGGGAGTGGAGAGAGTCGTAGTCATAAGTGGTGTGGGTGTGAGAAATTATTACCGCAAATTAGGTTACGAAAGGTTGGGGCCATACATGGCGAAGAGGATGTAGTGATGCGATAACAATAAATATAATAAAGAAAATAAGGTTGATGCCATAAATTGAAAAACAAGAGGAGGTAGAAAAATGAGTGCAAAGAGCATAATGACAAGCAATGTTGAGTACGTTACCCCTGATGATACCGTGGAGAAAGTAAGAGAGATAATGAAGGGATTTGCAATAAGTCAGGTACCCGTTATAGACGGAAACAAGGTTCTGGGAACCGTAACTGAAAAAGATGTGGTGAATGCCTTCATAGAACACGGAGAAAACGCACTTTCCGTGAAGGTTGTGGATATAATGAGCAAGGCACCACCAATAATTGATGAAGATGAGGACATTGTGGAAGTTGCCAGATTACTAAAAGAGCATCCTGCCGTGCTGGTCAAATCCGGAGAAAAAATAGCAGGAATAATCAGCAGGGCAGATATAGTGTACTGGGGACTGGGTATATAAGAGAAAACAGGGAAACAAAAGTAAAAGTGGAAATTTCCAGCGGATGCCTGTTTCACCTTATTGTTTGAGGAATTTATCAAGCGCCAGTTTTAGTTCCCTGTGAGTCTCTGCATATTCCTGAAGCGACACACCACTCATTTTAGCCTCCAATGCCTGCCTCATGGCCATTGCACCCTTTCTGGTACCTTCAGGATGCCCGTGCACGCCACCCCCTGCCTGTATTACAATATCTTTTCCCAATATATCTACAACCGCAGGCACGTGTCCAGGATGCAAACCACCTGAGGCCACGGCGAGGACAGGTTTTATGCCCGCCCAGTCCTGAGCAAAACGAGCATCGTTTTCTGTCACCATGTCTCCCTGGATCTCCTCACAAATCATAGAAACTTCTTTCGCTGAGCCCTCCATCTTTCCAACCGCAGTTCCTATGTGAAGGTTATCAACACCTAACAGGCGATAAACTTTCGCAAGGGTTAGCATGGTTATGCCGTGCTTTGGATTTCTCGTGATTGCCGCGTGCATTGCCCTGTGCGCATGTATTGCCATCTTAAATCCCTCTTCACGATAGCTTTGAACAGCCGAAAATCCGGAGATAAATACATCAATCATCACAAATTCGTTGCCAGCATCCCGCACAAGCTCTGCACGGCGAATCATCTCACGGTATGGTGCGGTTATATTAACGAGATAAATCTTTTTCTCGCCGGTTTCCTCCTCTGCAAGGTCCTTCTTTTCTAAAGTCAGCGAAAGCCTATCTTCGAATCGGTTAAAATCCTGAGATGCAAGATTTTCATCGTCTTTAACTATGTCAAGTCCACCCGCCCAAGCTTCGTAAGCAACTTCAGCGTGCATCTTGGCTGGCAGACCGATTTTCGGCTTTATTATAGTACCCAGAAAAGGTCTATCATGCACACCAGTCATCTCCCTGACCCCGGGAACGCCGTACCCTGGCCCTGGATACTCCTTAACCAATGTCTTGGGAAAACGTATGTCCAAAACGCGAAGATTCTCCACGCTTTTCATTCCAAACACGTTGCCTGCTACGCTCGCCAGTATGGCGGGCATGTTGGAAACTTCGAAAAGGTGAAGGGGATACGCTATTTTCACGAATCCGGCAGTATTATCTATTTCGTAAACCCTTGCCCTGAGCTTCTCCCATATTTCAGGAAGTAGTGTTCTGAGGTCTGTCCAAGTACCTATGGAAGATTCCTCTGCTATTCGATCAGCAACATAGCGCATGTCCTTTCCGGCGGGAGGCTCTGCATAAAACCAAACAAGCAAATCATCTTCTCTTGGCTCATAATTAAGGTCTATGTATGTCATACGAGTACATATGAACGCATCGTATATTAATATTGCACATTTACGATTGGTTAGACATGTGGCGATATCCTTATTAAGCAGGAAGTTTATTAAAAGTATTAAAGATGGACACGGCCGAAGAAGCAGGAAAATACATCGAAGAAATAAAAAAGAGAGGAATAAAACTCTATAAGATAGCAAATGCTAGCCCGGATGAGTTATCTGAATCCATGAATATAGACAGAAAGCTTGCAGAAAAAATTATTGAACTTGCAAAGAGAGAAGTTTATGAAAAGATGGATAAGAAACACCAAAAAAATCCAAAAAAAAGCGCTGTAATAAAGCTTCCTCATGTTGGAGAAAAAAGGTTGAAAATTTTTAAAGAGAAAAATCTCACCATTGAAAAAATAGCAGAATTGAAGCCAGAGGAGCTCAAAAGAGAGGTACCATATCTAAAATGGAGAGAGGCAGAAGATATAATAATTGCAGCGGAATTGGAAATGGAAAGAAGGTTGGAAAACAAGAAAAGTTTTGACCGGGAGCTACTTAAAATTCCATACATAGGTGCTGGTAGGGCGTATGTGCTGCATTCAAATGGCATCAGAGTAGAGGATATAGCAAAGATGAGACCTGAGAATCTAATGAAAATTTTCAAGGATATGAAAAGAGAACAAGCAGAGAAGGCGATAATATCTGCTGAAAATTATGTGGAGAAGAAACTGGGAAAGGAGGAGACAAAAGAGGTAAAATCGATAGTTGCCAAAACTCAAAAAATACAGAAGCCTGTGCAAATAGGAAGAATGAAAAAGGGTCTTGTAAACGGCAATAGCCTGGTAAACGGACGTGGTGTAGTGAACGGCTTAGGCCCGAGGAGAAATTTGAGAAAAGGTCAAAAAAGAAGGATATACCCGATTTTGGCAGTTATGGCAATGATTATCCTCTCAATGCTTCTTCCTATAATTTATCTAACTCCCATTAATCAGATTAAAATAGATGGCTCTTTTTCAGACTGGAGTAATATACGAGGGATAAATGACCCGTACGGTGTCGCTGATGGCCCTTTGGAAAGCGTTAAAGCTGTGGAGCAGGGTGGTCTGCTTTACATTTACGTAAAAGCCTCGGACAAGATTTTTGAAGGGCCAGAAGGGCTTTTTGTATTTTTGGATACAGATGAAAAAAACAGCACAGGATATTACATTGGAGGTTTGGGCGCAGACTACATGGTTTCCATTATAGGATGGGATGGGAAAGTGCACAGCAGCGAGGTTTACAGATACATATCCAGACAGGGGAATAACTGGAGCGCGTTTTCTCCATACTCGGGAGCGAGTGCGGCCGTAAAAAGCAACCAGATAGAACTCAGCGTCCCAATAAAAGCGAAAAATCCAGAGATTTTAGCGTATCTTAAAACAAATAAATGGCAAGATGGCTCCGACATACCTCTGTTTCCACACGATAACTCAGCTCTGGTAGTGGTGTCAAACACAAAAAACAATAGCGGGAACTTAATTGAAAAGGTAAATATATATCCCTCCGGTGAGATGCACTTTAACTTAAGTTTTGAGCCCATTGGCAATTTTACCGGATTGAATTACAGCATGAGTATCCTCGAGAACAGATATGGCAAAATGGTAAAAATAGGAGATGGAAGAATTAATATGAAAATAAATTCCCCTGAAACTTTTTACATAAAAATCGTTGCCAATGGTACAGGTACAATAGGATTCGTAGCAAAAACCAATGATGAAAATGTCAGGATTATTAATAGAGTTATGAGTATCAGATTTGGAAAAGTAGAAAAAGGAGTTGATTACAATTTTGATGAGTGGAAGGATGTCAGTGGAACTGCTGACCCTGAAGGAGATGTGGTTAAGAAAGGAAATTACAGCCATGAAAATATAGACCTGCTGGAAATAAAGCGTCTTGGAAGCTATTTTTACATAAAAACAGCAGCACCAATTCTAGCCGGAGACTACATACCCGAAGTAATAATGAAACCCATAATAGACTCGGACAGGGACACAGTACCAGATAAATTCGACCCGTATCCTCACGATTTCAACAACGATGGCATACCGGACAACGAAAGTTACGTTGTGGTAAATGGCAAGAAATTGCCAGACGTGGATGGCGACGGCATTCCTGATTATCCTTACGGCCCGGACATGTGGCTCAATACCACCATACCCTCTTGGTTCCCAAAACCATATGCAGGAAGGCACGTTAGCGTGTACATAGGTCCACTCCCAAAAGAAACGGTTACGGGCAACGACACGTTTTACGTGTACATAAAGTCCAAAAACGGCGCATTCCACGCACCGTATCTCCCGTTCAGCTCGAATTACATGGTGAAAATAAGCGGAAAGGGTTTTCACGCAAGTTCTTATCTGTTCAAGTTCACGGGGAGAAAATGGGTAAAGGTAAGAAAAGTGCCCATTGCTTTCGTTAATAACCAACTGGAAGGAAATGCTTATGTGAATGGAACAATATTCGTACTTGCGCGGGACTGGCTGGGGCAGTATGACATGGCGGGGAATAGCGGGAACAGGGAGGAGATTACGATAGAGAAGGTAAACTATCCACCTGAAACAACTTCTGAAAATAACCTAATCGTTGATGGAACTACCATATATCTAAACGGGACAAAATATTACAATGAAGTGAAGATCATCAACGATGGAAAAATAATAGTAAACGGAACGCTTGAACTGCATGTTAAAGATATATCAATCGGAGAAGGCTCAAGCATAACTGCGAACTACACAGGATATTCCGGAGGAGTTGGAGGCAATGCGAACAACAACTATGTTGGAACAAAGGGTTCCGGCGAGGGGGGCGGAGGAGGCGGGGGAAACAGTCCTAA
>WAOD01000087.1 GCA_015521465.1 DHVE2 group archaeon
ATCGAGAAAATGAGAAGCCTGTGCCACCACCGCTTTTATGAATCATCGCCGCGTATTTCACCGCATCAAAAATCCCTTCAATGCTATCTGGAACTGGCAGCACGAAGCACGCGCTTAGCTGCCCTAATTTCGTGTTGGCGTTCATCATGGTAGGGGAGTTGGGTATGAAATGCCTGTTTACCATCACGGAGTAAAAAGATTTCATCGTCTCTTCCACACAATCCCACCTTCTTTTTAATATGGACAATAACTCACCAAATGACACTCTCATGTGCCCGTTACTGTTTAACTCTGAAAATGCGCGGTGCAGCATCTCTATTTCGTATTCTCCAATATCCAGCCTGTTTTCTTTAATTGCAGTATCTTTTCTACTCTGCTTGCCTCGCGGGTCGTAAACCTCATCACAGTAAAGAATGTCTACCAGCGCAACAAAACGAGCAGTACGATAAAACATCTCCCTCGGAGTTTCAATTATATTACCCTTTGCGTCCCTGAGCAGATAGCGAGACTCCAGAACTTTCAGAGCGTTAATACCTAACTTTAAATCATCAGCTATGCCCAGTATTTTTTTCTCTTCTCTGAGCTTTTTATGTTTTTCCCGGTACAGTATGTACGCTTTCGCAGTCTTTGGATAATTTGAGTCCATTAGCACCTCTTCAACTATGTCCTGAATCTCTTCAACTTCCGGAACTTCTTTGTTTATTTTTTTCTCCACAAGTTCAGCCAGATTACTTGCCACCGATGCGGGATCTTCTACCTCACGTGTTTCTTCAAACGCCTTTTTTATGGCATGCTCAATTTTTTTTCTGTCATATAGCACGAGCTCTCCGCTTCTCTTTCTAACTAACGTGGGCATAATAGCAGATTAATAAAGAAGATAAAAAGGTATGCATTGAAATTGGGGAGAAATCTCACAAAATTCTGGCTTCGTAATTTGATATTACTTCGTAAGCTGCCACCCATGCCATTATGGTATCTGGATATAGGGAAACAACGTCCTGAGCGAAACCCGTGTTACTCAGAAAATCGCCCTTTGGAAAACCACCTATAATAAAAGTTACATCCTCATCAAAAGAATATTCTGATAATTTTACTTTCCTTCCCTTTTCTGATAGAAGAACCGCATTGTTGCCAATACTGTTAACCAGAGACGATAGGGACATCTTTTCAACGCGCATGAGAGGCGAATCGCAGTTTGGCACGCATCCATTGTGGAGAAGATTTTCCATTAATCCAACAAACCGGGGATATGATTTGGGAAGCCGAGTTTCCGGGGAGATATATATCACATCGTTGTTCCGAGTGTGCACATAAACTCTCAACTTGCCGCTCCTGTTAAGTATTGATTCCTGTGCGTTCATCAGGAAGAAATGCACTATGTCCGGGCGTCCTCTCCTCTCTGCCTCTCCTCCGTACTTGCTGCGTATGGCCTGGTGATGATATGTTGAGTCTAAAAGCAGATTAGAAGGCCTTTTTTTCCGCAAACGAGCGTGTTTCACCACCGCCGGATGCCCCTGTATCTCCTGAGGCACCAGCTCCAGTTCCGAATCACCCAGTATTAAGTGCATCATCCGAATATTGCCCCCATTCCAAAAGATGCTGCGTCTTCTGCATCCTTTATCTTTGCGTATATATTTTCCGCATCACTGCCCCGCAACTCGAATTTTCCTGCCAGTTCCCTCGCTCTCTTCAAAGCATCTTCACTGCCTTCAACAACCACATACAGGGAATCGTCCAAACCTAAAGATGCACCATCTCTTTTTATTATTGTCTGCCTGGAAATGGTATCGTCCCTGTACAACTCATCGATTTCCTTAGCGCTCTTGGGAAATTTGAATACTGCGTACATCACTATCACCGGGATTAGCAAGGATGAGGATTACTTAAAGGTTTTTGTGCATTAAAATTTGACTTGAAAAATTCACCGGAAGAAAAATCTCCGGAGATCTTCTTTCAAATTCGTCGTTGGCACGTACCCGATTTCTTTTGCTCTTTTTATGTCCGCGTATGACCTTTTTATATCTCCCGCGCGGGGAGCACCGTATTTTATTCCCACATCCTTCCCGCTTAGCGAGATGATGATTCTCGCAAGCTCGTTTATGCTCGTTTCTCTCCCAGTTCCGCAGTTGTACACTCCCTCTGCTTTTTTCTCCAATGCCAATTTTATCAACTGAACCACATCGTGCACGTTCACAAAATCTCTGGTCTGCGTTCCATCCCCGTAAATTATCAGCTCTTTTCCTTTTTTTGCACGGTCTACGAATATTGAAATCACACCCGAGTACGGGTTGCTCGGATCCTGTCGAGGAGAGAATATGTTGAAAGGCCGCACAGATGCAACTTTTATCCCGTACAGTTCTCCGTAGAGCAAAGAGTACCTCTCGCCTGTCAATTTGCTCAATCCGTACGGGCTTTTCGGCTGTTTAGGATGATCTTCGTCTATGGGCAAATACTGCGGCTCTCCGTATATTGCAGCGGAGGAGATGTATATGAATTGCCCCACGTCGTGCTTTCTCGCGTATTCTAAAAGATTGATTGTGCCCATCACATTGTTGTCTGAGTCGAATTTTGGATTTTCAACGCTTTTCACAACGCTCACCTGCGCCGCCGCATGGATTATTGCGTTTATCTCGTAATCCCCTAACATGTTTTCTAAATCTCCGCGAATATCTCCCACAATTTCGGTATAATTGCTGGGTATAATGTCCATTCCAACTGAATTTTTCACGCCCTCCATAAGATACGAGCCTAACTGCCCCGATGAGCCGGTGATGAGTATCATAAGATGGGTAAGGTAAATCATGGTTATTACATTAACCATGTGGTTATGAGAATGAATGCACAAATTTTTGGGAAATATATAATCCAAAAACTCAGTAACAACATCTTTTTTTAAGAAACTTTCCAGGCAAGCACCAACCAGAATATAGTGAGATCTATCAAGAGGTGGTGTTTTTCTAACACAAGTGTGTTCCAGCTGTATTGTATATCCTCTTGATTCCGGCATATTTTTTTCAGGAAAATGTTTTGTTTTTCAGAATGGATTTTGGAGGGTGAATGCATTTGAGATGCCGTATACTTCGATGTTTCTTTCAACATTTTGCTTTGCCGAGCCTTCTTAAAAAATTTTTAAGAAAAATGGAAATCTCCTATTTTACAGGCTCTATTTAAAAATTTGTTTTGGCAGATAAAATATCTTTCTTAAAAAGCACATAAGCATTTTAAGAAGGATGTGCCATTTTTTAAGAAAGAACAGGGCATTTTTTTAAGAAACTTTCCCTAAAATTTTAAGAAAGCCTTCGATGCCACCTGCAGAGCCACATGCGGTGGCACTTTTTGGAAAAATTGCAGGCAAAAGTTAATTAATTTCTGTCCTTTACTCGTATTGTGGAATCTAAGCAGGTAAGCAAAATATCCGCTGCACTTAATTACAACATCTGGGGATTTATACTTGATAGGTATAAGCTCTCCGAGAAGAGGAAATTTGACATTTTCTTCTATTCACTCATCTTAATTGCA
>WAOD01000088.1 GCA_015521465.1 DHVE2 group archaeon
GCGAGTCTAACTCATTGGAAGAGATGCGCCGGTGATGATTTTTTACTTTATACCCTTTGATTTCCTTGCCGTCGGTGATGTTGTCTCCGTCCATGTCCGGGTTGAGGGTGTAGTTCACCGACATGTTGAGAATTTGTCCAGATGTCCAATCAGTATGGATCTCTGCGAGCCTGCTCTCCCAATAGCTGAGCTCTGCGCCATCATTAATCCCGTCGTGGTCTGTGTCCGGGTCCTGCATGTTCAGGCCGTGATGATACTCGAATGAGTTGTTCAATCCGTCGTGGTCTAAATCACCCGCTGCGTCTGCGGGATTGAACGGGTCTAAGTGATTCTGGAGTTCCACGCTCGTTAGTATGCCGTCGCCGTCATCGTCTTTGTCGTAAATATCCGGAGTGCCGTCGCCGTCGAAGTCTCCCTGCGGGTCTCTCCGATATTCCTCCAAATTGCTCAGCCCATCGTGGTCAAAGTCTGCGGAGGCGTCGCTGCTGTTTGCGGGACTGAGATACTTACCCGCGCTCCAGTTTCTCGGATCGTTATTACGCACCCAGTACGCTAACCTATACTCGTATGCATCGGGAATATTATCGCTATCGTAATCTTTTGAATGCAGGATCGCACCCCAGAGATGTGCTGGAATCTTCAGCATGCTTAAATTCTGCACCTCGTAGCCATCGATTATTCCATCTCCATCTGTGTCGGGGGAGAATGGATTTGTTCCAACGCTCATCTCCCCAATCATCTCGCCACTCCATGTCCGGTTCAGATTGGCGTACTCATCAGAGTATTTTTTAACATAGCTCCACGATACCTCACTCCATCCTGTTACATTGTACCCATCCACAAGCAGGTCTCCGTCCGTGTCTGGATTAAGCGGATCCGTGCCGTACTTTAGAATATCCTGTCCGTCTGCATTCGATCTCAAGGCTATACACCCCTCAAAAAATAGTGTCTACGGGTTCAAAAATTACCTCTTTCTCACTCTCCATGAATGTTATTTTAAACTTTTCAAAAATAGTATGTCTCCCTAATAACATTGGAACTTCGTCAACAAGAGACCATCCAATCTCTGCATCATAAATCAAATCATCTGAAAACTTTATTTTTGTTTTGATTACAATTATTGGTATGCTTTTTCCTCCAACTCCTTCCAACTCTATAATTTCATTTCCATTGACTTTGTAACCCATTGATAGCCCCAGTGTGTATGGGATTAAAGATATATCCGCTCCCGAATCTATGTATGCTGTAATGGGATACCATCTTCCATCGTTTCCCAAAATCTCAACAGTAGCTACTGGCCGGTACATTGTCTCTCTTATTTTTCCATATTCTTTGCGGTATTTGAACACAGGCATGTTCAAACCCCCAAAATTAGCATCCCCGGTTCCGGAACTTTAGAAATAAGGAATTTTTTATCTGGATATTCTTTCCTCACCTTGTCAATGACCTCATCCGCTCGGTCCCCGCTCGCCACCACCTTTCCATCCACTATTGCAATCCACTTGCCCGCATATTCGCTCAGGTCCGCGTTGATGTAGAACTCGTAATTTTTATCCATTATTTCCTCTACTTCGCTCATATTTTATACATCACCTCCTTCTATTTTAAGGTTTTTACTTGTTTCTCTCACCAAAGATGACGGATATATTGCACCTGGGGCTATAATGTGAAAGTTTTTATTCACTACCTCTATGTTTTTCTTTTTTTGCATAAACAATAAGATGGTCAATTATTTTCCTTTTTATTTCTTTTTCATCAGCGGTGTCTAAAAAAAGTATTTGTAAAGTCCATGCCATAATTTTCCCATTCTTTTTGAAAAGAATTAGGACCTTCTTTCTATTTTCACTCATAACAACTCTAAAAATCTCGCTCCATAGTATTTTCGTCTCTTTCACAAATTTTCTTTTGATGAATACTTCTCTTGAAAAAATACCGTCCTCATTGATTTCTATTTCAAGAGGTCTATTCCAATTTTCTAAATATTCAAATTTTTCTAATAAAGTTAGGCCCACAAATACAACAAATCCTATAAGCAAACTTAGAAGCCATCCCCATAAAAACATTCCCTCTGGCATGTTAATTTTGGAGTTTACCATCAGTATTATTAAAAAAGGGTATAAAGTAAGAATTAACATTGGACATACACCTACATAAAAATAAAATCTTCGGTGTAATCCTCTTTTATTGATTGTCCATTTCATAATTATCCACCCCATCCCATGCTATAATCTGCTGCCGTATCCATTATGGCTTTTATAAGTCCACCTATACCAACTATCCACTCTAACAGAGCAATGAGAGGCGAGGCAACTTCCATAGTATTTTCTTTTTCATATTTTATCATTAAGTATAAACCGAAAGCTGATAAAGCAATACCGACACCATCAGCTGCCATAAGCCACCCGCCAGTTAGCTTTACGGCTGTAGTAGCAGCATCTAAGAAATACCCTGTAAGTGTCAGAGTTAAACCTACAATGAACATAGATACAGATTTTTTACACATATAATCCGCAAATGTCTCAATTATTCCAATTATGGTGGCACCGTATGACGCCGTAATTCCAAGATAATTAAGCACAAAATCCCAGATTTTTGAGAAACTGCTCTCTTTCTTATTTACTATCTTTGAAATATCCTTCCACAGTTCTGGAATGAGTAACCCTACAAGCATAGAAATAACCAGTCCTTTAGTTGCTGTGAATAATGCCGTTTCAACCACCTGAAGTATTCCCATACTCGCTGCTTTGATTATCAGCATAATACTCATCACCGTTATAAGTGTGCCAACTAAAATCCAGTGGAACTGCATCAGTTTATTTAGAAAGTCGTTCATCGCCTTAACCAAGTTGGGTGGGTCGCCCTGCCTGGTACCTCTCACAGTGTAAGCAATTGCCGCCAAAAATGCTCCGTATGCCGAAATAATCCCACTCATAGCTGACTTTATTAAATCCACAATTTTATTTACAGCACTCATAAATAGGTTTTTAATCCACTCCACAATCACACTCACCGCCTTCGCCACCGCCTGCGC
>WAOD01000089.1 GCA_015521465.1 DHVE2 group archaeon
AGGAGTAGCCCGTCTCCTTAGGATTGTGCCTTACCGTGATGTATTGCTCCTCCTACGGTATGAATTTGTAGAAATCCCATATATTTTGATGTAAACGATAGGGTACTCATCCCTATTTTTCAAGAATCCCATTTGATGAGTATATAAACCTATAGTAGCTACTCCTTTTATTCAACCAAAAAGATAGGGAGTTATGAACCAGATACTCAAATCCGGTGTTAGGATTTTGAAGCCAAGCGAATACGAGGAAATTAGAGAGGTAATAAAAAACATGGAGCAACAGCTAATCCTTGACACGGCGATTCTCACGGGGATCCGGTGGGTCGAACTACAGAGGTTTTCAGCACATGCCGAATGGTATGCCCCCCACGGGGAATACATCTTTCTCCCCAGAGAAGCGTCCAGAAAGAAAAAAGAACATTGAAAGAGAGATACGTGTACCTCTCCTCAAGGGGCAAAGCCATCGTACCGCTGTTTCTGAAAATAGGGAGAAAACCGCCATCGCGGATCACGTGGAACGAGAATCTGAAGCTCTGGCATACTCGCAGCGAGAGGGAGATATATGTACCTTCTGACGAGGATGTGAAAAAGATTTTGGCGTATGAATGGCCGGACCCGGCTATCACGAGAAGGAATCAGCTCATCATCAGGTACGCATTTCTTGCATTGAGACGTGAGGAAATCGCAGCGTTGAATGTCGGGGACGTATCGGAAAACTGGATAAGTATCAGGGATAGCAAGATGAACGTATCGCGGAAAATACCCATGCCCAAGGAAGTGTGGGCCCTAACGCGGGAATACATCAAGTATTACCGCGTGGCATCGGATGATTATGCACTTTTCACCACATCAAAGGGGCGCATCAATGTTAAAACCATAGGTGCGATTTTTTGGGAGATTGGAAAGGCTCTGAATATCCCACTTCACACCCATGCGTGCAGGCACTGGCGGGCGGTGGATCTTTACAAAAAAGGCGTAGATTTGGAGGCTATACGAAAGTATCTGGGCCACGCAAAACTATCCACGACGCAGATTTATCTCAAGTCTTTACTGGACTCAATTACCCTTTCTCAGATTTACGAGAAGGATGATCTCTTCGGCGGATATGACGTTCCAGATAGTAAAAAACACAATATGAAAGGAGGTGAATGAAGATGGAAAGTTCGAATCTGGTTGGGACGGAGAAATTCAAAAGTGGGGCTGGCAGGATTCGAACCTGCGACCGCCCGGTTATGAGCCGGGCGCTCTAACCTGGCTAAGCTACAGCCCCAGCAAAGAGTGTAATGAGTTCATGATTTTAAAATTTTCGTTTCCATCTCTTTAATTGCTTCCGCAAATACCCCTGCAACGGTTATCCGGCTATTCTCGCTTTCTATTGTATCCGTGGAAGCAAACTCGTCCACTTTCTTCATATTTTCCATAGCCTTGCCAATGAACAAGCCATGAGTGCACACCGCGTAAATCTTTTCCGCACCTTGCGTGCGAAGCTGCTCGGCAGCGCGTGCTATTGTTCCCCCTGTTGAAATTATATCATCAACGATGGCAATCCTTCTCCCATCGGCATCCAGGCTCTTTGGCTTTATTATAACTTCCGTTCCACTTAACCTCGTTTTCTCAAGGTAATCAAACTCTGCGCCGGTTGCCTCCGCCACATACTTTGCCCTCTTAAAACCTCCCTTGTCCGGAGAAATAACCATATCAACCTTTCTATCCCTAAGCCAGTCAGATATTGGCCCGGTGGCATGCTTGTGCAGAGTAGGAACGGAAAACCAAGAAAGAATGGAATCAGCGTGTAAATCTATACCTATGAAAGCATCGCTTTCCAATTCAATATGCTTTGCCATTGCACGGGCACTTATTGCCTCCCCAGCGTTGAAAATCTTATCCTGACGAGAATATCCAAAGTAAGGCACTACAGAGATTATCTTCTTAACACCCATTTCCCTCAGAGCATCTTGAAGCAGGAACATCTCAATAATCTTATCGTTAGGGTATGTCGTTTGCACCACAACAGCTAACTCGTCTTGAAACTCCGGTATCTGTACCCTCAATTCGCCATCAGGAAAATAGGAGATTTCGGGCTTTAAAAAATCCACCCCTAAAACCTCTGCAATCCGTCTTCCCAAGGCAGGAGATGCGCTACCAGCCACAACTTTCATATTTGGGCATGGAAACAACAGTAAAAATTTTTTCATCACATCCGCCAAAGCACTAACTAAGGAGTGCAAAGAAATGAATACGCAACATACCATATCTTTATATGCCAGGGAATAATTCTCTTCTTATGCTTGATATAAAGCTCATTCGCGAGGAGCCAGATGTTGTGAAGGAATACCTGCGCAAGAGATTTGAAAATACAGAGATAATAGATGAGATTTTAGATCACGATGCAAAATGGAGATCTGCACTGAAAGAAATTGAAAAGCTCAGGCATGAGAGAAACAGCAAAAGCGTCGAAATTGGCAAAATGATAAAAAGAGGAGATGATGTATCAAGCATAAAAGAAAAGATGAAAGTAATAAACGCCAGAATAAAAGAGCTTGAAAGCAATGTGGAAAAATACCGGGCCCGGAGAGATTATCTACTTATGAGATTGCCCAATATCCTCACAGAGGATGCACCCATATGCGACAATGAAGAAGAATCACCAGTCATAAGAACATGGGGTACAGCCAGGGTTTTAAAGGATACCTTGGAAGAATTTAAAAAATTGTCCAACGGGATGGAATATCAAATTATAGAAAGCAGGCCAGCAAGCCATGTGGACATACTTGAAAAATACGATTTGGCCGATATCGAGCGCGCAGGAAAAATTGCAGGTGCAAGATTTTACTATCTAAAAAATCATCTGGTTCTTTTAGAACTTGCATTGATAAGATTTGCCATGGACAAGCTCACGAAAAAGGGATTTACACCTGTATCGCCCCCATTAATGATTAGGAGAGCCGCAATGGAAGGCGTCACCGATTTCTCAGCATTTGAAGAGATGATTTACAAAATAGAAAACGAGGATCTGTACCTAATTGCCACGGCAGAACACCCGCTCGTGGCAATGCACATGAACGAGATACTTGACGAAAAAGAACTGCCTAAAAAATACGTGGGCATATCCCCGTGTTTCAGAAAGGAAGCGGGCGCTCACGGAAAAGACACAAAAGGAATCTTTAGGGTTCATAATTTTTACAAGGTAGAGCAGGTAATTTTCTCGCCCCCGGAGGATTCGGAAAAATACATGGAAGAGCTGATTTCCAACGCGGAGGAGATTTTAAAGGATTTGGAGCTACCGTACAGAGTGATAAACATTTGCTCAGGGGAGCTCGGAGCGGTGGCTGCTAAGAAATACGACATAGAGGTGTGGATGCAGGCACAGCAAAAATTCCGAGAGGTTGTCTCGTGTTCAAATTGCCTGGAATATCAATCCAGACGCTTGAAAATTAGAATTCGCAGAAAAGGAGAAAAGGTATTTGCGCACACGCTTAACAGTACTGCACTGGCAACAACCAGGATAATGGTAGCGATAATGGAGAACTTTCAGGAGGATTGCGGAATTCGCATACCAAAGGCACTGATACCATATACCGGGTTTGATTGTATACCTACACGTGAAAAAGCTTAATATAAATTAAGGGGTATCTCGAACCGTGAAGACACTCATTCTCACCGTTGACAGAGACGATGACCTGGGGAGGAAAGCCCAGATAAGGGGCCCACTTGTGGGCAGAGCTACATGCTTAGAGGCAGGCACTGCGCTTGCACTGGCCGACCCGGAAGATTCAGATGCAAATGCTATTTTCGCCGCTGTTTCCACTTATGACAGGTTAAAGAAAGATGGTAAAGACGTTGAGGTTGCCATTTTAACAGGACACGAAAATGTAGGTATGAAAAGCGATGATATTATAGCAAAACAGCTTGAAAAAGTGCTCAAAGAGGTAAATCCTGACGATATAATATTTGTAAGCGATGGAGAAGAAGACGAGTTTATAATGCCAATTATAACTTCAAGAAGGCCCATAAAACACCTCAGAAGGGTCATAGTTCGACAATCAAAAAGCATAGAAAGCACGTACTACATAATCATAAAAGCTCTCAAAGATAAGAAAATCGCACGCAGGATTTTAATGCCTGTGGCGCTTATTTTTTTGGCATATGCATTGTCATCGTTGATAATTCTCTCTATAAAGATAGGAAACCCATCATGGAACTTGGTTGACCCGGGAACATTCGCACTTACCATAATAACACTCACGCTTGGCCTGTATTTCTTAGAGCGCGCGTACAACATTATAAGAAAAACGAAAGAATTAATTATATACTCCAAAGAAGCTATGATGGAAGCAAAGGTAACCGTATTTGCGGATATCCTTGCTGCGATATTGCTTTTAGCAGGCGTGAATTTTGCCTGGGAGGACATCCAATCAAGCACCAACGTAATAACCCAAATCATTCTGTTTTTGCACACATTCGTGCTCTGGTTCGTCTTTGCAGTGCTAATAAGAGAAGGAGGCAAAACACTGGACATATGGATGCACAGGGGAGATTACAACAAAAAATTCTGGATCGGATTCTTGAGCACTCTCTCCTTGGGGATAATCATATACGCGCTATTGGACTACATACTCCTTCTAATGCACTCCATAAGCTCAACATCACTTGTCCCCATAATAATGATGGTAGTAAGTGGAGTTTTTATAGCCTCAATAGCCATGGTGCTTCACAGGAGAATCAAGGGGGTTGAAGATGAAAATAGAGACATGGATGAGGACATACCGGAAAATAGAGAATGACTTTGGGTTTCCCAGATATAACGAAATTCTATCAAGGGACACACTTTCAAAAATATTAGGTGATAATTTCGCAGGAGTTGATGTGATAAGAAATATAATCGGTAAAGAGGTGTACGTTGTGGGAAACTCACCATACTTGGAGAAAGAACTAAAATATATGAGAAAAAATTATCCAGTAATCGCTGCAGATGACGCGGCGGTTATATTATACGAAAATGGAATCACCCCAGACATAGTTCTAACTGACCTTGACGGAGATGTTGATAAGCTCTCAAAAATAGACTCTCTATTTGGTATTCACGCCCACGGGGATAACAGACATCTCCTGCACCTATCGAATGAATTCCCGGTAAAATTTGGAACAACACAAATAGAACCAGTGTGGAACGTGTATAATTTTGGAGGCTTTACGGATGGGGACAGATGCGTGTTTTTGGCAGCGCACTTTAATGCAAGGATTCATTTAATAGGCTTTAACTTCGAAGAGCCGAGAAGAAAAGAAGGGAAAGATTTGAAAATAAAGAAAAAGAAGCTGATGTGGGCAAGAAATCTGATTTCCATGTTAGAAAACGCAGGAACTGAAATAGTTTGGGAAAACTTAAAATGAGAGTTCCAATTGTTCTTTGTGAACACCATTCTGAGCCCGCAGTTTGCCGCAATTCTAAGTGCCTTGCTGATAATATACATAGGCATTGTTGTTGAAAAGTACTACGTATCATGGTCAAGCGTTTACACTAACACACTTAGCTTTGTAATCATGCTGGGAACAATATCCATGAGCGATTACGTTTTCCTGTTTTTAGTCGCGTACACTCTAATGGGTTACATCTCTGTAAAATTTCACTGGAAAAGGATTTTTCCCCTATTTGGCTGCAAAACGTACGGTTCGCTCATGCTTGTATTAACTCTTGGCTCGGAAAGGCTTATATTTGGATTGTACAACGTTGTTACGGTCATAATATCGTGGGTAGTTGTTGCAATTGTAGTTCATTTGTTAGGATACGAGTACATAAAATATTCAAGGAGGAGAAAAAGATGGTCAAAAAAACGCTAAATGAGTACAAGTGGAGACCTGACACAGATTTTTCAAAGATAGAAGTTCAATACATAGATAGACTCAAACCAGAGGGATTTGCAACAATAAGAGGAGAAGATATCGTTGACATGGGTGATAAATTCATATTCACCAAGGATGGCATGATACCCTATCACAGAGTTATTATAATAAAATACGGGGACAAAATTATTTGGGAGCGTCTTGGGATGGGTCATACTCGTAAACATACATAAAAAGTATTGCTGAAAATATGCCCACCATCAACCCGGTCCACAACCTCATAAAGTTATTGCTCACGTAGGAGGTCAATAGCTGTATTGTACCATCAAGCCCAAGGGGAAGTATAGTAAGGAAATAAAACAGGAATCCTATCCTAACACGGAAATATGCCGCTATAAAAAAGCCAATACCCAAACCAAGAAAAATTCCCGTACATCTAGCGCAAAAAGGCATCTGGTTTCCCATTATGAAAAAAGAGCGGTCGGAATGCTGGTGGCACATATAATCACCAGCTATATAAACAGCATGCGCTAATGGATTGGTTATATGCTTATCAATGTAAGGAGTGTTATCAGGTATGCTTACCTTTCCTTTGTTTCCCAAATATACCGTATTTGGTGGCTCTAACATGGGCGCTATGAACAAAAGCATGGCCCAGGTAAATGCAATGATAAAAGGTATATAATATGTTATCTTCTGTTTATTTCTTTTATAAATATCAATTGTTAACTCATCCAATAGTTGTTCCCTTGAAATTGTCATTCATAATCACCTTCTTGATTTCGTTTATATCTTTTCCAACAATACGTATTTTTATATTACTTCTCTCAGCTATTTTCAGAGCCAGCATATCTATTGGTATGTTTAATCCGGCATCCATTTTCTTTGAAGCTACAATCTCAATAGCATCTCCATAGCTCATCCTTTCAATAAGCTTAGCATCTTCATAAATGCGAGGGTCCTTATCATATACACCCCCCACAGATGTGACATTAATCACATAGCTCTCACGCAATCTCTCAGCCAATAAAAGAGCAACACCATCTGTAGTATGCCCTGGCTCAGTGCCACCCATAACAACATTCTTATAAATTTCAGCATATTCAACAGCTTCATCCACACTCTCAGGTATATTAGGGTATGTGGTACTTGACATCAAAAGCATTGCATTTAAACGAGTTGCTTTAATCCCAATACTATCAAGGGTGTACTGGTCCCTGCCAAGTGATTGCGCAGCTTTTATGTACTTTCTTGCTATGTGGCCTCCTCCAACCACAATGTATAGTTTCTCCTCGCACTCATCCATAAATTTTTTAAAATCGTTAATGTATCCAACATCTATATCCTTTCCAGCAATAACTGAACCTCCCAAGGAAATAACAGCCATAAAAAAAGAGAATAAGAAGAAATATTAAAAATTATTGATTATTGTTATTTTTCAATTTTCTGATTACTTTGTAGCCCTGGTTATTCCCACATCATTTATCCGCAGATATGGAACGTTAACAGGAATCTCGCACTCCCACCAGTGTATCTGGTATATTTCGTTACCAATTGCGTCAATATTCATAAGCATTCTCTCTATGTTATCGCTTATTCTCACGTTCTTTATTGATTTCCTTATCTCCCCGTTTTCCACTAAAAATATCCCATCTCGAGGAATAGTAGAAAAATCTCCAGTTAAGTAATTCTGAAAACGCGTGTACCATATATTAGTCACATATATTCCCTTTTTAACATCAAAAACTTCTACCTGCGGATAATCACCAGGGTCCACATATAAATTCCAAGGTCTTGGCATTACAATTCCTGCATTACCAGTGGTTTCTAAACCATACTTTTTAGCATAGCTGTGATTTAACAAGTACGTCCTTAAAATTCCATTTTCAATAATCATTGTGTTTTTGGTGGGTACACCTTCATCGTCAAATTTTCTGGTTCCGTAACCATTGGGCATATTTCCTATATCCCTTAGAGTGAACATGTCGCTTGCAACCTTAGTGTTCAGCTTATTTAGGAGAAAACTAAATCCTGCCTCTACAGCCATAGCAGAAGTGAAACGTCCCACCATTGATAGGAGGTTCCCAATGGCAAGGGGATCAAATATAACAGTATACTTCCCAGAATCCCCCTGCACGGGTTTTTCTACCATCTTGGCAATTTCCCCTGCCTTTTCTCCAGCAATCTCAGGCTTGAATTTGCTGAGAACCCTAGAAGAGTAAGTAGCATGCCCGCTCGCCAGATCATCCTTGAAGGCTCTTACACTTATCTCTATACCCGTTCCTTCATCACTACCTTCAACACCGTTGGAGGTATTCACAAATATTTGCGGATGGTCTATGTACAAAACACCAGCTACCCTATCGAGAGTTGTTGCATTAATTGCCTCTTCCACCTTATCAACAGGATCTACTTCCAATACCTTTGGATCAAACGTTTCGTCAATATCACTGTAACTGAATGGGCCTTCGGCAATTCCGTAATAATCTTTTCTTGGTTCCATGTTCTTGGTTAGTTTCATCAAATTTTCCAAAACGCTTAATATATGCTCTTCATCGTATGTCGTTATATCTGTGCCTACAACCCTTTTATCGTGCTCAACAAAAATCTCCGTTCTCGTATCCCTCCAGTTTTTTGCTATGGTTATCTCACCGTTGGCAAATCTTACCTGCTTCCTATCATCAACATGGGACAATACCACAACATCTCCAAATCCAAGTTTTTTGGCAGCATTAATTATTTTTTCATTGATTTGATGCATGATAATCACCTCCTTAGCACTATATTCCTCAAACGCGCATAAGCACCACCCATCCAAACAGGAACGCCCTGCATCGGTTCGCCCTTACCACATGTTCCCGGATAGAACGCAATATCCCTTGAAACTGCGTCCACACTGCTCCAAAGAGCCCCGGTTGTTATCTCCAGTATTGGCTTTCTTACAGGATTTTTTATTTCACCATTTTCTATCAAATATGCCTCCCTTCCAATATATCTCTGCTGATATCTCCTGTCATCAATGTTCCACTCGTTAAAACTCTTTATAAACACACCCATTTTGACATCTTCAATAAGTTCTTCAAAACTGTGATCTCCCGGTGCAAGGTAAGTATTGGACATCCTCACAATGGGCTCCCTGTTGTAATTAACAGCACGTGCAGCTGCATTGGAGCGAAGTCCAAGCTTATATGCGTATTCCCTATTCAGCAGAAACTCGTTAATAATTCCGTTTCTAATCAAGTACCTCGGTCTAGCTCGTACACCTTCGTCATCGTAAAGATAAAATCCCCAGCTATTTGGCAAAGTAGGATCTTCTATAACTGTTACTTCATCGCTGCCTATACGCTCCCCCAACATCTCCGGTTTGACAAAGCTTTCTCCAGCCTGGGCAGCTTCACGGCCAAATATTCTATCCGATTCATAAGGATGTCCCACACTTTCATGAACGGCTATTCCAGCAACCTCTGGAGATATAACCACATCCAGTTTGCCCTCCGGTGCTGCTTTTCCATATTTTATAAGTTTTTTTAGAGCAAGTACATCTTCCGCGGCATGTTCCCAGGGCTTTTCTTCCTCAATCTTCTCAAGTCCAGAAGTGAATGCATGGGTCACAAATGGGGCCTGTTCCATTTTATTATCTTCAAAGACGACAAGATTATACATGATTTCAACATGGGGTATGACGCTTTCAACTTTAGCACCCTCCGTATTCATAAAAATCCTGCGTTCTATCCAGTCTTCATAGCTTAAGAATCTCATCGGGACGTGCACACCTGTTTCCAAAACTCGAGCGTTCACCAGATTCAAGTAATCAGTTTTAGTATCCAAGCTTTCATCGGTAAAATCTTTTCTCATATTTACCTCGTACCTAACCTCATGAAAATCCTCTTCACTGAACCGTACTGGTAAATTCCTCCTTTTACCGGCGGATTTTGCCATGGAAATAGCCACATCCACGGCAAGCTCGATTTCGCTTTTGTTCAAAGTATTTGTTGAAGAAAAACCCATGCCGCCATCCTTCAATACCCGTATTCCCATA
>WAOD01000090.1 GCA_015521465.1 DHVE2 group archaeon
ATTTCTGTGGATTATAAGATACGGGGTGGCCTCGGCATCGCGGACGGCGCGGAACTGCACTACTGGAACGTGACGAGAGGACTGGACATGGACACATCCATAGAATACTGCAAAATCCCGGATGTGGACGGCGACAACATCACCGATGGCAAAGAAATCAAAGGGTATAAAGTAAAAATCATAACAGGCTGGCAGAAGGACGGCACGCCAATCTCGGAGATGCGGTACATCTCGCCGGATGAGCTAGATCCTTTAACACCCTACACAAACACCAATGGTGTGCTGCTTGACTCGGATAGAGATGGCATACCGGACGTGGTGGAGGCGTGGTTCTCAAATGTGAGCATAGCTAATAGTGCATCATACAGAGAAGCATTTATAAATAAATTCGGCTATGCGCTCTATTCACAGTATGCGTGGGTGATAAACTACTTTAATACGATAAAAAATAAGCAGAATGAGAGCGCGGCGGAGCAGTGGCTGCATGACCAGTTCAACCCGCTCATCGTGGATCATACTCCTCCTTTAATAACAAAATTCACGCTGCGGTGGGAAGACCAAATAGTGTGGAAGACATGGAACGGTATACCGTACATGGTGATAGAAGTATACGCGGTAGTGCATGTAGCAGTGAGAGACGTAGGGAAAATAAAGAGCTTTGACATCTACGATGAAGACAGCGGCGAGGTAACTGCCCCGTCCAGCATGGGCAGCACCCACTACGAGCTCACGCACAAGTTCTCCGCGTCGTTGCTGCAAGAGGGCGTGGGCAGTGTTACCATTAGAGTTTATGCGGAGGATTACGCGGGCAATTCTATACAGGTGCAGAAGAACCTCAGCGGTGCGTTCGGCGTTGTCCTGAATGTCCTTTCTGAGCTCTGGAGCCAGTTCTGGGACACGTTGCAGAGAGTGAGCGAGGCCGTGCAGAAGGCGGTGAATGTGATAATAGACTGGGCAAAGTCATTCATAGGTCAGGTAGCAATGATATTCCAGCAGATGTTGGAATCGTTTAACTCCTTTGGCCTGAATCTTCTGCAGTTATTTCTTCAAAGCTATGAGCATTATAATCAAACGGGGCAACTTGGTCCAGAGATATCCAAGATAAATGAAATCATAAATCAGATAGGCATTATTGTTGGGGTGATGGCAGGTACTGTTATAGCTACACTAACAATTTTAGATGTTGTTTCAATGGGAATAGGCAGTATAATTATAAACATAGCAACAGGTTTAATAATCTCAACGATTATGGAATACCTTCCAGCGATGATATCACAAGTAGGTAACATATCAATACCCACCGCACCTGCCGTTCTCAGTCCTCAGTGGATCATAAGCATCATAGAAAAGATGATATCGTGGCAGCATTCGAGAACGCATTTTTCATTGTACTTGTCGGCAAATTCTGCTAATTCTCCCAGTGGTATTGATATGCCATTTGTATTGGGCTGGGTTTTGAGTATACTGGGGACATTTACTAGTTTTTATGCGGTGTATATGGCCGCTAAAGTGGATTTCACAGGTACGGTAGGAGTGTTCTTATCGATATTTTCAGGGATTGTGGGTATCGCTCTTGGAGGCGCGGTCTCAGCCATTTACCCTTTAATAAAAGATCGCAACCAGAGTGCGGGCATAGCGTTTTTAGAAACTGCTTTTGGAATAATAGGCTTAGTAGGTGCGGCTCTTCTAGGTAAGCCTATGGGATATATGCCAGCTTGGATGAAAATTCTCAATATTATTGGGGTGTTTATCTCTCTAATTTGTGTTGGATATGGGCTTATAACAGTGTTCTCGTAGGGGGTGTATGAAATGTGGCATGATGTGAATTTAAACTATCACCCATGGCTTTTTTACGTTTTGTATGGATCTATGATCGGCGGAATAATCCTCGTACTTAGCTTGAATACATATTTTTTGTTTGGTTTCTTTCAGTATGATATTTTTAGAAAGGTGTATGTTGGGTTTCTATGGATATTCCTTCTTTGGATTCTCTTAACGATGACACACCGGGTATTTCAGGAAGAGATTATGCTCTATGCAAAGAGAATAAAAATAGGTAATGGCGGTATCGAAATAGTAAATTTCGCGGGGAGGAGAATTTTCATAACTTTTGATCGCTTTATTAATGTTATAGAAGCGGAGGACATATATAGCGATGGTTTTAAACGGGTAAAAATATGTGCAATAATTTTTGATCAATGGAAGGGAAAATCATTATGGTTTAAGATTGCGTTTCCAAGGAAGCAGGTACAGGTAGTACTGTCCGGCCCTCTGTGCGAAGAGATTAAAGAGTATTGGGAGAAGTGGAAAGCACAAAAAACCAAACCGGGCGAAAACCTTAAAATAGAAGGAGGTGATGTATAAATATGGAAAAGGTAAAGAATGCGAACAATCTGGTGATAGGCGAATATCTGAATGAAATGCTGGGGGAGAAATTAACGGAGGATATCCTCAGAGCATGGGAGAAGAAGTTAAAGATAATCGAGGAG
>WAOD01000091.1 GCA_015521465.1 DHVE2 group archaeon
ACCCTCTGTACCTTATCCATATATTCCATAATCTGGAGCGTGTTTTCTATGTTCCCAAATACTGCGCCAGCACTATCGGCATGATGTGCTGGTGTATCGTGTGATCCTTCCTTGAATATTTGCTCCAGTAAAGTGGAATTTTTGCTCTTTTCATTGCTTTTAGCCCCATCTTCACAATCTTGTATATCTCTAATTTACGACTCATCCATCATTAATCTTCTCTATTTTATTTTTTATATGGTTGCAACTTACCCATTTTAAAGTAAACTTTAAGTACAAACAAATTCATTTAGTTAACAGGTGATTGCTATGAGGAATGATAATTACAAATATGGAAAGAATGAGGGACCTAGAAAAATTGCTAAAATACTGCTGATGTACGGCATTGTTTTTTCTTTGCTCTTGATGCCAATGGGGATGGTGCACGGGGCAACTACAGCGATATCTCTTTCTAAGTATAGCGGGTCTCCTGGAACAAACATATGGATTAATGGAACAGGGTTCTCGGCAAACTCTAATGTGGATATATACTGGGATAATTCGTATCAGGACACAACAACCACCGATGCAAATGGTAATTTTAGCTATCAATATACCATACCCTCATCAACTGCTGGGGCACATACCATATATGTAACTGATGGCTCTAACAGTGCCTCTGCAACCTTCACAGTGGTTCCTGCTATAACCTTATCCACGAACAACGGCTATGTTGGCACAACAGTTACGGTGAATGGTGAGGGATTTTCAGGTAATGTACGAGTTTATCTATTCTGGGATTCAACATATCTTGGTAGAACCACTACAAATAATAATGGGGAATTTACATTCACATTCAATACACCTGCCAGCCCCTATGGGTTGCACTCAGTAAAAGCGATAGATACGGATAACAATCAAGCCACTGTGTCTTTCCTTATTTTAAGTCATATAACTCTATATAGTTCTTCAGGTTATTATGGCAAACAAATATATTATAATTGCACAGGGTACTCAGCAACCGCGAGATTATCAATAATCTGGGACTACGGAACTACCGATACCATTATATTAGACACAGTAACTACGGATTCAACAGGATCATACAGTGGGGCTTTCCGTGTTCCTGAGGCAACATATGGAACACATAATGTAACTGGAATAGATGAATATTCCCACTCTGATACAACCGCCTTCTTTGTTACTCCCAAAGTTGAAATATATCCCGGCTCAGGTATAGTAGGTAGCAAGGTTTATGTTATAGGATACGGTTTCTCTGGAAATACCATAGTCAATATAAGTTGGAGCTCTGGTGCTATTCTCAATAGCACAACTTCAAATCAATTAGGATCTTTTTATGCAAACATAACCATACCCTATGCAACTGCGGGTAACCATTTAATAACCGCTAACGATACAAATTCTGTGGAGAGTTCAGCAGTATTTAACGTAGTCCCCAATATTAAGATATCTCCCAACTGTGGATTACCTGGAGATACTGGCATAGTTACAGCTACGGGATTTTCAGGCTCAGCGAATATAGATGTATACTGGGATTTTGGACTTTCTACAGAAACTGTTTTATCCACAGGGACCACTAACACCACTGGAACATACACAGCCAGCGTGACTATTCCCAGCGGCTCTAACACAACGCATACCATTGCAGGAGTAGATGCAAATAATTACATAGCGCAAACATACTATTATCTCGGGCCACATATCTATATATCCCCTAACAGCGGATTTGTAGGTACAAACGTGATGATAAATGGCACTTCATTTTCCCCTAACACATCCGTTACTATTTATTGGGATGGAACCATAATCACTACAACAAACACTAACACAACGGGATATTTCAGCACGATCTTCTCGGTACCACACTCTGTTTACGGGTATCACACCGTTACTGCGGTTGACGCTAACGGAAGCTCTGCAAGTGCTAATTATCGGGTCTTAGCTCACATTATCATCTCTAAGAATAGTGGGTATGTATTTGACAACATAACTGTGCAGGGGAATGGTTTCAGCGGAGATTCTGCAGTTTACATATATTGGGACAGCGTCGATACTCAAAGAAGCATGCTAACCAACTCCGTAGGCGATTTCACACTTACTTTCCAGATTCCAGAGGGTACAGCGGGTATTCACACAATCTATGGAGAAGATACAAACGATATCAAATCAGACATCAGAGATTTCCAAATTTATCCAATGGCAAGGCTTATCCCCAACTATGGTGAAATAGGAACCTCATACAAGATATATTGCTATGGTTTTGGTTCCTCTGTTACCCTTAATATGCTCTGGGACGGAGTTTCTGAATCATACTATTCAACTACCAATTCCATTGGAAGCGGAGTCATAAATGCAATTGTACCAAACTCTACCGCGGGTCCACATACTATAGTTGTGTATGATTCATTGCTTAACAAAGCAGCACCAGTTAATTTCACGGTAATTCCGCCAGACACTCCAATAGCGTATGCTCCTGAAGGGTATGTCAACTCGACTACGGTAACTCTCCACTGGTCATCGGTTAACAACACTGCGAGTTATACAATTGAGTACAGTACATCTCAAAATTTCACGAACCCCATCATCGTAAATAGCACTACCAATTCGTATACACTTACTGGGCTTTACGATGGAACAACATACTATTGGCGAGTCCAGGCAGTGGACATTAATGGAAATGCGGGTGATTATTCAAACGTGATGTCTTTTACAATAGACGCAACTCCTCCAGTATCTACAGCCCATGTGAATGAAAAATACAGCAGTAGTACCCATATATTAGTATATTATAATGCAAGCGACTCAGGAAGCGGTGTAGGGAAGGTTGAATTATATTACAGTTACAACAATAGTGAGTTTCAAGAATACTCTGTTACTAACATAGCTTCTGGAGTATTTGATTTCTATGCAATGCATGGGGATGGTAACTATTCTTTCTATACCATAGCTTATGACAATGCTGGAAATGTTCAGAGATCTCACACAATTTGCTCTGTTGTAGTGGATACAACACCACCTACTTCATATCTCTCCAGTTTACCCAAGTACACTCAATCACATACTATAAATCTGCATTTTAATGCTTCAGACGTTGGTACGGGCGTATCATACGTTGAGATTTACTGGAGCACCGATGGATCAGCATGGAATTTCTATGGATCCTTCAATACGTCATCAGTAGTATTTTTGGCACCTCACGATGGCGTTTATTACTTCAAGTCAGTGGCCGTTGACGCAGCAGGGAACGTTCAGATGAATGAATCAGTAATTGTATCTACTACTGTTGATACAACTCCTCCCGTATCTAATATATTCATATCAGGTACTCTTAGAGCAAATGGATGGTACGTATCTCCAGCGCACATATCTTTAAAAGCTACAGATATTACTACCGGCGTTAGAGAGATATATTACAGTATCAACGGCGGTAACTATGTTGAGTTCAATAACCCAATAATACTAAGTACAGATGGAGTGTATAACATATCATACTACGCTGTAGACTTTGCAGGGAACTCTGAAACTCCAAATCATATTGTGGTTAAAGTTGATAGAACTGCACCATCTCTTGCCATTATGACCCCCACGCATAAAGAGGTACTAACAGGAGAAGCTACGATAATGGTGAAGGCAAATGACACCTATATGTTGGGTGTTTACTATAGAATCGATAATGGCCCATGGACACCTATCACTAACACCGGAAGCGTTTGGAAATCTATATTTAACACAGAGACATACTCCGATGGCGAACATGTAATACATGTTATGGCTATTGATGATGCTGGCAATCACAAGTATTCCAATGTTACGGTAATTATAGACAACAAAAATCCATCAATTGTAAATATATCTATACCTAAGGGCATAGTTTCTGGTAGCATTTCAGTCTCCGTAGAAGTAAACGATTATATTGGTGTCAAAAGTGTGATTTGTAAGCTAAGTACCAATGGATTTAACAAAACATATACCATGTACAGAACATCATCTGGTATTTATGCCGTTCTACTAAACACCACTGAGCTAAGAGATGGTTCTTACACCATAACAATTACCGCCGAGAATTACGGGGGAAAGACCACCGTGGTTACCTCTCAGTTCACCGTTGACAATACACCCCCAGAAGTAAAGTATACAGGGAGTAACGTATTAAGCGGAATTGCAACACTAACATTTAATGTGAAAGATGACACCACTGGCGTTAAAAGCGCATGGATATCTATTGACAATGGCAATTGGATTAATGTTCCAGTTAAAAACGGACTAATAAAATACAGATGGAACACCATCTTACAAGATAATGGTGTGCACAAAGTTCGAGTTAAAATAATGGACAACGCAGGTAACGAAGAGACCTTTGAGAAAGATGTGACAGTGAACAACCTAAATTTAATGCCTATAGTTTACACGGTGATTCTAATAGTACTAATGATAGGTATCCTATTTCTACTCAGAAAGGATAAAAAGCAGGAAAAACCTAATAAAGAAGAACCAAAAAAAGAAAAGACTGAAGACATGAGTCTTCCAGAATCTAATGAAAATCCAAATAGAGAAGACAACGTAGATCTTTCAGATTTGGAGGTGGGGGGTGATCTAAATGTATAAAATCAACACTAGAGAATTTGGAATATTCTTTGGAAACTTGCTGGTATTTGTTAGCATTTTTATGCCTTGGTACAGCGTAAACCACTATGGAAATATCGTAAGTTATACCGGAATAGAGATGGCATCCAGCTTGACGGAACTGAGTATTCTCTACCTCCTACCACTTTTAAGCGGTGTGCTAATGAGCTATGTAGCAATGAATTGGATAGGAGAGAAGCATCAAAATTCTGGAAAGTATCTTTGGATAACAGGAGTAGCAGTTGCAGTGGCGATCGTAGCAATAGTGTTTGTTTCGTTAATCATATACCCTGTAGGTATACCTTTATACGCTCTGAACGGGTTAAGTATAGGGGGATATGCAGCGATTACTGGTGCCCTAATGTCTCTATTTTTCATAGTCTATCCCTCTTCTTAATTTTTTAAAGCAGATCTTTTCCACGTTCTATCCTGACACGTTTATATGGATCTACATCAATCACCCTGCATGCGCAAGGAAGCATATCTCATGCAGGAGTTCATCGCCGAGATGGAGAGGAAGTATTTCAGGGAGAGAAAGATGGAGAAAATTCGCGGGGAGTTGGCGATTTTGGGGGTGGACATGCAGCGCCATTTCCTCAAACCCGAGGGGGTTGCGTATCTCCCTTCATCGCGGGAATTTTTAGAAGGGGTAATGAGTTTTTACGCATTCGCAAAAGAATCGGGGATAAAAATAATTCTCACAAGGCACTGCCACGCGGGGAACAATCTGGCGAGGTGGTGGGGCGACGAGATGATTTGTGATGATAAATCCACGGAAATAGTGGACGAGATAAAAAAATTCGGAGACGAGATCATTGAGAAAAGCACCTACAGCGCGTTCATGGGGACCAATTTGGAAGAGAAATTGAGAGAAGAGGGGATAGGGGGAATAATAATAACTGGAGTTATGACGCACCTGTGCTGCGAAACAACCGCGCGAGATGCTTTCAATCGGGGATTCGATGTAATATTCCCCATCGACGGAACATTGACCCAAAATGAGGAATTGCATGAATGCTCTCTCAGGGCGATCTCGCATGGGTTCGGAGTCGCGCCTACGCTAAGTTATCTTCTGAAATATCTGCGGAAAATATAAATATCTAAATTTTGTATAGAATCGCGTTGAAAACGCCAACCACGGAGGAGAAAAAATTAGTACACCTGAGCAGGTTCCCTCACGGTGCACAGCAACAATATCTGAGAACAGAATATACAGAAACAGCAACTATGGTATATATTTGGATTATTACAATCCTTCGTTGGGTGCTACGATTGTGAATAACTACGTGTTCGGAAATGATATAGGAATATACGCAGAAAGCAGCCATAAGACCACGATTGAATACAACGGAATCTCGTACAACTCGCACTACGGAATAGAGCTAAAATCCACCTCTAGATTGCATATTTGCACATCTACGGAAATAAAATTATTTACAACAACGGCACATTTGGTTATTACGATCCAGCGAAGAGACAGGCGTACGACGACGCTTCCGCAAAATACGTAAACCTGTGGAACTCTTCCACGGAAGGAAATTACTGGAGCGATTACGGTGGCTCTGGCACATATGCGATAGACGGCGGCAGCTCTGTGGACGAGCATCCCAACGACTGCGCAACGGTGCCGGAATTCAGCGCGGAAATTATGATTGCGGTCATCATCACACTGGGCGCAGTGATGCTCCTGAGAAGGAAACACTAACTCTTTTTATTTTATTTTAAAATACTTGCTTTTCATTTCCGTGTTATGCTCGTTGCTCCCGTTGGCATAATCGGCGCCGGGCCCGCCGGGGTGAGCGCGGCGGTGCAGCTGAAAAGGTACAAGATAAACTCGGTGCTCTTTGAGAAGAGAAAAATAGGGGGATTGATTGAGAACGCGCACAGGATTGAGAACACCATGCTATTTTCCAACGGAATCAGCGGAAGAGAATTTGTGAAAATTTTAGAGGAGTACGCGAGAAAATACGATCTCAATGTGATTTACGAGGAAGCTAAAAAAATAAAAGCCGGGGAGAGAATAACCATAGAGACAGAAAATGGGGAGTACGAATTTGATTATTTCATAGTTGCCACGGGCACGCGACCAAGAACTCTGCCCTTTCCAGAGGTAAAGTATCATATTACTGAGATTGAGAAATGCGATAAAATATTGATAATAGGCGGAGGGGATATCGCATTCGACTACGCCCTAAGCGCAAGCGAAAAATGCAAAGATGTGACGTTAATTTACAGAAGCACGATAAAAGCGTTGCCTGTGTTGGTGGATGAAGTCATGGCTAAAGGAATAAAAATCGTTCGGGGAGAAGTGGAAAAAATAGAGAATGGCGTCGCGTACACTTCCGCAGGAATTTTTGAATTTGACGAAGTCTTGGCGGGAATAGGGCGCATTCCAAACGTTGAAATAGTTGAAGGAATTGCTGATTCTAGGATATTTGTAATAGGCGATGCAAAAAACGGCATATACCGCCAGAGCTCTCTGGCCATTGCGGATGGGATAAGAACTGCTATGAAGATATGGAGAGTGATAAAATATGGAGATACTGAGTGAAGTGGGCGATGACTCCATCGCGAAGGTTTACATAGGCCGCACTCACAGAGGGAATATAATTGAGTTCGTTGAATCAATACCCACCAGAAACATAGAGGAGAAATGGGTTCTAATCATCTCATCGCTAAACGGCTGTCCCGTGGGCTGCAAGATGTGCGACGCGGGGTTCTTTTACAAAGGCAAGTTAGACTACGAGGAGCTAATGGAGCAAATTGAGTATCCAATAAAGAGAAGATTCGGAGATAAACCAAAGACCAAAAAATTCAAAATTCAGTTTGCGCGCATGGGAGAGCCGAGTTTCAATCCAAACGTGTTAGATGTGATCAACGATTTGGGAGACAAGTACGAGAATTTCTTTCCCTCGTTGTCCACGGTGGCACCGATAGGTGTGGATTCCTTCTTCTCAAAATTGTTAAAGATAAAAAAAGAGAAGTACGCAAAGAGATTCCAGCTCCAGTTCTCGATTCACACAACGAATCAGAGGCAGAGAGATGAGATAATCCCCGTTAAAAAGTGGGATTTTAAGAAGATTGCAGATTACGGAATGAAATTCTACGATGAAGGCGGACTAAAAATCACTTTGAATTTCGCTCTTGCGCAGGAAAATGAGGCGGATGCAGAAGTGGTTAGAGAATTTTTCCCGAAGGAGTATTTTCTAATAAAAATCACTCCAATAAATCCAACGGTGAGCTCGGTTAGAAATGGACTGAACAACGATGTTGACGAGAGAACGGGCATGGCGAAGAAGCACAGGGATTTCATCGATGAGCTGAGAAGAATGGGCTACGATGTAATTATTTCCATAGGTGACACAAGAGAGAATCTGATCGGATCAAATTGCGGCATGTTCATACTGAGATTCTTGAAAGATCATCCAGAGATGAGAAATGCATACACATTCGCAAAAGAGCTGGTTATTCAATAATTAAACGGAACGCCCATTTCATACGCAATTTTTCGAAGGGCTTCAATTCTCTCCTCTGTAGATGGATGAGTGGAGAAAAGCTTCAACAGGGTAGATCCACGGAAAGGATTCACAATAAACAGATGCGACGTGCTTGGATTACCCTTCATTGGTCTCCATTCTACGCCCCGCTCTATTTTCATGAGAGCTCTTGCGAGTGCGCCGGGATTGCGCGTGAGCTTCGCACTTCCCTCGTCCGCTAAATATTCCCGAGTTCTGCTTATTGCCATGCGAATTAGAAACGCGGCAATGGGTGCGAAAATCGCCAAAGCTATGAGTGCTATGAGAGAATTGTCATCGTCATCAGAAAATAAAAAGGCGAACCATCGCGCGATGTAAGCCAGATACACGATGGCACTTGCGATCATGGCTGCAACGGTGCCTATGAGCATGTCCCTATGTTTAATGTGCGTAATTTCATGTCCTAAAACCGCCTCTAATTCTTCTCTGTTGAGCATATTCAAAATCCCTTCGGTCACTGCGACCACCGCATGCCTCGGGCTTCTACCGGTGGCAAATGCGTTGGGAACTGAAGAGGGTACAATTGCAATTTGAGGCTTTGGAATTCCTGCCCGATTAGCGAGAGAGGCAACCATTTCATGGAGCCACGGCATATCATGCTCGGAGATTATCCTCGCTCCGTAACTCCTGAGTACGATTCTGTCCGAGAAAAGGAACGAAATGATATCAAATAGCAAAGACAAAATAAGCATGAAGCCTGCAACGGCAATTCCCCCAATCAGGTATCCTATGCCAATGAGCAACGCCGCGAGAAAAGATAAAAGCATTATTGTGCGGAGCCACAGTACTGCTCCCATAGAGAAACACCAGAAAAAAGGAAAAAGGGTTTACATCATTCCGGGCATGCCGCCGCCCATGCCTCCCATTCCGCCCATGCCACCGGGCATACCACCCTCAGGGCCAGGGCCTTTGCCACCTTTATCGGAGCCTTTCGCCGCTATGACATCATCAATGCGCAGTATCATCGTCGCCACTTCTGTTGCACTTTCAACGGCCTGCTTCTTAACGCGCATGGGCTCAATTACCTTGTTGCCCAGCATATCATTTATAGTTCCCTCAAACACATCCACGCCAGCGTGCTTGTTGCCCTTCTGGTGCTCTGCCTTCAGCTTCATCATTATGTCTATCGCATCGAGACCGGCGTTCTCTGCAAGGGTTCTCGGGATAATTTCAAGAGCATCTGCAAATTTCTCAATGGCAAGCTGCTCCCTGCCACCAACACTTGGTGCATACTCACGAAGCTTCATTGCAAGCTCAACTTCCGTTGCACCGCCACCGGGTACCGCCACACCATCCTCAATGGCCACGGCAACCACCTTAAGTGCATCGTGCAGTGCTCTTTCAACCTCGTCCACCACGTGCTCAGTTCCTCCGCGTATCAGTATGGACACGCTCTTTGGATTCTTGCAGCCGGTTACGAAGGTCATGTTGTCATCACCAATCTTGCGCTCTTCAACAACCGCAGCGTATCCGAGGTCATCAGCGCTCAGATCGTCCAAGTTGGTAACTATCTTGGCACCGGTAGCCTTTGCCAACTTCTCCATATCACTCTTCTTTATGCGGCGAACCGCGTATATTCCATACTTGGCCATGTAGTGCTGGGCCATGTCATCAATTGCCTTCTGGCAAAATACCACGTTTGCACCCACTTCCTTAACTTTCTCAACCATCTTCCTGATTTCCTCCGCTTCTTGGTCCAAGAATGCCTGTATATCCTCTGGCTTGTTAATCTGTATCTTTGCGCTTATCTCTGTCTTTTTAACTTCAAATCCTGTATTGATAAGTGCAATCTTGGCGTTTTCAATTCTCTTAGGCATGCGCGGATGCACTTTCTCCTTGTCCAGTATTATGCCATCGATTAACACAGTATCGTGTATCCCGCCACCCTGCTTCTTCTCTACCTTTATATTGTCCACATCCACTGCAGTTTTGCCGTCCATTTCCTCCGCAACTGCGCGTACGGCCTTCACAGCAATATCGGAAAGGTATTCCTTGGAATCACCAACATTCTTGCCAGTCATGGCAGTCATTGCAATTTCTTTAAGAATCTCGTCATTGTCAACCTTTACACCCAGCTCTGGAAGAATTTCAAGGGCTTTCTCCGCAGCGAGCCTGTATCCATTGGTTATTACAGTAGGATGCACGTTCTGATCAAGAAGTTCCTCTGCCACTTTCAAAAGCTCTCCAGACAGCACCACGGAGCTTGTGGTTCCATCTCCAACCTCGGTATCCTGGCTCTTTGCCACCTCTACCATCATCTTGGCAGCAGGATGCGCCACATCTATCTCCTTCAAAATAGTTGCACCATCATTAGTTATAACAATATCCCCCAGAGAATCCACAAGCATCTTGTCCATCCCCTTGGGACCAAGTGTGGTACGCACAGCATCTGCAATAGCCTTAGCCACCTCTATATTCTTTTTCTGTGCATTTCTGCCAGTCTCTCTCTCAGTTCCCTCTTTGAGAACTAGAATCGGTACTTGACCTCCCATCATTTTTATCACCTCAAAATCCGTAAGTTAGTTCTTCTATATAAACATATCGCAAAATGCCCTTTGAAAAACGCACAATAAAAAGGATATTGGCAAAAATAAAAAGGATTAAAGAACGGCGCAATGGCGCGTTAAACCTTCCTTTTAAGCATCGTAAGCACTGAAGCTAATATGACAATAAGAAACTCAAAAAACAGGCCAAATTCAGGTACAGAAGGTACAGGTGTTGCAAGAACCTCGTTGCTCCCTTCACTCTCCCCACCGGACACAGACGCGGTTATGTAATAAGTATATGTTTCCCCGTTGACCACGTTAGTATCGTTGTACCAAAGCTGATGCCCAGAAACGTTTGCTATAGCAACACCGTTCCTGTACACCGTGTACCTCAAAATTTCAGAGGGCGCGTAAACGGGAGGATTCCATGTGAGATTCACGTAATCATCACCAGAACTCGCACGCAAATTCTGGGGATGTGTAAGTACATTGCTCAGATTTTCAATTTTCAAAGGATACATGTCACGCGAAAGAGAGCTCCCGGAAATCGCATATGGCCAATCCACTATACCATCGTGATTTTCATCGTTTGTATCGTTATTTAGAGCCCAATCTCTCCAGTAATTACCGATACCTGACGATGAGTTCCAGAAGTTATGCCATCCGTCATCTAAGGATTGAGAGATGCCTTTAAAAGAAGAGTTGGTTCCGGAGTTTAGATAGAAATAATTCAAAAATACAGAGTTCCCGCGACTCTGGTATATCGCCACGCCGTACCCGGAGTTGTTATAAAAGGTGTTATTTTCTATAACATTGCAATCTGAACCTTCACTTAAGTAGATTCCATCACCGCGATTTTCTGAGATGTTGGAATTAACAATGTAATTGTAAGAGGAAAATCCCAGCATTATCCCCGAACCATTCACCACATTGGCACCATCTATTTTAACGTGGTTGGTACCTGCCATTATCACCTCTCCAAAAGTGCCAGATATAGTTCTGTAACTGATATCTTTCAGGTAAAGGATTTCATTTTCATTTACCGTGTTATTTGTGATTATATGCGTGTTCCAGTAGCTGACATTATCTCCGGATAGTAATATTCCTCCCCCCAAAAGCGCATTTTCACTCATGTTGAATTTCAGAGAATCAAACAAATATATTCCTCTACGTAACGCAGTTACCTTGTTCAATGAAACATTGCCCTCTTCTGTGCTTTCAAAATACATTCCTGTTTTTGAAAATTTCACCGTGTTTTCTTTAATATTCACATCCCCTGAATACAGAATTTCAACTGCAGTGTCTAAGGAGGTTAAGTTATTATTTAACACGCTTACATTATATGATTGCTCGTATTCAACTCCCACCTCTCCTTCAAATACACTGTTGAAAACAGAGACATTTTTCACGCCAAACCCGTACAGAGAGTATTTCTCATACCCAAATGAACTCACATTGGAAATCGATACGTTATTTACATTTGATAAATACACCCCGTAACTGGAGCAGTAAGAAGTGTTCACTTCACCAATCTTCAAGTTTTTAGAATCGCCAACTAAAATTCCCACATCAGCTCGCGTGGCATTAACATCAGAAATCTTCACATTGGAGGAATTTGCCACTATGACCTCCCCTGCACTTCCCGAATATGCAACATCTACCATGTTTGATATGTACTCCACCACCTTACCGTTGACTGTATTGTTTATCATATCGTGAGTGTTCCAGTAAGCATGGTTATCGCCGCTAATATACACTGAATCAAAGTACAATGTGTTGTTTTCTATGTGTATTTTTTCAGAAGATATTATATTTATCCCAAAATTACCGTTGCTGATAATGTTATTACCCGTAACGCTGTTTTCTGATGATTTTGACAGAACAATACCATCCATATAGTTGTGTGCCACCTCATTTTTCAATATCTGGTTTAAGGTTGAGTTAAAAAGATATATGCCATTGGCAGAGGAATATTTCACAGAATTATGGTCCAGAGTATTAAATTTTGAATCGTAAAGGGTTATTCCCCCTCCCAAAAAAATACCAGAACCTTCGTTTCCGTAAACGCTGTTATTAGCCAAGGTGTTATTATACGAGTATTCCATGATAATCCCGCAATTCGAATTTTGGGATACATTGTTACCACCCACGTAATCTTCAAAAGAAGATGTAAGAGATATCCCGCTACCACCTGTTTCAGTTAAGCCGGTGGCATTGTTGTACATTACTGAATTGTTTACAACCTGAGAATATGATGTGTTAACTAAAACTATTCCATTTGTGTTTCCGTAAACTGTATTATTCCTCACAATTCCGTTCTTCACATTGCCAAGAAAGATTCCAGATGTCCCATTTTTTAATGTGCAGTTTTCCACTATGAAATATGCCGTCGTGTTAATTATGTATATATCTGCCCCAGATTTGCCAGAACCTATGCTCCATCCTGAAATAATATAAGGATTCTCTTTGGAGCCGTTTCCCGCAATTACCCCGTTAGATGCATTAAAATCTCCATCCCCGTAAATTTTTATAGGTAAATGAGCCGTAATTGACTTGATACTCCTAGATATTGTCGGCTTAACATGCTCGTGGGTTTCAACCGTGTTTCCATGGTAAGAAACACTCTGAGCCATAACACTGCCTGTAGAAAACAAAAACACCATCGCAATCAGCATTGCGGCTGTCCCTCTCATAATTGGTTATGCAACTATACCAATATAAATGTTTGGAATTCCCTTCACTAAGTTAAAAATCGATAAAAACCAGGCGCGGGTAGTTTACATTAAGCCAGTGTTGTTATTACGAAAAATGATTATTACCAGACAAAAGTTAAATATGTCAAGAATAATTGAGCTACCATGGATATACTGTGCTTTCACTCAAATGCACAGCTTCGTAAGCAGATGAGTATGTATTTAGAGGAGATGGATTTCAATTTTGAATGTTTCGATCTGGATGATACTTCTGTGATTGAAAACACAATAAGAATTGAGAATCCCCGAATAGTTCTGCTGGAGTTCAATAAGAATAATGTTGCGGATTATAAAAAGATATCCAATTTAGCATTCACAATCCCCCTAATAAAGTCAATTGATAGAGACATCGCCATAAACTTTGAAGAATGGGGTGTGGATTACATATTCACCGATACGGTAACGCAGTTTAGAAGCTCGTTGATGAAAATTCTGATTAAAAACAAAGAATCGCTAAAACACCTTTTTAAAGATGAGAGAGTATTCAAGAACATAATTTATGGGTACAATTTTTCGTGGGGACACATGTACATTGCAAGTATGGAGCAGAGAGATGAAATTTTTTCACTTATTCCCGTGCTTAGCGAGCGCATAGAAATTTTTGTAGCGTTAAGGGAAAACCCGTATTTCTTGGAGGGAATACCCAACATCAGGGTGGTCTGGGTAACAGACATAGTGGGAAAAAACAGGATAAAACCGCATAATTTGACAATAATAACCGATAACATAATAAAATTCCTGGAAAGCGGCGATAAAAAAATCGTTATAATTGACTGTATAGAATATCTTCTGCTTTACAACGATTTCATAAACATAATGAGAAACGTGGAACTAATAAACAGCTATGCAATGGAAAATAACTCTCTGGTAATTCTCATTGTTGATAATGAAGCATATACAACAAAAGAGTATTCTTTATTAAAGAGATACGCTATACTCTGGAAAGGAGCGTGATTTAAATGATACCAAAGGAAGTCGCCAAATTCTTTGAGAACGAGGGAGGGCACTCTCTAATAATCAAAGGGGAGCCGGGAAGCGGAAAGACCACGCTTGCACTGGAAATCTTAGAGCAATTTCGCAAAAAAAAGGAGGTCATGTACATTTCCACAAGAGTTGCAGATTCCACATTGATTTCTCAGTTTCCCTGGGTAAAAGACATAGTAAGATACAAACCCCAAAAAAATAATGGTGAAATTAGTAGGAAACATCTCAACATGCTCGAAGGGCTCATAGAAGAGGGATTTGTAAAGGAAAATATCAGTTTTGATGGCGATGAAGCAATACTTGAAGTGGGCGAGTTGCTTCCTGAATTAGAAACTATTTACGACTTCGTTGCATCGCATAAAAATGCGCTTGTTTGTATAGATTCCATAGATGGATTGAGCGAAAAGTACGGAATTCCCCCTGAGAAGATTCTGTTTACCCTCCAAAAAGATATTGTGGAGTCTGGGCACGGCAGCATGATATTTGTGCTCGAGGAGACCAGCACCAGAGGAATTGACTACTTAGCAGATGGAGTCATCAGCCTTTCCCACGAGGCAAAGAATAGGTTCTGGAAAAGAGTGCTCGTGATTCACAAGTTAAGAGGTGCAGTTATAGACAAGCCGAGGTATCTGTACACGCTTTCTGGTGGTCGATTCACGGCTTTAGACTACTCCTCATTTTCAATGGATTTGGCCACTCCAAATGTGGATTCTTTGATATCACTGCTTCAGGATTATTCACGGTACAGGTGTCTTAACTTTGAGCTTGGCGATGGTATTCCAAAAGAGCTTGTTGAATCACTGATAATCGCCATAGCCAAGTATTCTGGGAATGTGGTAGTAATACCTCCCCTGTTTTATCCCGGTGATTTGCTGGAAACGCAGGCCAAAAATTACGGCGTAGAAAACATGAATGTCGTGGGCTTTGGAAGCGACAAGCGAGAGATGTATTTAGAAGGCTCGGACATGCTTGTTGAACTTGCCTTTGACGTTTTAGAATATCACGCAGGTAAAAATTTCACCGTGGTAATCGGTGTGGATACAATGGCACACGTGTATAAAAATCTAAACGACCTTCCATCTCTGATTAACAACCTGAAACACCACGCCAAAGTGGTGCTATTATCTCCTGAAGGCTACAACGTGGGTGGCGGTATCGACTACACCATACACATGGACGTTATGGAAGACATACCTGTAATCATGGGCACGATTGCATATGGAATAACAAACCATGACCTGAAATCTCTAAAATTGCTACCGTTAGTATAGAGGTGATTCACATAGACAAAAGTACCGCATGGGAGATTCTCCAGCACATTTCGGACCAATATTCAATCAGAATACTCAGGGCTACGCTGCACAGGCCAATGGACGCCATATCTCTGAGCAACCAGCTGGGAATCCCTATTGCGGTATGCTACAGGAGAATAAAAGAACTTGAAAAGCTGGGTCTGATAAAAAAGGAGGGAAAAAAGCTAACATCCAAGGGAAAATGGATAAATCTTTACAAGGCCAATGTGAAAAACGCGGAGGTGAAGATGGTTGATGGAAAAATCGTTTTAAAGCTCACCTTCCGCTGGGGTAAGGAGGAAGAGATAGAGGTGGAATAGCGTGCTTTGTCCATACTCTCATGGATATCGCTATGGGAATTAAAACGATTAGCCATATCGCGAGTCCGTGAATAAATCCAGCATGATTGGCACTGAATTCTGTGGTATATACTGGATAATACAGTGCAAGAGTATCTCCCTCATAGTAGAGATCCATTATGAGATGTGTCCAAGTACTCGCTAAAATAATCACCCCTGCATCTATTAAATTTCTGCTCTTTATCACTATGCCCGCAAACACTATTGCAAGTGGCATCTCAATGAGAAAGAATAGGTTATGTGTGTAATTCTTGTTTACTAAATGGGCACCATCTATTATCAGCTCCATAATCACAGCTGCAAGCACGATTTTCTCTTTATGCTCTTTCCAGTACGGATAAATGATAATGGTAGCTATTATTGCAAACAGCACGTGAAGAATTCCGTCTAAGATCCCGGGAAATGTTAGCTCAAACATATTTATTAGTTCTATAGCCCTATAAAAAACACTTTTCCCGTAAAAATCAAACTAGATATTCACATTCTCGCATTTAATTTTCATTTGCGATAATCACAATGCAAAATATTTAAATAAAGGTGAGATGGTATATAATATGAATGGTGAGCTGGAGCAAATAATGAAGATACTCTCAGATGGCTATGCCATAAAAATTTTAACTGCAAGTTATAAAGAAGAGAAAAGCGCGATAGAACTCAGCCAGGAGCTCCAGGTGCCCATAGCCGCTTGTTATCGTAGATTGCATGCCCTGCAGACCATTGGATTTATGGATGTTAAAGAAAAAACAAACAGCAAGGGAAAGAAAATTAAGTACTACAATTCCATCATAAAAAAAGTGAGCATTAACATAGAAGCAAACACCATTGAGATTAGAATCGATGACAAATACGGGAACACAAAAGTTTACAGGGGAAAGATAATTGCAAAGGGGTATGGAAAATGAATCCCGAAGAAGTAATCAAGAAAATAGAGGCGGGGAAAGTAACCGTGGTGGAATGTTCAAAAATGCCCATTGCGGAGTTAAATTATCGGATAATAAAACACCTGGTCACAGTTAGAAAAGCCAGGATTTTATTTATATCCGTGGAAAAACCCCATCAATATATGACATATATACTCAGCATGCACAAGGTACCCCAGAGAAGCATAACTTACGTGGACATAAACAAAAACTCAAGGGTTCGCTTTCCCCTCACATCAAAGGACATGAAAAACGTAAAGATAGGTGGATTTTTAAAGCGCGATTTCATAGCATTGAGAGATTACGAATACATTATAATTGATAACGTTGAATTTTTGAGCCATTTCTGGAGCGCAGAAAACCTATTGGAGTTCCTGAAGTCAGTAATATTATCCGCGAAGGAGCATGGATGCGGTGTGCTCATGCCCGTAACAGGAGCAAGGGCAGACGTGTGCGAGTACCTTGGAAAAGAATGTGACGTTAAGTTAAAAGTCAGCAATGAGGTGAGAACATGAGGATTAAAAGCGGCATACCCGGACTTGATCCACTCATGGAAGGGGGATTCGTTGACCCGTCCATAGTACTGGTAAATGGTCCTCCAGGAGCAGGAAAGAGCATATTTTCCCTGCAGTACCTCATGTACGGGGTCTCCCAGGGCGAAAGAGGATTGTACATAACAACCCTCAGCGAGAAGTTTGAATGGATGGCGCGGTTTATGAGCGATTTTGAATTTTTTAAAAGAGAGTACTTTGAAGACAACATGCTAATTTACGAAGACATCTCAGATAAGATCAAAACCGAAAGCAGCACCTTAATAAGATCTCTGATGGACACAATAACTGAAACTATGCCAAAACGCATAGTGATAGACCCAGTAAATCCTCTGAGAGAATATATGCCTAACTATCGGGAATTTCTTTTTGACTTAGTAGACATGCTGAAAAAATGGGGGGCCACGGTGATAATGACTTCTGAGCAAGACTTCAAAACCGAGGAGGAAAGGTACATGGCAGATGGCATAATAGAATTGATGATGAAAACTGAGGGAGATGTTATAAGAAGATATATAAGAATAATAAAAATGAGGGGGACAAACCATAGCCTATCAGTGCATCCAATGTCAATAACCGAATCTGGCATCTCCGTGTTAAAGGCAAATTTCTAAATACTTTGCCCGGTTATTTTCGTGTACATCTCCTCGTAAAGCTTTGCCACTTTTTCAATCATATCATCGGGAAGAGGCGGGATATCCGGTTCATCTATACCCTTTTCCCTTGCATTTACAAGCTCTGAATAATAACCTATTTCACGATAATACTGCCTCACAAATTCTTTGCTAAGCTGCTTGATTTCTCCATTTTCATACGCCTTCTTGTCCCACCACCTATCCTCGTCCATTGTCCCGAATGTATCTACCACGTAAATCTCTCTATCTCTACCAAGAGCAAGTTCCTTTTTCCCATCAACGTGTATTAGCCCCCTTCTTTCTACCTCTTTTTGTATTATTTCATCCACCTTCATCACTATTTCTTTTATTTCTTCAATATCCTCTCTGGTCAACCCCCCAATTTCCATAGCCTTTTCAAAATCAACTTTTCTATCATACTCCTCAAATTTGGTAGTTATCTCGAATAAAGGCTCCGGTAATGGTTCCCCGTACTCTGGCTCTCTTGTGTAACCAAGGTCTTTATAATTCACCTTTCCCTTCTTTATACGGTCATAAAGGGAGCCGGCAAGATAATAACGCGTTATGAATTCAAGGGGAATTAGATACTCAGAATCATTTTTATCGGCTTTGTTAACAATTTTGAATTTCTTAACTATCATTGTTGTCCCATTGCATTCTTTGAAATGGTTCTTTATTCCATAATCCCCTATCTTGCTGAACCAGAAAGCTGCAGTTTTGCACAGTATCTCCCCCTTGCGTGGCACGGATGATGGAATTATCTTGTCAAAAACAGATATATTATCCGTGAATTCAAATACTAACTCATTCCCAGCATCGTACACCTTTTTAACCTTCCCTTCCCGTATGAGTTCCATGCTCGTGCATTGTAAAAACAAATAAAAAGTTAACTATTAGCCAACCCCTTCAAGTAGCTATACACCTGCTGTAGATAATTCTTCATTTCTTCTATCTCACGCTCCATATTTTCAATCTTCTCGTTCATATCCATTATCTTTTTCTCAAGCTCTCCAACCTTTTTTACCATATCCTCATCCGCAACCATATTTCATCACCTCCATACATATTTACTACTTATCCCAACCAAGAGCAATTATGGAACCTATCAAAGAAATAACATTCACCGGAGCAAAAAGAGATGCTATTAAGCCAATAACCGCACCAGTTCTTACCTTATCCCCACCTCTTTTTACAATCAAAGCAGAAATTAGTATAACGACTCCCCAGATTAAGAGCCAGACGTTAAACACTGGCAAAAAGCACCAAGGCAATAAAATGTAAAATCCAGACGAAGATTGCATCATACAAAAAACTGAATAAGGAAACACAATCAATAGCTCGGCAACACCTCCCGCAATCATGAGCGTAAACGCGGAATGTGGATATTTTCTAACCAGCAGCACACAGTCGGTATTGAAATCATTGTATATAATTTTAACACCATTATTGCAATCTCGCAATTTCACAATAATAATTTAGATGGAAAAAATACACAAGCTCAGAAAACTATAAATAGTAGTATTAAGATGTAAAAGAGTATGGAGAAAGAAGAACTCCTGTACGCGATAAAGCGCATGCTCACCAAAGGAGGTTTTGATATAGGCGAGCCTATCAAAAGAAGCATGATTTTTGATTTTATAGCAAGAAAAGATAATATAATTTTAATAATCAAAGTTCTTCAAAACGCTGACTCTCTAAGGCAAGGGATTGCCAGAGAAATTAAAATATTGGGGCACGAATTCAAAGCTGCTCCCATCATAATAGGTTTGCGTTCAGGTACCGGAAAACTGTTAGATGACGTGGTATATTCAAGATACGGGTTACCTGTTATTACCCCTGAGACCTTCAGGGAATTTGTAATTGAAGGAATTTCACCTATGGTTTATGTTGCCCCAGGCGGATTCTACGTGAACATTGACGGAGAACTTCTAAAAGAAATTCGAGATAAAAGAGGCATCTCTCTAGGAGACATGGCCAGAATTGCCGGAGTCTCAAGAAAAACCATACAGCTTTACGAAGAGGGTATGAGCTCCACCGTCGACATTGCCCTGAAGTTAGAAGAGTATCTTAGAGAGGAGCTAATAAGACCAATTGACCTGTTCTCGTTTGCTGACCTGTCTGAAGATAGAATGCCTGACGAGAAGGTGATATTTGAAGACATATACAGGCACCTCACCAACATGGGCTACGATGTATTTTTGATGCGCAAGTGTCCCTTTGAAGCTATTAGCAGGGACAGCGTGGAAGTTATGCTAACTGGATTTGAAAAAAATGAAAGAAAATTGAAGTACAAGGCACAGAACATACGCATATTTTCTGAGCTCCTTGACAGGAAAGGGTTTATCGTAGTATCCGAGACCACTTATGAGGATTACAATGGCGTTGCAATAATCAAGAAGAAAGAAATAATGAGCTACAGCAAAGACGAGCTAAAGAAAGTTATTGAGGAGAGGAGCAGTATATGAGCATTACCAAAAAAATTAGCATTAATAACAGAGATTTGCTTTTCTTTGGCACCGTTAAAGGTCTGGTTAAAGAAAGGCAGGAATTAAGAACAACCTTTCAATCATATAGCCCAGAGGTTATCTTACTGGGAATATCCCCTGAAGAGTTAGATGGCCTTAAAAAGTATCTTCAAGAACCCTTTGAAATCGAGCCCGACGATTATGGGGTCATTTACGCGCGAAAACTGGAAAAATTCGGGGAAGTTGGGCTTCCAGTGCCCACTTACTTAGAGGTTTTCTCCATTCTAAACTCTCAAAAAATCGAGGTATATCCCATAGACATGCCAGACGAGCAGTACTCGGAGCTTTTCGCAAAAAAAATAGACCTATTTAAGATTATGAGGTACGACATGCGCAAGAGAAAAATTTGGAAGATGAATTTTAAAGTGAGCACTCCTGAAGAGTTTGCAATTGAATGGGACAGGGAAGTGAACAAAATCAAAGAATTTAGAGAAATAGAAATTGAACGGGAGAAATACATGGCAAATAAAATAAAAGACATGATAACTCAGGGAAAATATGCCAAAATAATGGTTGTACTGGAAATCGAGCGCATGAACGGTGTCATATCGCATCTCAATGGCCAATAGAAAACATTTTATTAAATCCCGCAATTTTAGCAGTATGATAATTGCCGAAATCACCATGACCCCATTGGGTAAAGGTGTGAGCGTGTCCCCTTACGTGAAAGCTGCACTGCAGAAAATTAAAGAATCTGGGCTAAATTACAGGTTAACTCCAATGAGCACAGTTGTGGAGGCAAGAACTTTAGACGATATATTTTCAGCGGTGAAAAAAGCAGAAGAAGCCATGCTGGGACTTGGAGCAGAGAGGGTGGTGATAGATATAAAAATTGACCACCGGCTCGATAAAGATGCCACAATGGACTCAAAAATAAGAGCAGTGGAAAGGATATAGAGTGGATTAACATGCCATTTAATCCACATGAATATGACACGTGGTACGACAGGCATTCCTCAATTTTCAAGGCTGAATTAGAAGCCATTAAAAGAGTAGCAAGAGATTGTCCAGAACAAACCTTGGAGGTGGGAGCTGGAACAGGAAGATTTGCAGAAAAAATGGATGTGGACTGGTGCCTGGACCCGGATGAAAAAATGCTTGAACTTGCACGTGGGAGATGCAAACACACAGTAAAAGGGTACGCCGAGAGATTACCTTTTGAAACAGGCAGCATGGGTACTGTGTTTTTCATAACCTCGTTATCCTTTATTGATAAACCACACCTTGCAATTTTGGAAGCACACAGGGTCTTAAGAAATGATGGGTGCCTGATTATTGGGTTCATCCCCAAACAAAGCTATATTGGAAGAAAATACGAAAAATACGGGAAAGAAGGAGACAGGCGTTTCTCAAAGGCGCATTTTTTCACATATGAAGAAGTGTTATCCCTGCTCGAACCATATTTCTCGATAGATACCGTGTATTCTACTTTATTTGAAGAAAAACTTCTGAAAAATGTTTTCTCGGGATATCATGAAGACGCAAGTTTTGTAGCAATTAGATTCGTTAAAAAGGTTTTTATTGACAATCCACATGGCACATAAAGGGTGATGTGCATGCTCACTGAGAGAATATACAACGAGCTAAATTTGTTATCAAGGCACGTAAAAGTCCTGCAAATTGTGAAAGAATACCAGCCAATAGGAATAGTGAGAATATCAAACATGCTGGAAATAGGTGAGCACGAAGTACGGCACTCTCTTGGAATTCTGGAAGAGGCAGGTCTTGTAAAACCAACACCCAACGGGGCTGTTATCAAGGGTAACATTAAAGAGGAACTTATACGCTCTGCAGAGGTACTTGATGACCTGTCAAACACTGCAAAGGTGCTTAAAAAAGAGATTTTGAGGATGGTTATATAATGCCCTCGTTTGATATCGTAGGAGATGTTGCGATTATCAAATATAGAGATGATTTAGATGTGGAGGAACTCGCAGATTATATACTCAAAAAGCACAAAAATGTGAAAAACGTGGCCGTAGACTACGGAGTGATAGGTGAGACAAGGGTTAGAAATGTAAAGCTAATACGTGGAAATACCACTGAAACTATTTATAAAGAATTTGGAGTTCGTATCAAGGTAGACGTGGCCAAGGTGTATTTTTCACCACGGCTGGCCACCGAGCGGTGGAGAGTTGCAAAAGATGTGGAAGATGGAGAGGTCATATACGACATGTTCTGTGGAGTGGGACCCTTCACCCTGCTAATTGCAAAGCACAAGAATGTTGAAATTTACGCCAGTGACATAAATCCCCACGCTATAGAGTTCTTAAAAGAGAATATACGCCTCAACAAGCTATCCAGGATAACACCCATACTGGGAGACGCGGCAATTGTATGGAAAAGCCTTCCAAAAGTTGACAGGGTAATAATGAATCTACCTCATTCCTCATACATGTTCATAGACTACGCTTTGAATATCCTGAAGAAGGGAGGAACAATCAATTACTACGAAATATTACCCAAGGATTTCAACCTGTACCAAAGATTTGAAAGAAAAGACCTAAAAATAATAAACATCAGACGCGTGCATGAGTACTCCCCCGCAAAGACGCTTTTTTCGTTAACTCTGAAAACCTGAGTCACTTTATTCTCAATGCGTCTAAATTTTTCAGTGACACGGTCTCCATACCGTATCTCTTATGGAGCCCTATCGCAAGGTCTATGCACTTACTCTCCTCTCCGTGGCAGGTTATTATGCGCTCCGGCTTGGGGTTCATAGAACCTATAAACTGAATTAGCTGTCTCCGGTCTGAGTGCCCAGAAAATCCATCAATGGTTTCAACGTCCATCTCCACCTTTATTTTTATCGGATGCCCGTGTTCGCTCATGGTAACTTCTTTCAAGCCGTTCTGAATCCTCCGGCCCAAAGTGCGCTCTGCCTGATAGCCCACAAAGACGAGGGTATTTCTTGAGTCATCAGCCCATTGCTTAAAGTATTCAAGAACCGGCCCCCCATTCATCATACCCGAAGTAGAGAGAACGATTAACGGCTCAGACGAGTTTATCACGCTTTCCCTGCGCTCAGCCGCCTCAACTCTGTGGAAAACTTTTGATAAAAATGGATTTTCATTTTTCTGGAATATGAGCTCTCTGAGATCCTTGTTCAAGTACTCCGGATACGCAGCATGTATGGTGGTGGCTTCCCATATCATTCCATCCAGATATATCGGAGTCTCGGGCAGTTCCCCGTTTCTCATAAAGCTTTCCAGTACCAGCATTACCTCCTGGCTTCTTCCAACAGCAAACACAGGAATTAAAACCTTGCCGCCACGCTCTATGGTACGAAGCACCACATCTTTGAGCCTCTCGGCTGCCTCCCTGCGCGGGGGCTGGAAATCTTCCCGACCGCCATAAGTGCTCTCCATTATTACAGTCTCAACTCTCGGAAAACGATTATGTGCAGGATTGAATAGCCAAGAGCGTTCGTACTTTATATCCCCTGTAATAACGACGTTGTAGAATCCCTCACCTATGTGAAAATGAGATACTGCTGAGCCGAGTATATGCCCGGCGTTGTGGAATGTCAATCTCACATCAGGAGATATATCAGTGGTTTCACCATATTTCAGGGTTATAGTATGCTTAATCATTTCCTTTATGTGCTTTGACTCAAAAGGCACTTTTCTACCCTCAGATTGAGCAACCTTCAGGTAATCTATAAGAAGCATCACTGCAAGGTCCCGAGTAGGCTGTGTCATGAAAACTGGACCGGAATAGTTATGCTTGAACAGCATTGGAACAAGCCCGACATGATCAAGATGTGCGTGAGTAACGACCACAGCATCTATGTACTTTAAGGGATTTTGAGGGGTCGAATTATCCCACACTTCCGGCATATACAGGTAAGGAGTACCGCTCCAAGGCTCGGATTCATCTCCAGCTGAGACATTCAATCCGCAATCCACCAAAATTCTGCTTGTTCTGGTCATGAGCAATGTGCTGCTTCTACCAACCTCTCGGTAACCTCCTAAGGCAACGACCCTAACCCACTGCTCACCGCTAAGTGGCGGTCTGTTGAGCCGCTTGCCGATATCACGAAGTATTTTTCTACGTTCTTCCCTCACGATCTTAAGATACTCCCTCATCTCTTTAACAATTCGGGATTCAAGAGGTGGTGCACGAACAACCTTTGGTGCCCATCTGACTCTCTTTTTTATTTCGTTGAGCAACTCGCCTTCTTTGCCTATGACCGCACCCGGCGAATCCGCCACAATGGTAACTTCCCCCGTCTCAGGGGTGAAATATATATCCTTTATACCTGCTTCCTTCGGGACTATATTTTTAATTTCTTCCGTGGCCTCTTTTTCGTCCATGAGCATCTTCGGGTCAGGTCTGATAGATATCCTTCGCCTGACGCTCTGGGCAATCTTTTTAACCACATCAGGATGCTCTGCAAAAAACTCCATGTCCATCGTGTAAACAACCACCAGAGGACCTTCAAGGTCAATGTTGGTTATCTCTGCCTGTGGTGCAAGCTCATTCAGGAGCTCACTTGTCTTCGTCAATATATCCTGCCACTCCATAAAATCACTTCAGCTTGAGTTTTTTCATTCTGCTTTCCACTTCTTCAGTAGAGAGCTCTTCAAACCCCTTCTCCTTGGTAATAGTAGCAACAGATATGCCATCTCCGCTTGCTGCATCTCTCCTTATAGCTGCGTTAATACCACGAATTGCAAGGTCAATACCCTCGCTCAAGCTAATGTCATCAGACCACCTATCTTCCAAAACACCATAAACAAACAGTGAGCCAGAGCCCACACTGGCGTACTTGTCCTCAATGGCCCCACCTGCCGCATCTATAGAAAACACGTGATATCCCCTACTATCGTATCCACCAATAATTAACCCAACATAGTACGGGAAGAATTTTCTCTCGTTTAATATATTTGACAATAATGTTGCAGCTGCGTTAACGGGCATCAGCGTATCTCTTCTTAGGCGATACAGAGATATTTCAGCCCGCATATAGCGTACTAGTACCTGCAAATCACCCACAAGCCCAGCAGTGGTCATACCCAGATTAGTGTCCAGCTTGTATAGTTTCTGTGCTACCTTGTGAGCTATAAACGTCTCCATACTGGCCCTGTGCTCAGTAGCCAGTACCACGCCATCTTTAGTCACAATACCTACCGTAGTTGTCCCGGTTTTAACGTTCTCCATCTTTAACACCCTCTTAAAATCGTAGGATGAGGAGTAATTCCATTTAGCTATTTAAATCTTTTTCAAAAATTCAGAAGTGTCCAAAAAGGCAGATTGAAACCAGAGAAACACAAAAATTAAAGCAAATGGTACAATTGGGCAACCATGAATGCAATAACCATAATTCAGGGTACTTTAGCTCCACTTCTCCTGGTTTCCGGAACTGGCTTGTTGATTCTGGGCCTTGGAAACAGAATGGGAAGAGTAATAGACAGGTTACGCGAGTTCTCAAAGGAAGTTAGAGAAGGGGTACCGGATGAAAGAAAAGAGATAATAATGAGGCAGAAAGGAGTGCTGATAAGAAGAGTCAAGCTATGCAGAGATGCCATGGTGCAGTTTCACCTTACAATACTGTTTGCTGCGTTAACGTCCACGTTCATATTCGGGGCAACACTCTTTGAATACATGCACTACCTGGCTCTCCTGTTTTTTTCCCTCTCCCTAATAACCCTGCTTGTAGGAGCCATCATGGCCGTGTACGAAATTGCATTATCATACTCCGCAATACTGAAAGAAGCGGATGTTTATCTAAAATAGGGCAAGTTGAATTCCTAAGAAAACAAGGAAAAATGGAGATAAAAATAAGGAGGTAATTAAATATAAAGGTTGTAAGCGAAGACTTTGAAAAGAAGGAGCATAGGAACGATGTAGAAAGAGTGAAACACAGATTCCACGATATTTCTATGCGAGTATTTTTTCTTCCACTCCAACGATTTGCTCTTTTTCAGTAATCGTCTACGCAATCCACTACGTGCGTTCTCACGGATTGCAATGTACAGTATTTCCTTCCTTTCAAGAACAAATCGTATGTTTCGTAAAGAGTCTTAGCCTTTATCCGCATAGACTTCCTCAATCTTTCCCCCGTTTTTCAAAAGAGGGATGAGATAAAGAGAATCATTAGCATGCCATTTTATAACTATCTCATCTTCTCTTCCCGCCTTCCTCCCGATTCGCTGTGTGTGTATTAATACGAACGATAAGAAATTTGAATACCAGTAGAATCTACGGCAAATTTAGTGAGTATTCCCACTATTATCTTCACTACTTCCCTGAGCACGAAACGAATCCACCGGTTATTCTTTTAACCCGTTTTAATTTGTGCCTTTGTGTGGGATTTTTTAAATATCATTCTCTTCCTTGCTCTTTCCATTGCTCTTAATTCTATCTTTACAATCTTGCATATCTTTAATTTCCTGCTCATACTTTATTAATCTTTCCTATTTTATTTTTTGAGGGATTGCAACTTGCCCCTGAACCAAAAAACTATATCTCTATACCCTTTTATCTTTTGGGATGAAGATTGCCTTTGGTGTGTGCTCTCTTGGACTTGGGCACGCAACTAGGAGTGCGCCTATCATAAGGAGACTTTTGAAAGAAGGGCACGAAGTAGTGCTCATTTCCCACGGACGCGCGCTCTCTCTATTAACTATGGAATTTCCTTCAATCAAGTATTATGACTTGGTAGACTATCCTATACGATACACCGAAAAAGCACATCAATTTCTGCCGTTATTCATAAGAGATTCACGGCGAATTATGAAAACAATGATAGAGAATCACAGAATTTTTTTGGATATTGACAAAAAAGAAAATTTTGATGTTATAATTTCAGATAGTCGCTATGACGTTTTTAATAGATTCAAGCCATCGTACCTGCTCATACACCAGCTACGTATAATGTTAAAATCGGCAGTTCTTCGGGGCGGGACAATGCTCTACAACGGGTACATGACAAAATTCTACCGCACGATACTGGTACCCGATTTTGAAGACTGTCGACTATCCGGAGAAATGGCAAAAAATTTGAGATTTATTCCGGAGGATAAGATAGAATATGTTGGACCACTATCATCATTCAGAAATCTGAATTGCGAGCGGGATATTGACGTTCTGATTTCAATTTCCGGGCCTGAGCCACAAAGAAGCATGTTCGAAAAAATAGCGTTAAAGCAAATAGACAACTTAAATGGAAAAGTCGTTGTGACACTGGGGAGACCTGAAAAGGGAAAGCACGTGGAGAGTAACGCAGAAATACATTACTACCTCTCAGCAGATGAGAGAGAAAGAATAATGAACCGTTCTAAGATAATAATCTCCCGTTCAGGATACTCAACCATAATGGACATGTACATAATTGGTGGAAAAGCAGGGTTCATACCAACCCCGGGACAGCCAGAACAGAGATACCTTGCAAAGTATTTGAATAATAGAGGAGTCGCTGCATGGATGCCACAGGAATCCCTTGACATTCCTCGGTTGATAAGCGAAGCTGCAAAGTACAGAGGATTCAAGGGAAATTACGATGGAGAGAGTTCTGTAAATAAGGTATTAGAGGTGATTCTGTGAGCTTTGACATAATGAAACGCTGGAAACTCTGGCTCGTGTTAGCAATTGCAATAAGTGGAGTATCCATGGCTTTAATATACTATTTCACAATCAAGCCCGGAGGCATAGAAAAATTATTTAAAATTCCAATATACATAATCCTTCTTGCCATAGCTGCCCATGTGCTCAATCTCCTTTTCTGGTCACTTCGCATAAAGATTTTAGCGTATTCAATGGGGGAGCATGTCAGTTTATATAGATGCTTCAAGATAGTTATGGTAAACCTCTTTGTTGCTGCAATAACCCCCTCTGGAATGGGGGGCGAACCTGCAAGGATATACATGCTTTCTGAAGGCAACATGTCCGGAGGAGATGCCACTGCAGTCACCATTGGCGAGAGAATAATCGATTTCATATTCATGGGTTTAGCCATACCCCTGTTTTTTTTCGTGACCGGCATGGCAATGGACATCGGAGAAGTTAAAATTTACCTGTACTTAGCCTCCGGATTTTTGGGAATCCTTGGAGTTCTTTTAGTTTATATGTTAATACACGCGGAAAAAATAAAGAAAAAGATAGGAAAATTAGAGTTTTGGATTAAATTTTTCGTAAGAGACGATGAAAAGCGTGAGAAAATTATGAAAAAACTTGAAGATGAGTTCATGCAATTTGCAACAAGTACCAAGAATCTATTCTCACTGCGTAAGAAGTATCTCATTTTGACTTTTATAGTAACCGCTGCAATGTGGTTAGTGGATTTCACCATAATACCTCTGATACTCATAGGACTGGGATACGCGCCTCACTGGTTATTCATGTTCACAGCCCAATTGATAATTATACTTATAACCATAATTCCAATATCTCCTGGTGGCACCGGTCTTGCAGAATTCACAGGTTATGCTCTTTTCTCACAGAAGGTCCCCGCTGAGATTGCAGGGATAACTGTCATACTTTGGAGAGCACTGACATTCTACATGAATTTAGTCCTCGGACTGATATACACTCTGAGCTACATCGCAAAAAAATAAATATAAACATTGATCATTACGAGGTGATGGCTTCTGAAGAGAAGTATATTGCATCTCTACGAAAGCATTTGTTCAAAACACCAAATCCCGGCGTGGGTGTAGGGATATATTTAGTGATTTTAACACTTGCCATCATAACCATTCACATATCCTACAAGGACACGGTATTTCTATTCGTAATTCCTTTTTTTGCTGCAATAGGCGCCGATTACCTAACAATAAAATTCCTTGGAATTTACTTTCCAGTTAGCAGGATAGTGTCCCTAAACGTTCTTGCATTTATAATTGCGATGATAATGTTTCTGATCTCACTAATATTTTTTCCGTTTTACATGGCATTCTACCTGGGATTTTCAACGATGATTGACATAAGATACGTTGTTTACCGTGCATTTTTCGGGGAAAGAAAGAGATATTCAATATTGGCAAGCACTTACTACAACGGGGCAGTTTTTGCGATATCATTGCTATATCCTGGATTTCCAGCAATCCCGTACATTTTAGCGTCAATTGCATTTTTACTTGTGGGTTACACATATATGTCCACTACCACGGCACCATTTATAGAGGAATACAACACTGATCCGCTTATATTCATCTCATCATTTGTGAATTACTTAGGAGAGTTCAAAAAAGAAGACGAGAGCAGAATAAACGACTTCTTTTATGAAATGTATGAATACAGAGAAGTTCCGGTTACAACCCTCGTGTTTAGAAATGATAAAGGTGTGAAAGCCGCATTCGTTGCACCTTACATGCATCCAGGTCCATTTGGAACAATAGGAGGCAGCGACATACCAAACAAGCTGGAGAAAATGATTGGTGAGAGTAATCTCATGGTGTTTCACACGACAACCACACACGACAACAACATAGCAAACGATGAAGATGTGAAAAAGATTGCCGAAGCAGTAAAGAAGGCTCTGAATGAAATGTGCAAGTACGACACGATGAGCGACCTGTACAGGTTCAAAATAGGAGAGGTAAGTGCGGCCATACAAGTATTCGGAAACTACACTTTAGTTGCGTTGATTCCGGAAAAAGCGGATTTTGATGATGTTGAGCTCGAGACCGGTTTGGCCATAATAGAAAAGCTAAATAATTTTTATGAAGAAGTCATGCCAATAGATGCACACAACTGCTTTGACGAAGGAGCTACACCTCTTCAAATACCGAAGGAAGATATTTATTTTGAAAAGGTATTAAAAGAGATACAGGCAAACAAAAAAATCAGAATGGGTTTCTACCGCATGGATTTCAGCGGGAAAAGCATTGGACCAGGGGGGATAAGAGCCGCGGTGTTTGAATACGGCTCAAAGAAAATTGCTTACATATTGGTGGACGGAAACAACATAAAAAAAGGATTGCGGGATAGAATAAGAAAAGAGGTTGAAGCTGACGAAGTGGAAGTATTTTCCACGGATAATCATGTGGTAAATGTATCCATGGTTGATTTGAATCCAGTGGGGCAAAGAGATTCGTGGGACGATATAGTAAATGCTTGCAGAAAAACCGTTAAAAATGCCACAGACAACATGGAAGATGTTTGTGTTTACGCTCATACTGAAAAAGTAAGATTGAGAATGGCTTCACACGGAAACATGAAAAAGATAGCCGCTGTAACCAAAGAGGGCGTTAAAAGAGCAACAATAATGGCACCTGTGCTTCTTGCATCAGGCTACATTATCTCTGCAATTTTGTTCTACCTGCTTCAATGATTTTTTTTATCCCTTTTATCAATTCCCTCACCATGATTAAGGTTGGCACTTGCGGGTTCCCCATGTCAAGGGAGAAATACTGGAAAGTATTCAAAGTTGTAGAAGTGCAGAAAACATTTTACACTGATATGAGTGAAAAGCTCGCAAAAAATGGCGTGAGACCGCACCGGAAACATTTGAATTCACACTCAAAGCACCTCAAACAATAACCCATGAGATGAAAAGTCCCACATATAGAAGATATCGTGGATTTCCCGGGAAATTTGGAAGATTTAGAGTTAACGAGGATACCATGCGCTCATGGGCCAGGTTCATAAAAATTGCTAAAATACTCCGCTCAAAAATCATAATATTACAAAGCCCCCCAAGCTTCCCGGAAAACAGTGAAAATATGAAAAACATCTACGATTTTTTTCTCAGTCACCGAAAAAAGATTCATCTACGGTTGGGAACCCCGCGGGAAATGGAGCATAGACACAGTAAGAAAAATCTGCAATGACCTGCACATAATACATGTGGTGGACCCTTTTAAGGGGAAAAGCACCGCAGGAGATTTTCGCTACTACAGGCTTCATGGCATTGGAGGGTACAACTACAAATACTCCACCGAAGAACTATCCATATTAACTAAAATCGTGAAAGATGGAGATTACGCAATGTTCAACAACACGGCCATGTGGAACGACGCTAAAAGATTCATCGCCCAGGTAAATGGTGATTTAAGAAAGAAGGGTATGGAGAAACATTAAATAAAACCGTGTAATTCAAAGCAGGATGGGAATTGCTCACGAGATGGCAAAGAAACAGAGGGAGATAAGCGTAGCCGAGTTTTTCCAGAAAAACAAGCACATACTTGGCTTTGATTCAATGACCAAATCACTAATAGTCAGCGTTAAAGAAGCGGTAGATAACTCGTTAGATGCTTGTGAAGAAGCGCGCATCCTTCCTGATATTTACGTGGAAATAAAAAATGTTGGAAAAGACGAGTACCAAATGATTGTCGAGGACAACGGTCCAGGGATAATTAGGAAAAACATACCTCTTGTTTTTGGAAAGCTGCTTTACGGTTCAAGATTTCACGCGCTAAGACAGTCAAGGGGTCAACAGGGCATAGGCATAAGCGCAGTAGTTCTTTACGGGCAGCTCAGTTCAGGCAAGCCAGCAAGGGTCATATCAAAGATCAAAGACGAAGAAGTGGCTTATGAAGTTCTTCTGACCATCAATACCAAGAAAAACGAACCGAGGATAATCAAAGAAGAGCCAGTGCTGTGGGACAGAGAACAGGGCACCAGAATAGAAGTCACAATGAAGGCAAGGTACACCAAGAGCAAGCAAAGCGTTTACGAGTACCTGCAGCAAACGGCCATAGTTAATCCCCACGCGCAAATCACGCTGGTGGAGCCAGATGGAAAGAAAACGGTGTTCAGGAGAGTCACGAGCAAACTGCCCCTTCCTGTAAAAGAAATTAAGCCCCACCCACACGGAATTGAACTTGGTGAGCTAGTAAACATGGCAAGGACAACAAAAGCGTACCGCATCACGTCCTTTTTAACCTCTGAATTTTCAAGAGTGAGCCCGAAAATCGCAAGCAAGATATGCAAAATAGCGTACCTGTACGAAGAAATGCGACCTCAAGAACTGTCTCTGAGCGAGGCAAGAAGGATTTTAGATTCATTTGCAAAGGTAAAGCTCATGGCACCGCCCACAGATTGCCTGTCCCCAATAGGCGAAACACTCATCAAAAAAGGATTGAAGAACGTACTGGGCTCGCTTCGTCCGGGATTCTACGCACAGCCAATCACCCGCGACCCGAAAGTTTACAGCGGAAATCCGTTCATAGTGGAAGTGGGCATGGTTTACGGCGGAGAGTTGCCCAAAGACCAGCCCGTTCACATACTTCGCTTTGCCAACCGAGTTCCCCTGCTTTACCAGCAAGGCGCAGACGTGATAACGAAAGCAATAAGCTCCGTGGACTGGCGCAGATACGGACTCGAACAGCGCAGGGGACAGGGCATACCCGTAGGACCTGCAATTATACTTGTGCACGTTGCATCAACGAGAGTACCGTTTACCTCCGAGGCAAAGGAAGCCATAGCAGATGTACCTGAAATAAGAGAGGAAATCATACTTGCGCTCAAATCCATAGGAAGACAACTAAAAATGTACCGGGTGAAAAAAGAGAAAAAGAAAAAACTCAGCGAGAAATTTTTCATTGTAAACCAGCTTCTACCGGAAATTGCAAGAAAAAGCGCAGAAATTGTTGAAAAGCCCGTACCCAGATTAGAGCCGGTGATTACCAAAATAATGAACGTGATTTGGATAGATGAGAGCATTGAGAAGAAAAATGGAAAGCTCATTATTAAAGTGCGCATAGCCAATTTCACGGATGAAAAGCAGAGCTTCAAGCTCTATGCAGATTATCCGGTGGGAGAAGCTGAAGGTAGCGATGGGAACATAGAGGACGATTACATACACTGGGATATAACCATAGAACCCGTGAGTTACCAGTACCATAAATTCATGCTAAGAGACGCTACTGGATACTCGGAAACCACTTATTACGTTGACGGTATAAATCCCAACAAAGTAATAGGCGCAGAGCCTTTGCCTGGCGACTGGAACCTGAAGCTGGATTTTGTAGAGGAGATAGATGATGAAAACGAAGGAGAGAGTGAAGGGGATGAGGATATCGAGGAGGTGAGTGATTATGAGCAGTGATGACGCCCTAAAAAAACTTTACGAAATTGCAGAACAGGTTTACGATGAGCTGAATAGAGGAGAGATTCCAAAGATGCAACTTGCTGCAAGGCATAAAGGCAATATCGTTTTTGATCCACGCACAGGAGTGTGGAAATACGGAGAGAACAAAATAACTAGAAGTGCAAAAAAATTAGATGGTGGATACATGATTCTGAGAACTCTGTACATTATGGAGTTCATAAAAGAGATGATTCACACCAAGAAATCTTCCACGCTGAGAGAAATGTACTACATCTCAGAAGGATGGAACCTGGCAAAGTTTCACTCGCAGGACGAGAGCAACAAGCTTGCAGAGGATTTGGAGATAATCACGGGATTCTTGAGGGAAGACTTCAAGCTGCGACCGGAGGAGGACGGAGCAAGTGTAATTGGAAATATTACAGTAGAGGAAATTAACCGTAAAGGCAAACCAATGCGTATAAATTGCAGGGATGATGTTGGGGATAGCGGATACCTGATACCGTACAACGTTGAGAGTGACAAGCTTAAATTTGTGGACGTGGACGCAGATTTTGTCATAGGAATTGAAACTGGAGGTATGTTTGACCGCCTGGTGGAAAACGGATTTGACGAGAAATCAAGGGCAATTCTCGTGCATATTAAGGGGCAGCCAGCAAGAAGTACAAGGAGATTGCTCAAAAGAATGAACGAAGAGTTAGGATTACCCGTGGTAATATTCACCGATGGTGACCCATGGTCATTCAGAATTTTTGCGTCAATTGCATACGGCGCTATAAAGACGGCACACATAAGCGAATATCTTGCGACTCCCACCGCCGAGTTCGTAGGAGTCACTGCCAGCGACATCGTCAATTACGATTTACCAACGGATAAACTTAACGATAGAGATATAGCTGCACTGCAAGCCGAGCTCAAAGATCCGAGATTTAACACCCCATTCTGGAAGGGGGAGATTGAACTCATGCTCCAGATAAAAAAGAAAGCTGAGCAGCAAGCACTTGCAAAATACGGACTTGATTACGTCACAGACACCTACTTACCGGAGAAACTAACAGAGATAGGAGTGCTCAAATGAAAAATAGAGAATTTACAGATACTTTATCTTTGCACTGGGCTTGAACACAAACTTCTTCTTCTCTTTTACCGTCATCATCTTACCGGTTCTCGGATTTCTAACTTTCCTTGCTTTCTGCACTCTCCTTTCAAATATGCCCAACCCCGCTATGCGCACGCTTTCTCCGTTATTCACCTGGGTCACTATTTCCTCCAAAAATGCGGTTATGACCTCCCTCGTTTTTTTCTGAGAAAGACCTGTTTTATTTGCCACGGGTTTTGCCAACTCAGTTATACCTGCCATTTCAAACACCCAATATAACTTAATAAAAGAGATATATTTATATTTTTCGTTCATTTATGCATATTTCACCTATTCTTTTTCTAAAATCTTTTTAGGAAACGGCAAATATTCGCCGTACCAAAAGTTTCGATCTGCACAAACGCTGTTTAAAAGAAAAATTTAAATAGTACATTTTCAAAAACAGCAAGCTTAAGAGAATTTGCACATCTTCAATGAAAAGAGTGAAAGAAGAAAATTTATTGAATAGATACATTATGTAATCGGTGCATTTAAATGATAGAGAAAAATGGAGCCATGACATTTGAAGACTCGCCCTATATACAGCAGCTACTGACCATATTGAGAGATAAGAATACAAGCAGTATATCATTTCGCAGAAATTTAGTCTCACTGGGAAGATACATGGCCTACGAGCTAACAAGAACATTTCCTGTGGAAAGATTTCCAGTACAAACACCAGTTGCCAAAACAGAAGGTTTGAGAATCAGCATGGACAAAATAACCATAATTGTTGTACTAAGAGCAGCCATACCTTTTATGGAAGGAGTAATTAAAGTTTTTGATAAAGCCAAGGTGGGTGTGATTTCTGCATCTCGTGGCTCACCACCTGATTTTGAGATAAATGTGAAATACGTGAGAGTTCCCAGAATAGACAAGGATACTCTAATCATACTTGATCCAATGATCGCCACAGGCTCAACACTGTTAAAAGTAATTGAAGAATGCGAGAAACACGGCACCCCTGAAAGAAAGATTATAATGGGTGTTTTATCCGCCCCTGAAGGTGTTGAAAGGATACGCAAATCTTACAGTGATGTAGAAATATACGTTGCAGCAATGGACAAGCAACTGAACAACAATGGATACATAGTTCCGGGACTTGGAGATGCAGGAGACAGGGCATTCAACACGATGTTTGAATGAGGTGAAACAAAATCAACTTTAAAATATATAAATACAACTTGTAGCTACATCGCTTTAAGACCTTAAAATCATCCGATCTTTTTTCTGAATTTTTCTCATTCGTAAAGATTATAAATTGTCGCTTTTTTTATCACATAATTTTTTAATAGACAAATAATATGTAGGGAGTTTGGGGTGTTGAGCCCAAAAACCAAACAAATAACTAAAGGAAAAGGAGGTGAAATCTATGATGGGCGGAAAGAAGAATAAAAAGGAAAAGAAGAAAGAGCCTCGGTAAGGATCAACTTAAAAACCATTAAATCACAACTCTACTTATCTTTTTATTTTTCATGTTCTTATCTTCAGCTCTATTTAGCTGTATGTCTTAAAGCAACTAATAGCCTGGCAAAGCAAAAAATTAATCTTTTAAAGCAATAAAAAGGTTAGACGCGTATATATCAGGCAAACATAAAAGAAAAGTGCCGGGGCCGGGGTTTGAACCCGGGACCTTCGGATTTCTCAGGCTTGGAGGTGGAGAATTTCAATACCCTATGAGTCCGACGCTCCACCAGGCTGAGCCACCCCGGCATCATGATGGCTGGACAGCAGGTTCAGGGGAAGGTTCTTCCTCTTTTTTGAGTTCCACTATTTTCTCCTCGGGGAAATGAAGCACCTCAGACTTTCTTATCTCTATTCTACGCACTGGGTATATGGGCTTTAACACTTTGGCAAGTTCTCTAGGTGCCTCATCAGATATTATGAATTTGGCATACTCCGAAAACGTCATTTCCCTTGCTTTCTGAGCCAAATATTCTGTAATTTTCTTCCTTATCTCGCTTTTAATTGAACTCTTGATTCTACGATCGGGAACGCACAGAACCTTTACCCTCATCCGGTAGCCATCAGAGGTTTCCACGTTGAATATGACATCTATCCTGCTCCTCCTTCTTCTAATCATTCTTCGAATATAGTCTGTAGTCATATCATGGCCAACAAATCTTGTGTGAGCATTTGTACCCTGCACCTTATTTATCCTAAAGTAGAGCTTAACATGCATCTTTTTAAAATTGCCCGTGAGGTCATAAAGCGTAGTCTCCGCTACTCGTCCAATAACCTTCTCGGGCTCATCTGCAGGAGTCATACCCAACTCCTTCGAACTAAACGTTTCAGGAGCTATTATGGTGTACCACACCTTTGAGCGCCATTTATCTCGAACCTTCCTCGCCGCTGATCTCTCTCTCTTTCCAGCCATGAGTATTCACCTTGCACGGGTAATAGTCATTTGTTTAAATATTTTTTCTCTCTTCCCTCATGTAATCCTCTATCCTATCAAACGCTTCTTCAAGATATTCCACCGGCGGTAAATTCACTATCCTGAAATGCCCCCTGCCATAAACAGGACAGAATCCAGAGCCATGAACTGTGAGAACATGCTTTTTCATTAGCAATTCGAGAACAAACTTCTTGTCATCTTTGCAATCATCTACTTTGATAAACATATAAAATGCACCCTTAGGAGGAACCACACTCAAACCATCAATCTCTCCCACACGTTTAGTAACATAATCTCTCCTCTTTCTGAGCCTTTCCATAGTTTCTTTTATATGGTCTTCAGGGCCGCGAAGAGCCGCAAGATATCCCAGCTGTAATGGTGTATTTGCACAAAGCCTGGCACGGGCCTGTCTCATTATGCCATCTCTAATGTCCTCGAGCTGCCCATCTGTATCACGAATTGCAAGGTACCCTATTCTCCACCCGGGGGCCAAATACACCTTTGATATTCCGTTTAGTATAATCACAGGCACATCCTTGGCAATCTTAGCCGGAGAAACAAATTCATCATCGTAAAGCATTTTATCGTATATCTCATCGCTTATGAGGAAAAGGCCATGTTCTCCCGCAAGATCCGCTATTTCCCTGAGTACCTTCTCACTATAGTATGCACCTGTTGGATTGTTCGGGTTTATCACCGCTATGCCTTTAGTTTTCGGGGTTATTTTCTTTCTAATATCATCAATGTCTGGATGCCAGCCTTCCTCTTCCACAGTACGATATGTCTTGGGTACACCATCATAGAAAGTTGGATAAGTTATGTACGGAGGATAAGTTGGACCTGGAACAAGGATTTCCTCTCCAGGATCAAGTGCTGCAGCAAATATAAGCATCAGCGCCTCGGTAACACCCGTAGTAACAACGATGTCATCAACGGATACATCAACACCGTATCTTTTTTCTTTTTCAACTATTGCTTCTCTCAATTCAGGTAAACCCTCTGAAGGAGAATACTCGCTCCTAGAATTCATAACTGCTTCCGCGGCGGCTTTTCTTATATGTTCAGGAGTTTTAAAATCATACTTTATAGGGTCACCTATGTTGAGTTTCAATACATTAATACCCTTCTTTTCCAGCTGAGCAGCTGGCACGGTTACATCTCTGATGGCGTACTCTATCCTTTTAGACCTTATTGATGCACGTATCATAATGGGGCATGTGTTAGTAAATTTAAAATATTGGCTTTCGTTACAAGTTTGAGTAAAAGCGAAAGGAATATATACCTCATCCCTATTAGGCGGACATGCGACCAAAAGGCGCCAGATGTGAAAGAATGAACATCTGGGTTCCAAGGTTGCAGATATCACGTTCAATGGAGATCTGAGAAAAACTTCCCTGAAGGGATGGAGCTCTCGGATCTGACGCTCGATAGGTGTGCAGACTGCGGTCTGCCGTCGTACTTTACCAAGCGAGGCTCGATCAACTCCGGTTGATCCTGCCGGAGGCCACTGCTATCGGGTTCCGACTAAGCCATGCGAGTTTTGGGGCTCTTCGGAGCACCGGCGGACGGCTCAGTAACACGTGGACAACCTACCCTCGGGTGGGGGATAACCTCGGGAAACTGAGGCTAATACCCCATAGGCCTTGGATACTGG
>WAOD01000092.1 GCA_015521465.1 DHVE2 group archaeon
GTCCTGAAGGAAGAAAATTACTGTAATTACAAAAAGAAAAGAGATGAGTTTTTATCTGAATTTGAGAAGGTTAAGGGAGAGTTGATAAATAAGCTTAAAGAGAAAATAACTGCCACGATAAATTTGCTTGAAAAAAGAGGCTATGATATTCAAAACATCGGTGAAAATATTGACAAAGAAGATGACATAGACAGCCTTATTGACATATGGAACAGGTTATCTCATCATCTTGTAAGGTACGTTGAGAACCACATTAACAACCTGAGAGACAGGTGTCCAAGGTGCATAAATGAAGAGGTAGCTCATTATCTTCTATTATTTCGGCAGAATCCCATGGAGTTCGTGGACTCCCTCGGTAGTTTTCTAAAAAAGATGGATGAGCTTGCAGAGAGGGAAGAGCAGGAGCTAAGAGATATGACCAGAGAACTGGAAAACTATTACAGAACTCTGGATAAACTGGGAATTAATTATCAAAAAAGGTATCCAAAGAGGATAGAACAAGCCCGGGAAATTTTAAATTCGGTGCGCGTGATTATGGATTCACTCACTCCAAATATTGTGGTGGAATTGGCCCAGTGGAATGTTGACGAGACTCGGACTATAAATATGGAAATACTTATAAAAAATAGCGATAAGTATGATGCAAAAAATGTCACTATTGAAATCCATGGCGCTGCAAGCACAAATAAAAAGATTCCACTTTTACGGGGAATGAGCGAGGAGAACATTAAAGTAAGCGCGGAAATAAGAGACCCGGATAGTCCAATAAGCATAGATATCGTATACGTTGGCCCCGGTGGCAACATAACTACAAAATCATTTGAATTCAAAGTCAATCTTAAAGGATACACCTTAAGCATGGCAAGCGGTTCAGAAAAATGCGCATTGTGTCGCGGGAAAATTTTCAAAGATACAGAGATGATAACATGCTCTAAATGCGGGGCAACGTATCACCTCCTATGCGCCAAGAGAGCCGGGAAATGCAGGATATGCGGAACGGTGTTTCTGTTTAAAGATTGAATGTCATTGTTTGGAATAGGGTACAGTCGAACATGTTTGAATAAAGATTGTTGCATTTTGAGCAGAGTCAAGGAAAATTTATAAATTATGTAGCATGTAGCTAATACAATGAAGGGTGGAAGAGACGCTATTTTATATTCCCTCGCGTATTCAATACCCATGCTCTCCATACTGGATAGCAGAGAGCAAGCAGAAGTTAAGAAGATACTTCGCAGGTTAAACTCTTACAAAAAGATATATACATATCTTGGTGCTGGGGAGGTTTTTGAAAATATATCCGGAAATTTGTATGCAGAGCTTAGGGCAGGGAAAAGACCGAGGGATCTGCCTGTGGAAAAAGTTGAAAGGAAGTTGAGGGATACACTTCAAGACCTGTTTATAAAGGTAATCGATGAGCTTCGAGAAGAAGGATATGGTAGAGATAGCGACAAGATCGAAGACTTTGTTCTTAAAGGGGAGTTCAAAAATGCATATCTAACTCTCAAGGAAATACGAGAAATAGAAACGCATAACGAAATTGTTGAAAAAATCCTTGAAAAGATAGATGACTCCATGAAAAAGATTAATCTTATGAAAAAAGCAGGGGTAAATGTTGATGAAATAACTTGGAAAATGGCAGAATTGGTGGGCGTTAATAGAATAAAGCTATCCGATAAAAAAATGATTATGGTTAATGACGAAACTGGAAATTCAGCGTGTCTTGTTAGCACCCATCTTAAACGAATGGGAATCGAGCATGTGTTTATATCTACAAAGGGATCTGGCGATTACTGGTTAACAAATCAAAATGTGGAAAACGCAATAAGTCCTGCTCTTCAAAAGAGCACGTTGCCAGAAATAATTGTAAAAGAGAAAAAGATTGTGATTTTGGAGGATTTGAATTACCTGATTTTGAGCAACAGCTTTGGGGCAGTGTACAAGTTTCTGCAATACTTGAAAAGCAAGGCAAAGGGTAAGATAATTGTTACAGGAAACTTTAAAATGATGAACGAGCGGGAGATTGCAAGGCTAAGGGGTCTGTTTGATTCCACTGTTACACTGCACACGCTTTTTGGTCTTTGTACATGGGGGCTGGTAGGCATAAGAGAGAGAAAAAATAAAGGTGCACTTCTTTTAGCAAAAGAGCTTGTGGAGGATTTTGAAGGGGACGTGGTGATGATTGCCGATTTTGGCGGTGATAAATATCTACATCCTCAGAGATTAAACTTTGAAATTTCGGATAAAATAAACACGTATCTCAAAAAAGGAGACGTGATAATTGATAGCATAGATCTCATGATTGATGAAAATGGTCTGGATAAGATATACTTATGGCTTAAAGGAATCAGGGATTCTGCAATAATGACTGGGAACAACGTATATGTGACGTTAAATAACATAATTACCAAAGAAAGAGATTATCTAAGACCTGTTATGGACATAGATGTTTTTTACCTTGCAAAGTTAGATACGAAGATACTTGATGCAATATACAAAAAAATGGAAATAATCGAGAATGCTGTAAACAAAAATATAGAGAAAGAATGCGCATATAATATGGAAACCATACGCCAAAAATACGAGCGGTACAGCAAGTACCTGACTCCCCTGAAAAATGAAATAGAGTCCATATTAAAATCGCCACCCACATACAACCTTGATTTTCTCATTAAAACCACGCCATTAAGGGTCAAAATAGAATTGCAGGTAGAGTTCATTGAAAAAAAGGTTGATGAATACAAAAATTTGAAAGAAGAATTGGAAAGGGATATTCAGGTAGCTAAAGAATATGCAGAGGTGGACGACGCGAGTTATTTCCTGAAAATGGCTGTGGAAATGTACGAATCGGGAGACATAGAGCGGGCACTGGAAAAAATTAAGATTGCAAAGAGCAAGATGGAAAAAATAAACAGAATTGCTATAAGTAAGGCTGAAGACATAAGGAAGGAACTTGAATGTGTGGATTACCTATTACCTGTATATTTCCAGAGCAAACTTAAAAATTTCAAAAATGGAATTAGTGATCTCCAAGCTTTCACATCGGTGTATAATGAGATAAAAAGAGTAATTGCTGAAAAAGTTGAAAATGAATATGAACGATTAAAAAAGTACTCGGCTATCTCCGGCATACCTCTTCCAAACTTGGACTCATCGATTAAGAGAATGAAATTCTGCGATTACAGGAAAGAGAGAGACCAGTTTATGGAGCAGTTTGAAGGAAATAAAGAGCAGATGGTAGAAAGCATGCAGAGAAACGCTGTGAAGGTTATAGAATTCTTAGAGGAAAACGGTTATTCAATACCTGTATCGAGAACGGAGATAAATTTAGCCACAAATTTCGATACCATATTTGGAATGGTTGAAAGGCTTTATAATCATCTGTCAATGGTTATAAGCAAGAGTATTGAGACTATGAAAAAGCGGTACCCTGATTACATGAAACGCTATGAAATGGAAGTTGAAAGAATAATAGTGGATGCATCTATAAATCCAGTAGACGCCATATCCAGGTATAAGATGTTTATGAGCAGGTTCAAGAGGGAGATCGGTGAGCAAAAGGCAAAACTTCTTGAAATTCGTAAAAGACTTGAAGAATATTACTCCCTGTTTAGAAGCTACAATATGAGTTTTGAAGAGTGGTATCCTAAGAAACTTGAAGAGGGAGAAGTGATAATATCATTTCTGGAACATCTATTTGGGAGACTAAATCCAGATATTGAAGTGGATATCGGCGAAATTGATGTTAATGACGACCTCTCTGCCAATATAAAAATGACAATTCAAAATACTGGGAATTACTCGGCAAAAAATGTTTCTATTGAAATGTACGGTGCGGTGGAATACAAGGAAAAAATAGACTCTGTTAGGAAAGGAGAGGTTAGAGAAGTTAATGTACGGGCAAAAGTTGTGAATCCTAACGAGAACATAAAAGTGGATGTGTTTTTTGAGAATTTTAACGGAGATATATCCAGTAAGAGCTTTTTATTTGAGGCAAACATAAAGGGATATACCATAACCTACGCCACAGGAGAAGAACGATGCGCACTATGCAGGGGAAAAATATTCAAGGGAACGGAGATGTTAGTATGTTCTGAATGTGGGGCAACCTATCATCCAAAATGCGCTCAGAGGCTTCAGAAATGTAAAATGTGTGGAAACATGTTCCTTTTCTGATCTCTGAAAACCTTATTATATTTGTTTTAAATTCACAGCTATGGTTGAGGCAGGAACTCTTGAGAAGGGTGATGCACACGTAGTGATTACCAATGCGGATAAAAGAGAGATTGCTGTTAAAAGTAAGCTTGAAAGGATTTACGGTGATGCTATTAGAAAAACGGTTGATGAGATGACCTCCCACATCGTGGGTAAAATATATGTGGAAGATATGGGCGCTCTGGACTGGGTGATAAGGGCGCGCATAGAGGCGGCAATTCGCAAGTTCAGGGGTGAGGAGCAATGAATTTAAGAAGAACTCGTTTGTACATCCCCGGTAACAATCCGCATCTTGTGGAAAACGCCGGGTTGTACGGGGCGGATTGCGTAATTCTCGATTTAGAGGATTCCGTGCCCCTCGACCAGAAGTTCGACGCACGTATTCTGGTAAAATATTCCCTTAGAAATGTAGATTTCGGCCGCAGCGAGAAATGGGTTCGAATCAATTCTCCCGACACACCTTTCTGGAAAGCGGATTTGGAGGAAGTTTTGCCATATGTGGACGTGGTGAACGTTCCCAAAGTGGAGAGCTACGAAGACGTGGAGATGATCAGCGAAATTATGGATGAAATAGAAGATAAACACGGGGTGGAAAAAAGGAAAATAGTTCCAATTATAGAAACTCTGAAGGGGTTGACCAATGCCCGCGAAATAGCGAATCATCCTCGGGTTGTTGCAATGGCATGGGGCGGCGAAGATTTGACTGCGGAGTTGGGGATCCCAAAGAAAAAAGCACTCATTCTGGATCACGTCCGAGCGGAAATTGTCATCGCCTCAAAATCTCATGGGAAGATGGCCCTGGACACGGTTTACAGCAATATACGGGATGAGGAAGGCCTCTTCGAATATGCAAGGCGTGCGAGATACATGGGCTTCGATGGAGTGGGTGTGTTGCATCCAAATCAAGTAGAAGTGGTTCACAGGGCGTTTAGGCCAGAGGAGAAAGATATAGAAGAGGCTAAAAAGATTGTTGAGGCTGCCGAAAAGGCAATGAAGGAGGGAAAAGGAGTGATATCGTTGAACGGAAGAATGATAGATAAACCCGTGCTTGAGAGAGCAAGGAAGATATTAGCGTTTGCGGAGGTGGACTAAATGCCGATTAACGCCGTTGGCCGTGAGGTCCCAAGTGAGATTAACGGGCAAAGATTCAAGCCATTTGCAGGGGATATGAAAACTCCACCCGAAGGAAGACGTGCAGGCTCGCTGCTGCGCATGGTTCCCGAATCTAGAAGCAAGGTTGTAAATTCAATTGAAGAAGTGATAAAGA
>WAOD01000093.1 GCA_015521465.1 DHVE2 group archaeon
AGAAAATAATGAGGACCCAATAAGTGTAGCTGAAAGCTATGCTAACGACATAATTGGGAGATGCGAGAAGATTGGTGAATACGGAGAGAAACTGATTCGTGATGGTTACCGCATACTCACTCACTGCAATGCTGGGGCCCTCGCAGTTGGGGACTGGGGTACTGCCACTGCACCGCTCCGCAAAGCGCATCGCAACGGCAAGAAAATTTTTGTTTGGGTTGACGAAACCAGACCGAGGTTGCAAGGCGCACGTCTGACCGCGTGGGAAATGGTTCAGGAAGGCATAGATCATGCAGTGATTGCAGATAATGCTGCGGGATATTTCATGAAGCGTGGTGAAATAGACATGGTAATTGTGGGCGCAGATCGGATAACTAAAAACGGAGATGTAGCAAATAAAATAGGCACATACGAAAAAGCGGTTGTTGCCTATGAGAATGGTATTCCTTTTTATGTTGCTGCTCCCATAAGTACTTTTGATTTCTCCCTGGAAAAAGGAGATGACATTCCAATAGAAGAACGTAATGAGAAAGAAGTGCTTTATTGCAGAGAGTGTCGGGTTGCACCTGAAGATAGCAAGGCTAGGAATCCTGCTTTTGATGTCACTCCTGCGAAGTATATTACAGGTATAATAACAGAGAGGGGCATATTTAAACCGGAAGATGTGTGGAAACTGAACAGAAATGATGGACAGGTGGATGGTATCTGATTTGATTTAAGATATGCAATGATCTCTGCGTACAGGTGAGCTTCAATCAAATATTTATTATTTTTTAATTTTTTGTCAAAATTCATTAAATTAAACGAAATCGTTATATCCTAAATTCATTATCCCCCACAAGTGATTTCCCATGCCTGAGCTTTTAGAAGAGCTGGAAGAGAGATACGAGAAGAAAAAACGCGATATGGACCTCCACCGAATGCTTCGTGACAAGCATAACAAAGAGGCAAGAGAGTGGGCTAACAAGAGAGATGAGCTTAACAAGAAAGTTAGAGATATGGTTGCAGAGGCAAAGGAGCACAAGGCCAGGAGAGATGAGTTAAACCAGAAGGTCAAGGAACTTAAAGAAGAGCGGAAAAAGTGGAACGATAAAGTGCAGGAACTTTCCAACAAGCTTCGTGAAGAGAGAAAGAAGCTCATGCCTCGTAAGGATATGCCAAACATATCCAAACTCAAGAAGAGGCTAAAGGAGCTGGAATTCAAGCAGCAAACGTCTGTGCTTCCTCCTGATAAGGAGAGGGAGCTTGTGGAGATAATTGATTCTCTATATAAGCAGATAAACGAATATGAAACTATGATGAACAGCGAACTCAAGAAAAATGAAGAGCTTAAAAAGATACAGGAGGAGTTGAACGCCGCGAAGGAGGAAGCCGAGAAATACCACAAAGAGATTGAACAGGCAGTTAAGGAGGCTCAGGAGCACCATAACAAGATGGTAGAGCTTTTTGAGATGGTTGATGAGATAAGAAAAGAGGCCGATGAGTCTCATCGCCTATATCTTGAGAATAAGAAGATTGCTGACGAGGAGCACGAGAAATTCATTGCAGCTGCAAAGGAAGTTCGCGACTTTGAGAAGATAATTACCGGTCTGAAGCAGAAGCAGACTAACAGCAAGAAGAAGAAGGAAAAGGTAGAAGTGAAGAAAAAAGCAGAGGAGATTTACGAGAAGTTTAAGCGCGGAGAACCTTTGACCACCGAGGACCTGCTGATACTCCAGAAAGCAGGATTGCTATGAAGGTATACCTTGTTGCATCGGACTCCCTTGGAGTTCGCTCCCTTTCTGTTTTTGTCGAGTCTTCCGTGAATGTTTTTATAGACCCTTCTGCGGCACTTGGGCCAAAGAGGTACGGGCTTCCTCCAAAACCTCAGGAGCTTGAAGCATTGAGGAAATACAAGGCAGAAATAAGAGAATGGGCAAGGATGGCCGATATTTTTGTTATTTCACACTATCATTATGACCACTACGACCCTGAAGAAGAGTTTTATGCGGGAAAGAAAGTGTATGCGAAGCACTGGCGAGATAAAATAAACTACAGTCAGAAGAAAAGGGCATACTTTTTTCACGAAAAATTTAAAGATGTTGCCGATATTAAGTATGTAGATGGTATCACAATGGAAGATGAAGGAGTTACCATTGAATTTTCAAAGCCGTTTCCTCATGGCAATGAAAAGACTCGACTCGGGTATGTTATAATGACAACCATTGACGATGGGAAATTTAGAGTTCTGCATGCGTCCGATGTGGAGGGCCCGATTGTGGAAGATGCTGCCGATTACATAATTTCTCAGAATCCGGACCTGGCAATAATTGATGGCCCTGCCACTTACTTTTTAGGCTATCGTTTTTCCAATGATGATTTGCGGAGGAGTATCAATAATCTTGTTAAGATTGCAGATAATGTAGATAAAGTGGTTTTAGATCATCACCTTTTAAGGGATTTAAAGTATCGGGAGAGACTTGGCGAAGTGTACGAAATGAGCAACGTTCTCACTTTTGCAGAGTTTAAAGGTGAAAAATTAAACATGCTGGAAGCTCACAGGAGGGTGCTTTGATATGAAAAACCTGATTTTAACTTCACAGGATGATATTGCGTCCATGAACATTCGGGATAACCTGCTCTCTCTGGATAACTGGAAGAAGATAGATGTGTTTAACGGTTTTCCGGTTTATGAGAATGAGGATTTTTATATGGTGCATATTAAGGGACCTAAGATACATGCAGAAAATATAGATGAGGAGATACGGTTCAGGCTTGGGATAGAATTTGATACCATTGTTGTTGCCTCCCAACATAAAAGCGCCTCAAAAATGAAGAGCCTTACTGTACACCCCATCGGGAACTGGGGTGTTGCAGAAGCAGGGGGTAAAAGCGGTGAAGTTGTGCCCACAAATCCATGGTTGATGTCGGAGTATTTGAGGGTGCTTAAAAAATATCAGTTTGGCGATTACAACGTTTCTTTTGAGGCTACTCATCATGGGCCATATCTGGAAACAAAGACCCTGTTTATAGAAATCGGCGCTACCGAGGAGGAATGGAGAGATGATAAAGCGGGAGAAGTTGTTGCAATGACCATACTGCGTACCCGTGAGAAAAAATATCCTGCAATAATGGGTTTTGGTGGAGGGCACTACGTTCCCAGAATTACTGATATTGCTCTAAAGTATAGAGTTTCTGTGGGTCACATGGTACCTCGTTATGCAATTGACAGTATAGATGAGGTGAAAATAGAGAAAGCCTGTAAAAAGAGCTTTTGCGATGCAGCATACCTACACCGTAAAGGCCTAAAGGGTCCAGAAAGGGAGAAAGTGAAAAACATTCTGGAAAAGTTGGGAATAAAAATAGTAGATAGCAAAACTCTGGAGCCTCTTTAAGACACCAGCTTTTTAAACCAGTCCTTATCCCTGTACTTTTCAAGGTGTGGGTCCTCTTTTGCTCTGTTCTTCAGAGCAGGATTGAATTTTATGGCCATCATGAGGAAGTTTCTCGCGCCCATGTCGTTGCCTTTTACGCTCATTATTCTTGATTTCAGATAAAGGGCATTGGCATTTTTCATGTTCTTTTTCACTATTTCGTTTAGAAGCTTTTCAGCATCTTCTAATTTTCCAAGTTCTATCATCATGTCCGCTTTCTCTACTAAATTATCCTCTGTGGGCTCAATTTCAGATATTTTTTCTATGAATTTCATGGCTACATCTTTTCTGCCACTCTTCTTCATCTGTTCGTACACGAATTTCAGAACATCTACATTTTCCTCTATAAGCCTCATAACTTCTTCGTCTTCCATGCCACTTAGAAGCTCTGCGGCCTCATCTAACTTTTTCAACCCATAAAGTTCCATAAACATATCCTCTGGGGGAACTGTGATCATATCCTCTGGAACTTCAATTAATTCATCTTTCTTTTCCTTAGCCGAAGAGATGACCTCTTTGTATGGTATCTTTTCTTCTTCCACTGGGGCAAGTTCGGGTACTTCACTAATGTTTTCTTCTTTAAAATCCTCATTTTTTTCTTCTATCGCTACTGACGAACTCTCTTTTGCGGTTTCTATGGGTGTTTCTTCGGCTACTTTTGGCAATTCTTTTTCTTCAATTTTCTGATCTTCCTCCTCGTTTTCTCTTTTCTTCTCATCAGCCTCACTCTCATTGCCTTCTATCTGAAGGCTTCCTTCCTCTTCAAAGCTTATGTCTGGAGTTTCTCCAAGGGATATGTCCCCGAACAGATCACTGACTTCCACAGGTGCAATCTCTTCTTTTACCTCTTCTTCTATATTGTGTGTTGGCATTAACTCGTCATAAAGCATCTGTATGTCCGGGTCATCTGGATACTTCTCGCTGAGCATTTTCACGATCTTCTTTGCATCATCCACCTCGTCGTTTTTCAGGAGCAGTTTGGCCTTATTCATTAAAAGACCTTTGTTCTCAGGGTCTATCTGCAAACCTCGCTCCAGATATTCAATATCCCCCGTTATGCTCACAATCCTGTTATATGCTTTTAGCAAGTCCTCTTTATTACCTTTTATTTCAAGTATTTTTATGTATTTTTCTAAAACTTCTAAATTCTCAGGCTGTATTTTCAGAACCTTCTGGAGTGCATCTTCATTATCGGGATCAACCTTTAGTGCCATTTGATACGCTGCCAGTGCTTTATCAAGTTGCCCCTGAACGCGGTATGCGTCCCCTAAAAGCAGGTGTGCATCCACGTTTTCCGGCTCTAACTTTGCAGCCTCTCTCAGACAGACAAGGGCATAAGGAACCTGCCTGTTCCTCTGCAGGAGGTCTTTTCCAATGTCCATCCACGCGCGGAAATTTTTGGGATTTATGGTCTTTGCTTTCTCAAGGATTTTTATTGCAATGTCAAACTCCTTTAGCCTTATCATCTCCTCTCCTGCATCGGTCAGAAGGTCAGATAGCTTGGTCCTTTCCTCCTCTGAGAGTTTTACTATTTTGTTATAATCTTCTGTGATCCATCTGAGCAGTTTTCTGAAAGTTAAAATGGCCTTCTCTTCATCTCCCCTCTTTGCAGCCTCGAAGCCCTCCTCTACAACTTTCTCGTAATTTTTCAATATCCCTGACGATTTATCCTTCTTCCTACCAAACAGAGGCACGCCACTCACCTGTCAAAGTATAATAAGCATTTCTCTTATAAAGTCTTCGCTTTAATCCGTATTTTTCAAGTACTTGGCGTAAAGATCTTGAAATAGAATGGGTGCCACCTCATAAGCGAGGCGAAGCATCTCTCTTGCCATGGCTCTGATTTCCCATTGAGCGCTTTTATCGCATCGCAAAACGATAAAATGCCGCAGTTCTCTCGCATTCATAGTTATGACTATCTTTGTTTCTATGCTCTGGGGCAGTGCGAATCTTGCATCTTCCTTTCTTATGCCCCCTTCAACCATCTTTCTGTATAGCTCTGACGCTTTTTCCAAGAGTTCAAGGTACTCTTCGGCGAAATTGCTATCCATGATGCTTTCAGGTGCGATGAATATTGGATTTTTCAACTTCACGTACCTCTGGGATTGCTGGGTATAACTTGCAAGACGATGCCTCACTAACTGGTGAGTGCAAATCCTCGAAATTCCTTCTACGCGGAAGGTGAAGCAGGCATGCTCGAATACGCTCTCGTGCCCCAAATCCTTTAACAATTCGATTAAATTTTTCACCCTCTCCTCGTTTAATTCTTTGAAATGCGGAGCGTGGGAAATTGCGCCGCTCTCCGCCACCAACTTATCCACGTTTCCGTCTTTTGGGAGAGAATAAGCAATTAGCTCCACTTTCAAGCACTCCGAGCCCTTGCAGACTTCCATGGCGGGAAATTCCATTAATGATATAACCTTTTTCCGAAATCAAGCGAGGAGCTTTTCAATCTCGTATATAAGTTTCCTAACCTCGCTTATGTCATCTTTTTTTACCTCCCCTATGCTTATCTGAGTAAAGTCCTTTTTGTCCTGACGGCGTGATACATTAATATCAAATTCACTACCAACTCTGACCTTTATTCTATATGCCCTATTGGCCTTTGACTTTATCAGAATTTTCTTTTCACCATTGAACGTCACCGCGATTTTCTCGGCGATTTCATCCACATCTCCGCGGACGATGTGATTGATTGTATATCCTCTCTTTGCAGTGTCTCTTCGGGCAAGGTAGAGAGCAGGAATGAGCACTATAATAATGGCAGATAGTGCGATGATAAAATAGTTCCCTGTGATTATAGCAAGGATTACCATAATTGCAGCCATTTCAACAGTTGCGATAATAAAGTATATGCTGGTTCTACCCTCAAATATGGCTCTGCTTCCTGGCCTTGGCGCCCATGTTGTCTCTATAATTTTTCTATACTTCCTCATCGCTTTAAGGAAAATTATTTGGAAGTAGCCTCCGACACCGGCGAGTAGTATCAAAATGGAAATGTAGAGAGATATTGATGTTTTGCCCGTAACACCGGTGTATGCTAGCAAGCCAAGAAGGGGCATCAGGATGACATTCGAAGCGCTCAGAATCTCGAATGCTCTATATACATTTTTACGGATCCTTTTGTATTTTTCAATGTTCTCGCTTCCTATGTTCAAGGAGCGCAAAATATCCTCATCATCCATACCCCCGGATAATGGATAATTGAATAAAAATTTTCGCAGGTTTTATCTCCCTCATCTCTTTTCCCCAAACTATGAAAGCTAAAGTTGACTGCATTCCTTGCGTGCAGAGGCAGATAATCAAAGCCGCGCAGTTTTCAAATATCAAAGAAGAGGAAATCGAGGAAATTCTCAGGGAAGTTATGCAGGTGCTTTTAAAAATAAATTGGCACACAACCCCTCCGGAGATCGCCCATGTCGCCCACCGCATCCTCCGCGAGTACATAGGTGGAGATCCTTACAAAGAGGTAAAAAAAGAAAGTAATGACCTCGCGATGAAAATTTATCCAGAGGTGAAGAGAATCGTCGAGGGGAGCGAGGATCCTCTTCGAACAGCTATACGGGTTGCAATCGCTGGAAACATAATCGATTTCGGCGCCATGTTGGATTTCGATTTAGAAAAGACGATTAAAGAGGTATTGAATAAAAAATTCGCCTACGACGATTATCCCCTTTTCGTCAAGAAATTAGAAAGTGCGGAAAAAATTCTGTACTTCTTTGACAACGCTGGGGAGATTGTATTCGACAAATTACTTATAGAGGAAATAAAAAAGAAGAGAGATGCGAAAATAACAGCGGTGGTCAAAGCCGGGCCCATAATCAACGATGCCACCGAGGATGATTTGAAATATGTTTCCTTGGATTCTCTGGTGGACGAAATTCGGTATCTGTCCAATGGAGAGAAGGGATACGAGAGAAACTCCGGGGAAGTGGGGCGATGGATAAAAGAACATGACTTGATTATTTCCAAAGGGCAGGGAAATTACGAGGGATTGAGCGAATGGAAGGGCATATTCTACATGCTAATGATAAAATGCTCCGTAATAGCAGAGGATTTGAATGGGAAAATAGGAGATATTGTATTGCTTTACAAATGAAAAATTTATGTTTTGTTTTTCCTTTTTAGCAGTACCACTGCAATTACAATCACGATGATGGCCACTGCTGCCGTTATTCCCAAAAGGAGGGTGTTTGTGTAAATGCTGCTGTTCTCATCATAAGATCCGTATTCTGCAGGAGCGTTGTTTTCTACACTTTTCACTTCCTTGGGAGATACCGACTGCGAATAGGTATGGCTTGTGAAATCTACATTGATGTTCCCGGGTATTTCGTTCAATTTTATGCTTGTGTAGAAACTTCCCTGGAATTTTGCATTGTGGTACACTAACAGGAGCTGTTTTATGAACCCACTGGAGCTAATTTCTGAATTTGAGGAGGACATTGAAGGAAATATGCTGGTTGTTGCAAAAGGTATGTTTTCTGGTATCCCGCATCTCTCCACTTCGTTACCATGTTTGTGCATGAACACAAATACGTTTCTTACCGTGCCGTTAAAATCACCGTTTGCGTTTTTGTTCAGTGAGTTGTTAAACTCAAAACTTGAATTGGAGGCGCCAAGTAACTGTGAAGAACCTTTGAAATCAGAGTATCCCTGCGTGTTTACCTCCCAGTGTCCAGTGTAATTTGCCTCTGTGTCAACGGTTACAGAGGTGGAGTTTTCCGGGATGTACGGAATTGGTTCTTTGAAGATTATGCTATAGTACATGTTTATGGATCCTTTAAGCTCGGTTTTCATGCTAATGCTTCCTTTTTTGCCATTGCTCTCCTCTTTGTAATGCTGCTCTATTTTCATATTTAGCGGCTTTCTGGTATATACGTGTACTGTTAAGTTCTTGATTCCGTAGTAACTCACCTCTCGGAAAAGTTCGTGCTTAACAGCTTTAACAATTGTGAAATTGCCCTGATAGTTTATCCATATGCTCTTTTCTTTTATATTCACGGTGCCGTTCATGCTACCAATATTATCTTTGTGTCTAAACTTTCCAATTACGTATCCATAGGAGTAATAAACACCTTCGTAGTGAAATTCCCACGCATTTCCTCTGTTACTCACATATTTTAGAAAGAACATATTCACTGATTTTCCATTCACATCTCCTTTAAAAGTGGTGTTGTTGCTGTTCTCTTCAAGAGCATCTTTCCAGGTGGTTACCCACTTGTACCCCCATGTTTGCCCTGCTTCAAACGCATTTACCGAATGCGCTCCTATAACCATCGCTGCAATAACTCCAATAACCAACAAGGCTACCATTACCTTCATGATGGTACATACTGCGTACTTGGATATATCATTTGTGGATATTGCTTCGAATCCCTTTACATTGTTCTTTTAATCATGTAATCTGCCATTTCTTCCAGGATTTTGCGGTATTTATCAGATGGGATTTTTAATTTATGCAGCGCTTCTTTTCCTTCTTTAACAAGCTTTGCAGCTAAATTGCGCGAGTACTCCAGAGAGCCGGTACTCCTGACAATTTCTCTAACTTTCTCGAGTTGCTCCACAGTGACAGCAGGATTTCCCAGTGCACCTAAGATTATATCTCTTTCTGAATTGTTGGCATTTTCCAGAGCTTTTATAATTAGAAGAGTTTTCTTTCCCTCTGCGAGGTCGCTTGTTATGGGCTTACCTATCTTTTTTTCATCCCCAAACAGCCCTAAAATATCATCTTGAAGCTGGAACGCTATTCCTATTGGTATGGCAAATTCCTTGAGTGGTTCTGGATTTGCTCCTGCAAGGATCGCTCCTAATGCTAAAGGTCCGTAAATGGTATAATTTGCGGTTTTGTATTCGTGTAGAAGAAGCAAATCTCGCTCGGAGAATCCAGAGAGCACGCTTGAATAAACATCTATCAGTTGCCCGTATCCCGTGTACTCCATTATGCGCTCAAGTTCTTTTCTTGCTTTGTCCTTTCTTTCAAATGGGAAGTTGGAGTTTGACAAGATTTCAAATGCATATACATTTGCCAGGTCACCAGTAAGTATGGCCTGATTCTCACCAAATCTTAAGGGATTTCCCGGATACCCGTTGTGCAAATGCTCCTCTTCGTAAATCTTGTGCACGGTTTTTTTACCTCTCCTAAGTTCGCTCTCGTCCATGATGTCATCGTGAATCAAAAAATATGATTGAACCAGCTCTAAAGAAGATGCTGCCTTTATTATTTCGTTGTCCTCTCCCCCATACATTCTGTATCCTAAAATCATAAGAAGTGCACGTATTCTCTTTCCTCCACGAAGCGTGTACTCCTCTATAACTTCAACGGCCCTTTTTACCAGCGCGTGGTCTAACTCTGATTTTTTGGATATGAAGAATTTCCTGAGTTCATCTTCTACCTTTGACTTGTACTCGGCCATAAATTCGTTGAACTCCATATTGCTCACCTTTTAGCATATTGCATCCCTGGTTAAAAAGGTTATGAGTGTTTGCAATATCAAAATCAATTTTTACGAAGATTTTATTAGCGGTATGGTATTTGCATAATCATGCACCCTTCTGAACAAATACGCTTTGCCAAGGGACGTTGGCTTGAGAATAGAAGAATAGCGCTTGCGATTTCCGGCAGTATTGCCGCTGTGGAGAGCGTTAAACTTGCAAGGGAATTAATAAGGTATGGGGCAGATGTTTATCCGTACATGACGCCATCTGCCGAGAAGTTCATATCTCGTGATTCTTTATTGTTTGCCACGGGACACGAACCGGTGGTTGAGCTGACCGGAATGAATGAGCACCTGCGGGATTTTGACCTCATTCTTGTTTCTCCGGCCACTGCCGACACGATTAGTAAAGCTGCGTGCGGTATTGCAGATAATGCCGTTACTACTTTGATACTTGCCAATATTGAAAAATGCGTGTTCGTGCCTGCAATGAACCGGAAGATGTACCTGAGTGAAATTCTGAAAGGCAATATGGAAAAGATTAAAAATTACGGTAAAGTCTTGGAGCCCAAGGACGAAGAGGGTGAGATGAAACTTCCAAATATTGAGAAAATAGCCGGATTTGTTATACATGTCCTTGGCAACAAGCTCCGTGGAAGGCGAGTCCTGGTTGTTGGTGGGGCCGGATACGAAAAAATAGACAATTTTCGAATAATCACCAATCTCTCCTCGGGAAGAACTGCTATTCAAATAGCCACTACCGCGTACTACATGGGTGCTGAAGTTGATATGTGGATGGGTATGTATCAGGGTGTTGTTCCAGGGTTCATAAATGTGAAGAGATTCACGACCTTGGAATCTCTCATTGAATTGATTCCGGAGATATCAGCAGAAAATTATGATGTGGTAATAGTGCCTGCAGCACTTCCAGATTTCAAGCCTGTTAGTGTTTATGGTGGTAAAATTGGATATGAAGAGCTGGAATCTATATCGTGGGTAGAAACGCCAAAGTTTCTTAAGGAACTGCGCAAAGAATACGATGGTTTCTTGGTGGGATTCAAAGCTGAGGTAGGCACGGATGATTTGATAAACCGAGCTGTAAAAAGATTGAAAGAGCATGGTTTGAATATGATTGTTGCCAATGATTTAAATAAAATAACTCCCGATGGTGGAGAATGGTATTTGATAAAAGAAGGTGAAACAAAGAAGGTTGAGGGAACAAAGGATGATTTGGCAGTTGCCCTTTTAGAGGAGGTGGCGCATGAGATATAAAGCTCATTCTCCCGGAAGTGTCACACTATTTTTTGAAATAGTTGATTCTGAAGAAATACGTAGAATGGGTTCGCGGGGTGTAGGGGTTACTGTAGAACCGGGTGCCTTAACCGAAGTGGAAGAAGGAGAAGAGCGATATTTGCTTAATGGGAACGAGGTTGAGGGGGAGATACAAAGAATAATTGCGGAAAAATACGGATTCAGAGGCACAGTAAGAACGAATACACCGCTCCCGGTGTCCCAGGGCTTTGGTATGAGCGGTGCTATAGCTCTAAGTACCTCTCTTGCTCTTGCAGCCATGTACAAAAAAACTTATTTTCACGCTGCTAAAATTGCACATGAGGCGGAGCTCATCGTTGGTGGAGGCCTGGGCGATGTGGCCAGCGAATTTGAAGGTGGGTTTACTTTTCGGGAAGTTGCAGGTATCCAGCCTTATGGAAAGGTGGACAGGATTCATTATGCGGGTAAAATAAATTTGGTGGTGTTTGGGGAAAAAATAGATACAAAGAGCATAATACAGAATAATAACTGGAAGCAGAAAATAAAATTGCTTGGAAAAAATGCTATGAAAAAATTTGCCACGGAGAAAACCTTTGAGAACGCCCTGAGTATATCACGAGATTTTGCCATGTCTTTGGGTTTTGCATCCCGTGAATTGGAAGATTTTATAGTGGATTGTGAAAATTCCACCATGGCTCTATTTGGGAATTCTGCCGTAGTATTTGGTGAGTGTAGCAATTACTATGATGGTGTAGTTTACCCTGTGAAGTTGGGACACAGAGCATTGATTCTACCATGATTTTCAAACTTGATTATATCCTCAAATAATCTCTAATTAGATTTTAAATACCTTCGCTCCAGATTAATAAATATGATTACTAAAACAATCTCCTTCATGCTAAATTTGATAATCGCGCTCATGCTGTTCACCGTTCTCTACTCCGCAGCCAATGTAGATGTGAGTATAAACATAAACATGAGTGCTTATAGGGGTTTTGCCATAAATGGGAATAACCTGACCACGGCGATACCTGTGGAAGTACGCAACGAGGGGCTTTATCCAGTTAAAGACGTTCAGGTGTATTTGGAAATATTAAATGGTACAGAAGTTCTTTACAGCAAGTCGTACGTTATAAGTGAAATAGATGCTTTGCAAACTTATTCTGGTATGTTTACAGTATCCATAAATGTGGATAGATTTTATCGTGAGATTGGAACTTACTATGCTTTTCACAGAGGGGTGTTCAAAGTAAAGATTGATGTAGATGCCCATTACTGGGTTCTCGCAGATTTCAAGGCGACATACACAAAAAATCTTTCTTGGAATCCTCTGTTTTATGCCTTTAATATTTACTGTACCGAGCTGAGATTTGATGGCAATCATATTAATAT
>WAOD01000094.1 GCA_015521465.1 DHVE2 group archaeon
ATGTCCGCTGAAATAAAAACACTGCAATCACAGGTAAGCACCATGCAGGGACAGATAGCACAGCTCAGCACCCAGCTCCAGGAACTAAAGAAGGCATTAGATGAAAACGTTACCGCACTTAACAAGGCAATTGCAGAGATGAACAACAAGACAATAAAGATGATACAGGACAACATCACAGCAATCAACGAGAAACTCAAAACCACAAACAACGAGATAAACAGCGTAAAATCAAAGAACAAAGCACAGGACGGTGCAATCGGCACATCCAGCATGATGGGCATAGTAGGCATAATTCTGGCATTGATAGCAATAATAATGGCAGCAATGGCAATGATTAAGAAAGGAAACGGAAAGTCAGGAGCAGCAACAAAGACAGAGAGCTTTGAAGAAAGCGAAGAGCCTGAAGAGGAAGAAGAGGAAGGACTTGAAGAGATCTAATCTTTTTCCCAATTTCTCTAAATTTTCTTATATTTTTGAACCATGCTCGTATTATGAAAAACGTTGTTGTCACGGGAGCAGCCAAGGGGATAGGCAGGGCAATAGCAATAAGACTTGCAAAAGACAGATTTAGGGTTCTTGTAAACTACAACCGGTCAATAGATGCGGCTCAAAAAACCGTTGAAGAAATCAAGAAAAATGGGGGCGTGGCGGAATCATACAGGGCTAACGTGGCCTCATACCCGGAAGTTAAAAAAATGATTGACGATTTCTGCGGAAAATACGGGGAAATACATGGGTTGGTGCTCAACGCTGGAATTTACATAAGAAAGAATATAAAAGAAATGTCTCTTGAAGACTGGAAAAATACCATTGAAGTGAATTTAAACGGTGCAATGTATCCAGTAAAAGCGGCTCTGAATTGCATGAAAAAAGGTTCTATTGTGTTCATCTCGTCTCAACTGTCATTTAAAGGCTCCAGGAGCAGCGCCGCTTACAGTGCTTCAAAAGCGGGAGTTCTTGGATTGATGAGAGCACTATCTCTACAGCTTGCTCCAGAAATAAGAGTTAACGCCGTGGCACCCGGAACCATTGACACGGATATAATAGCAAATTACACACCTGAAATGAGAAGGGAAAGAGAAAGGCAAATCCCTCTTGGGAGAATAGGTAAGCCAGAAGATATTGCAGATGTAGTGTCTTTCTTGCTTTCCGAAGATTCCAGATACATAACAGGAGCAACAATAGACGTGAACGGAGGGCTGTACATACATTAGAAAAAAAATATATCTCCATTTCCATGCCTGAACCATGCTGTTAATATTTGACCTTGACGGTACGATAATGGATACTTGGGAAGAAATAAAATTAGCTTTCGAAATTACGTTTTCAAAAAGAGGAATCAATCTGAATGAGAAAAATCTCAGAATGGCTGTAGGATTGCCACTAAATGAGGTTATCAAATACCTTACAGGAAATTACAATGAGAATTTAGTAGAAGAGGTTAGAAATGCATTTTTATCAATAGAACCAAGGAAAATAAAAATGTTCGACGGTATTCAAAAGGTTATAGACCTACCAGTTAAAAAGGCAGTGCTCACATCAAAAGGTAACTTGGGCACGTTCAGGGACCTGAAGTATTTAGGTATAAAAAATAAATTTCAATATATTGTAACTGCAGACATGGTTAAAAACAAAAAGCCAGACCCTGAGGGCATACTGAAAATACTTGAAAACCTGAAAGAAAAGCCAGAAGATACCTTTATGATAGGAGATACAGAACTGGATATATTAGCGGCTAAAAGCGCAGGCATAAAAAGCGTGGCTGTAACGTGGGGAAACCGCACAGAAGAATTTCTCAAAAAATACAACCCGGATTTCATAGTTAAAAACCCTGAAGAGATTGTAACTCTCGTGGAAACTTACGCCCACCTGTGACCGTGCTTTCCTATCATAGGTACAAAAGCAACATCGCCCCAGATTTTTCTGTAAATACCATCATCTCTCTTCTCAACAATATACAGTTCCTGGAAAAATGTACTCCCCACGGGAATTACCATTCTACCTCCGGGGGAAAGCTGCTCCACCAGTGGTTTTGGAATTTCAGGTGCACCGCAGGTTACCATTATTTTATCAAAAGGGGCCTCAACACCATATCCAACAGACCCATCTCCTAAAATAAGCATGATTTTATCATGAAACCTGCAATTTTCCATATTTTTTCTGGCAAAATCTCTAAGCTGGGGAACTCGCTCTACAGTATATACCACTCTACCCATCGCCGCAAGCAAACACGCATTGTATCCTGAACCAGTACCAACCTCCAAAACCTTGTCCCCTTCATTGACGTCCAGCAGCTCCAGCATAGTGGCAACAATGCTCGGTGAGCTTATGGTTTGATTATATCCAATTGGCAGTGGATCATCATAATAAGCCCTTGATTTAACATCTTTTGGCACGAAAAACTTACGATCTACACTTAAAAAAGCTTGCTTAACTCGCTCTGAAGTTATGTACTTCTGACGAATTAACTCCTCCACCAAGTCCTCATTTTTCACCAAATAGAGAATGAACTCTCCGTTATATTAAGTTTTTCGGATTTTGATTAAATTGGGATGGATTAAGACCATTCACTTATCAATTTTCCCGCGCTTTTTTAGGTACTCCCTGTAAAAATCCGGATAGTATTCATACTCAATAGGGTCAACGTACCCCGCTTCCATAAATCCTTTCAATCTAAGCAAGCAGGAATCGCATCTACCGCAAGCTTTTTCACCTCCACGATAACAAGACCATGTCAGCTCGTAGGGTACCCCAAGCTCCATACCCTTTTTTATTATCTCTGCCTTTGTCATGTGAATAATTGGTGCAAGAATTCTTATCTTCTTACCTTCCGCGCCCCTCTTGGTTCCCAGATTTGCCATTTTTTCAAAAGCGTCCACGTATTCAGGACGGCAATCCGGGTATCCTGAATAATCTATGGCATTTGCACCGTAAAACACAGCATCAGCATCAATCACTTCAGCGTAAGCAAGGGCGTATGACAGTAAAATAGTATTGCGCGCAGGCACGTAAGTGATTGGAATTTCATCCCCAATGTGTTCCACATCTCGTTCAGGCACATCAATATTATCAGTCAATGCGCTGCCCCCGATCTGCCTGAGATCAATTTTCAGGATTTTATGGGGCACACTGTAATAAGTGGCTATTTTCCTAGCACTTTCCAGTTCCCTGCTGTGCCTCTGCCCGTAATCAAAAGATAGTGCGTGAACCTTGTAACCCATATCAATTGCCATGGCAAGAACCGTTGTTGAGTCTAAACCACCAGATAAAAGTACCACAGCTTTCATTGATTCACCTCCATACTTATGTACTCGCAAGCACCCTGGCCAGGCCCCTCGTCCACGCAAACCTCCACACCCTTTACATTAGCTGGAAAATTGAGGGATTTCACCAATCTTCTTCCTATATATTGTGCAAGAAGCTCTGCACTCGGCACCAATATATCCACGAAAACCACATCACCCCGTGGAAAAGAGTAATTCTTTGACCCAAATGATACATTCACCATGTCTTCGCTTTCTTCCACACACACATCTTTATTGGCAGTTGGAACAAGGATGTGATGGTCCAGCTCATCACATATCTCTCTAACTTTCCTCTTCAAATCGATAAAATCATAAAGTATTCCACCTTCTTCCTCTCCGTATATCCTCAACCTCACTCCGTAATCATGACCGTGAATTCGGGAACATTTACCGTGCTCCGGAATGAAATGCGCTGCCGAAAATTTCATTCCCACCTTCCAACCATCTATCTCAAGCATCATAAGCAGAGATATGCTCACCCATTTAAATCCTTTTCTTCAACTGGTAAATATTTCTCCTACCAGCATCAGTGAGAGATAAGTTCTCATATATAAGTCCGTTCAACTTTAAATCTTTTATCAGAGTATAATATTTTTCAGAAGTTAGATTCAAAATATACATTATCATTGCAATATCTCTTATACCCATAGACAAGAGAAGCAAAAGCTTTAGGTGCTCCTCTCCTATTTTTCTCTCCTCCTGCAAAGCAAACCTTCCGATTATTGCCTTCAACTTAGTTATGACATCAAAATCTGCAGAAATTATGGAAATTAGCACATGTCTTTTTGAACTGTCCTCAAAATGCTGCAACTCCAGTATGCTCCCCCTTGACCAGCCCATTGGTGGGGATATGTGGGGATACTTATCTCGCTCATTCACCTCAATTATATCCGAATAAAATATTGTGGAATACCTATCAAGAAACTTAAAAACCACACGCTTTTCAGTTAAGTATGCGGTGCCAAGGGTCCATTTCTTATCCGTGAACATGGTGCTATCCCTGCCGTATGATATAATGTAATACACCCGTGCCTTGGCCACCAGCTTCTCCATAATTCATAATCTCAAACATATTATTTAAATTATCTCCGAGATTCTACCCGCAGGAAAATAAATTCCCTGCTCACTCTTTCTCTTCTGTGAAAATGGAATATTTTTGGGATGGTAAATTCAAAAAAGGCACGGTGCGTTATCACACCCCCCAATTCCAAATACTTAGCGATAACATAATCCAAGGTAACGGAGTTGTGGAGAGCGTAAACAACAGAGCCAGATTCCATAGCTTTTTTAATGAAAATTCTATCCGCATGTTTAGTTTGAGAGCCAAAGGGTACATTCTGAAAAACAGTATCCACGCGCATGGAAAAATTTTCCACATTTGTATTTATAATATCAACGCTGCTGCATTTCCACCTGGTAACATTATCTTTCAAAACATTCACTGCATCAGGATCCACTTCCACTGCGTAAACTCGCAAGGCATTCAAAATACAAGAGCCAACTGTGAATATACCAAATCCTGCTCCAAAATCCGCAACCTGCTTGTTATGCAAATCTCCAATCATGTAAGCGAGGTAAAGTATATCCGCAGCCACATTGGCAGGTGTTGCGTACTGCTCAAGGTATGCCTTTGGATTCCTGAAGGGTATCAACGACTGCAGCTTAATTTCAAGCTCTTTCTTTTTCATTTCAACGCCAAATCCACCAAATGTCTGGCAAAATTCATGGCGTAATCCCTGCTCAAACCCTTGCTAACAAGTATCTCCTCTATTTTCGATATTGCCTTTTTCCACTTCCATGTGCTCTCTTCATATTTTGTTTGCAAAATCACGCGGGCCACGTCCCTGTCCACATCTATACCGTATCTCTCCCTGAATTCTATCTGCCACAGTGAAACAGCAAATTCAGGGACGTAAACTCCACTTCTACCAATTGGCGTCCCGTAATGCCTGGAGCCATTACACATCAACAAATTTACAGAAACCATATTACATATATCTTTTGGTTAAAATTACCAGAATGATATATGAAAATTACAAAAACCTCAAGAAATAACGTGTAATTTCTAAGTGAAAGTATTTTATAATTGCTTAATATTAAATTTTTCCACAGAGAGATAATTATAAATACCGCCATGAAATTCAATAGAATATAATGGAAGATAAAGTTGTTCACCTGAGGCTGAGCGAGCATCCAGAAATAACAATAGGGGAAGTAGTGGAAATAATGCAAGAGCTCGCTAAGAAGTTCCCCGACCGCGAGATTTTTTTAGACGGGGACGAGAATGCCATATGCTCACGTCCAAAAAAGCCAGAATGAAAAACATATTTTAAGGAATGTACTGACTGAAAAACGTGCCCAGCAAAACCAGACCCCCCAGCAATATTATGGCAACGATTATCCACAGCACGAGCTTCAGAAAGAATTTTAATATGCCTATGAGGGCTAAGACGATTATTATCAAGGACAGACAGCAAAGCATATGCATGTGTGAAAGAGATATTAAATATTTATATAAGTGTTTTGGAGATTTGCACGTTTCAGATTTCGGTATGCTTCGAAAAAAGACATCGCAAAATTCAAATATAAAATAGATTTACACAACACAACCCAGAGATATATGGAGGTGAAAAAGGTATGGAAGGTGATGAAGATGGCTGTCGGGCTCCACATCATAGCGGATTTGTACGGTGTGGATCCGGGAACGTTGGCTAGGGTTGAAAAGATGAAAGAAGTTTTTGAAGGTGCTGTTAAATATGCAAAATTGAGCAAGATTTCTTCTGATTATTATCAGTTTCGTCCGGAAGGTGCAAGTG
>WAOD01000095.1 GCA_015521465.1 DHVE2 group archaeon
CCCATTATTAACCCTCAACTAACTTCTTCATTATTTCACTTGCATAAAGTCCTCCTGAGGCCAGCTTATCTTTACTTATAACATAAAAGAATCTCATCAGTTCTGCTTTCTTCTTTCCAACCAACTCTTTCTTTCCGTTCTCATATTCTATTATTGCATCTTTAACCCTTATACCATCATATTCAAATCTTACTCTCTTTGCTTCTCTCTCCATTCTCTCCTTTAGAAAACTATCTAATCCTAACTTCTCTTCCTTACTTATCTTCACCACCACCCCCCTGTTTCCCAACCCCTGATAAATTATGTGAAAATCTATTGCATCTCTATCATCTCCCCACAATATCATTCCGCGTATCTTTCCCTTTTTCAAATCCTTCCAGAATTTCTTTACGGATCTTTTCGCAAAAGGAGGATCTTTCCATATCCCCTTGTAGTACAGGTAATTTCCATACACATCGTAGGAGAGATATGTCGTTAATAGCAGTAGAAATATCCAAAGGACTATAGGCATCCACCTTAAATTCAGATCGGGTTCGAAAATGGCAGGCAAAAACGCATAGATGAATACAATAATTAAGGAAATCCACAGCACTGCGGGTATCACGCTCATTCCAACCGGCCATGCCTTTCCTAACTTCTCTATGCTGTTTTTATCGTATAGCTCTTTGTGTCTCGAAACATATACCTTCATTTAATCACCGGCAATTATTTTATTATAAATGGATTAGTGCAAACAAATTATTTTAAATATTCTCTCTTAAATCCTTACCCATGAACCTGCAATTCCAGTACCCATTCTCACATTTATTTCATAAATATCACTTTCATAAAGGAATAAAGTAGCCCCATAAATTTTGTCACTAAAAGAGTATATTTATCCACATACTCATCTCTTTCAACGTAATCGGGCAATATTGAAGACAAACTTACATTTTTGTTTACCAAGTAATTTCAAAAATCTTCCAAGGTAATTAAGTATACTGGATACATGCAATATCCATACATAAAAAGCCAGACCTTCATTACAGTTAAAGCCATAAAGAAGAGAGAAGAGAACAACATATCTGAAGTATTATTTATAACACCCCATGCAAATATCCACAAAAATTTAAATACAGCCCGCACATTCAAATTTGATGAAAAAATCCAGGTACCCGGGAGTGTTCACTGACAGAAAGCATTTTTACACATTATCTGAAGATAAAGAAGATGTTTATGGAGAGAAAGTTATTAAAAATAAGAAAGGATATTTTCACCAGTGGGTACCTTTCAGAAGCAAACTCTGCGCGGCAATGCACATGAAACTCAAGAGTTTCCCCTTCAAAAACTCAAATGTTCTTTATTTAGGTGCATCAACGGGAACCACCGTTAGCCATGTATCTGATATGGCAAAGTGGGTATGGGCAGTGGAAATATCGCCGATATCCATGAACAAGCTGGTAAAACTCGCAGAGAGGAGGAAAAATATAATTCCAATCTTAGAAGATGCGAGAAACACCGATGCCATATCACTCTGGGTATCTCGCCCCGAAGTCATTTACCAGGACATATCGCAGAGGGACCAAGTAGATATTTTTCTAAAAAACATGGAACGTTTCTCACCAAGCATAGGCTTTTTAATGCTAAAAACCCGCACAATAGACATGCGCTCTCAACCAAAGGAAGTTATGATAAAAAGCAAAAAGAAGATTGAAGAGTACTACGATATAAAGGAGGTTATCAACATATCCCGGTTTCAAAAGGACCATTACGCCTTCGTGGTGATTGGGTGAGCTTTAGCGACAGATTTGTTGAAGAGATAATGCATGTCAAAGAACTTTACAGGGAAATGAAATCCTGGCGCATAGTGTTTTATTTCTTCTTTCCGTGGGCGCTATACCTTCTTTACATGGTTGGTGTGTACTTTACCCTCCCTCCAAAGATAAACATGGGGCTAATAACCATCACCTTTCTGTACCTCATACCCCCGGCTGGAAAAGAGAGCATGGTGCCCGCAGGGGTGATACTTCTAAAAAACAGCTATGGAGTATGGAGCGTGGTGATAACAAGCATGTCCATTGCCTTCATAGACTCCATAGTGGGACTGTGGATGATGTGGAACTGGGAGCTCATAAAGCTCATTCCTTTCCTGGGTACATACGTAAAAAAGCTGGAAGAGGTTGGTGAGAAAAAATGGAAGAAGCATAAGCATCTAAGCAGGCTCACTTACATAGGGCTTGCACTTTTTGTGGCTTTTCCTTTCCAAGGCTCGGGCGGTGTTGGAGCAACGGTAATCGGTAGAATTTTGGGAATGAACAAGTACAAGGTTCTGTACTCAATAATATTAGGCTCGCTGTTCGGCTCTTTCCTGATAGCAATAGCCACCTACTTTGCAATATTCTCCTTTGAAAACTTTCCAAAAATATTTTTCCTGTACATAGGAATAATTATATTCGTTGGCGTGTTTATAGTAGCAGCAGTATGGATAAGAGGTGGAAATAATGAGAGTAATGGTAACTGGCGGCGCGGGGTTCATAGGAAGTCACATAGTAGACAGATTGATGGAAGAAAATAATGAAGTTATAGTGTACGATAATCTAAGCTCTGGAAAAATGAAGTTCATAGAGGAGCATCTTGGCAAGAAAAATTTCAAGTTTGTGAAAGATGATCTTCTGAACAAAGAGAGGCTAAATAAAGAGATGAAAAACGTGGATGTTGTTTTCCACGTGGCCGCAAATCCCGACGTGCGTTTAGGTGCCTCGGACACACGCGTGCACATGGAGCAAAATGTGATGGCAACTTACAACGTGCTGGAAGCAATGAGAATAAACGGAGTAAGAGAAATAGTATTTACGTCTACATCAACAGTTTATGGTGAAGCAACGAAGATTCCAACGCCTGAAGATTACGGTCCATTGATTCCAATATCACTATACGGAGCATCGAAATTAGGAGCTGAAGCATTTATAACTTCATACGTGCACACATTCGATATGAAAGCCGTTATTTACCGCTTTGCAAATATTGTAGGGCCAAGAGGAACCCATGGCGTGATTTATGACTTCATAATGAAACTGAAGAAAAATCCCAGGGAACTGGAGATTTTAGGAGATGGTACCCAAACAAAGTCATATCTGTATGTGAAAGACTGCGTGGATGCCATAATGTTCGGATACAAAAACAGGAAAAAAGATGTGGAGATATTTAACATAGGCAGCGAAGACTGGATAAACGTTAGGAAGATTGCAGATATTGTTGTTGAAGAAATGAATTTATCAGATGTAAAATACGTTTTCACGGGAGGGAGTCGTGGGTGGAAAGGCGACGTGCCGAAGATGATGCTGTCCATTGAGCGCATTAAATCTTACGGATGGTCACCTGAGCATCAAAGCGAGGAGAGCGTGAGACTCACCGCCAGGCACCTTGTGAAAGAGCTTACTGGGTAAGTATGCTCTTCTCTATAACTTCTGGCTCCTTCCACTTTATATGCAATTTTATTTTTAGTGTGTTTCTGTGATAACTTACCTCAAAATTCTCAACCTGCGAGCGGTAAAGCTTGTACCTCTTGCCATCCCTAGTCAAGCGCGTCTCTTCAACTTTTATAAGTCCAAAACCCTCCAGTTCCCTTATCTTTCTGTATGCACTCGCAAGGGGTATGTCAAACTTATATGCAATTTCACGGACGGACATTGGCTTCAAGGCTGTTGCAGCCAGAATTTTCAAGTTGTATTCGTCCATCAATACTACACCTATTGCTGAACTATCACTTCCTCCCGACATAGGATACACATCCCAAAGAATACTTAAAACGATTTCGCCATGATTCTCCAAAAAGATAATCATAATCGATTAGAAACCCTGAAAAACTGATGAAATAACAATTTGTGAAAGCAAGATATTGATATTTAAATATAAAATTACTTCGCAATTTTAATAAACCCCATACAACAATTTCAAAGTATGGAACTTCAGGCAAAAGACGTGTTAGAAATCATGCTGGATCCGTATTCATCACAAATAATAATGGGCACTATGGAAAAAGAGATGGGAATACGGGAGATTAGCAAGAAACTTGACATTCCGCTCTCGGTTTGCTACCGGCGGGTTAAGATGCTTGTTGAAAAGGGCATACTGAAAGAAAAAAAGCACGGTAAAAGGGTAAAGTACCTTTCCACTGTGGATAACTTCAAAGCGGTGCTAAATTTTGACAATAACGAGATGCATGTGGAGATGTCCGTTGAAGAGGAAAAAGTTAGCATGAAATCCTCCATACTGTAAAGGAGGGATAAAATGCAAAGAGCATCGATAATCATACCCTTGATTTTCATCGTACTGCTATCAATACCCGGGATGTACTCAGGAAATCAAAATTTAACAAGTCAAATGGAGAACGGGGCAATTCTGCGTGACAGTGGAGAATACGAGAATGGTATTCTTTGGTCATCCCCACGTACAGTTACGTGGATGGGAAACGCACAGAACCCCGCGATGAGTGAAAGCAACGGGACGTTTGATATTGTATGGCAGGATAACAGAAACGGCAACTGGGAGATATATTACACCAAACTTAACAGCTACGGGTTCAAGTTAGTAAATGACACAAGGATAACCGACTATCCGGGAGCAGACGAGAACCCGGATGTGGCCTCTAATAACGGCAGGGTGTATATTGTATGGCAAAGAATGATAACAGGATACTGGTCAATATACTTTTGCGTTCTCCAGTACAACGATGAGAACATATCAATAGTAGTACATCCAAAACAGGTAAGCGACGGAACAAACAACGCAACATCCCCAAAAATAAAAATTGACAGTAACGGAGAGATACATGTAGTATGGCAGGAGATGATTAACAATAAATGGGTGATAATGTACGACACACTTGATAAAAATGGAAACAAAATCATATCCCCAGAGGTAATTTCAGACGAAAAATCAAACTCCACGAGGCCTGTTATAACCATAGGGAAAAATGATAACGTGGCAGTTTTATGGATTAACGAAAACAGCACTCCCGGATACAGTGTGATGTACAGGGGATTGAAAGCCAACGGAGAGATTATCACACCAATAAGAAGAATCAGCGTGGTATCTCCCGGCACCACCGTAAGCGCAAGCTACGATGGCGGTTTTAACGTTGTATTCTCATGCTCCAGAGAAGACGGAATATACGGGCTGGTGTACACCAAATTAAATGAAACTGGAATAACGATAATAGATGATACAAACTTAACTTCCATGGGCAAAGTTTATTCAATAGAGCCTGCAATATACACAAGCAGAAACAGAATGTTCGTAACCTGGAAGCAGGGTAACAACGTATCCTTTGGAGTCTACTCAACAACAGGTAAAGAAATATACACCCCGATGTCACTGTATTCAGGCATCAATGTATCCCATCCCCTCATCTCAATAGATAAATCCCAGGTAAGCGTTATATGGTGCTCGAAAAACGGTAATAATAGCGAAATAATGGTAAGGCTTGGCAAATTCCCGGATATTTTTGTAAAGAATATTTCCACGAGACAGGGGACAAATGGAAAAATAGAGATAATGGCAGAAGTTGGTAATTCAATAGAGACAAATATAACCATCAGTTATTCTGTGAAAATCGATGGAAAAGCGGTTACTTACGGTGAAATAAAAATATACAGAGAAGAAACAATAGAGCAAAATTACACTCTGCCAGGAGGTATGCACAGGATAACATTGATTCTGGATCCAAATAATACGATATATGAAAGCAACGAATCAAACAACGAGAGGAGCGTGAGTGTCTATGTGAGAATATATCAATACGAAGTTTTCACTCCTCGTGAGATATTTATAAAACCTGGAAACAGCACAATATTTAACGTGAGCTTAATCAACAAAGGAGATGTTGACGATAACTACACAGTAACCGTTAGAAATCACACCCGGGAATTTAGTGTTACTCCAGAAATCTGCACCGTGAAAGTCCCCGCAGAAGCAATGCAAAACCTGAGCTTTAAAATAAATACCAATCAATCCACACCCGTTGGAAATTATACACTCAATATAAGCGTTTCTTCAGAGAGCGGGATAACAAAAAACAAGACAATTACCGTGATAGTAATCCCAAATTTAGATTTTAAACTGTATTACTTACCAATATATTATGTTAAACCAAACAAAATGCAAAAAATAAACATGACATTGGAGAACACGGGCAACTGCAACGAAACATTACATCTGAAAATAATCTATAACGCAACCTGGCCGATAGCGTTGAGCAACAACACTCTTAATCTAACCCCTGGAGAGAAGGCAAATATGCATATTCTCGCGTACGTGCCAGATTTACCTGCGTTTTCTCGCATTAATGTTACTCTGGGAATATGGTCAGAAAAAGGGGAAATAAGAAACTACTCTATTTCGCTAACAATAGCTCCTGTTCACGGAGTAGAAGCCACTGTACTCAATGAATCATCAATAAAAAGGATAGTTAATTTCACCATCTTGCTCAGAAACACGGGAAACCTGCCTGAACTCTACACCCTGAACATCACCGGGCAGCTATCTGATTACGCGGTAATAAGCGAGTACTCCCTTTTAGAAGGTATTAACAAATCTACAAAGGTTAGTGTGTGCATTGCTCTACCCCAATGGCTTCCCGCAGGAGGCTACGTGATGTACTTGAAAATAATCTTTGGAAACGATGAAAACTACACACTTCCCCTATCTGTTACAGTACATGCCATTCATTCCTTCACCGCTTCAGCCGTGCAGCAGGGCAATGAAATAGTGCTTAGCATAAACAACACTGGAAACGCCATGGAAGCCATAACCGTAATTCCAAAAACCAAAAAGAATATCACCTGGGTAATAAAATATCTCGGAAAAGAATACAAAAACACAACCTTTGTAATTTTGCACGTAAACCAAAGTGCAAAGGTTGTAATAATTCCTGGGGAAAATATTAACAACGGAAATTTCAAGGTGACAATTAAAATGGTATCTGCCACGGGAACAGTGAAAAACATAACCATTACCATGAAACCCGCATCGGGGGGGAGCCTATCTTCCATAATTATAGATAATCTACTTTACATCATAATAGGCGTGGCTGCGGCAGTGGCTGTTGTGGTAATATACATACTCCGCAGCAGAGAATAATCCCCCGCTGAATCTCAAACGTGAGAATTAAAAATTCAAATCATTTATATAGAATAAACACGAAATATTTTTAAACTCTCGAAGGTTTTGTAATAATTGGGGAAAACTCCCAAAAACCCGAGGTGATGTGAATGAAAAAGGTGTGGAATAAGAAAGAAAAAGGAGAGATGGGCATCGGCACCCTGATAATCTTTATAGCCATGATTATCGTGGCTGCCGTTGCCGCAACGGTGTTAATACAGACAGCGTACCAGCTGCAGCAGCAGGCGGAGGAGACTGGTAACATAGCTATACAGGACGTAGCGACTGGATTCAAAATAATACACATGGGTGGAAAAGTAGACCTTAGCGCATCTCCGCCTAAGTTGAGCACCATAGAAATAAAAGTTGGCCTCCTCGCTGGAAGCCCTGCCATTGACATGAAGAGCGTGCTTATTGAAATAACAGACGGCACAACAGACGTCACTCTGAACTTCACCGCAGATACAGTACGTGTTCTTGGGAATAATACAATAACTGGCAATGGAACTGAATACACTGCAGTACTTCTCAGGGACATGCCTCCTCAGAACTGGAATACCCAGTACGTGATGACACAGGGAGACGTTGTAAAGCTCGTGATCAACGCAACGGCAGTAGGTCTCAACTTAACTCCACAGTCTCAGGTGACTCTTCAGATAATACCCAAGCATGGAGTACCTACATATGCAGCATTCATGGTACCTGCAACACTCACTACGAAGTACGTGGATCTCTACTGATCTCCTTTATTTCTTTGAACAGCGAAAACAGAGCACAGGGAACCTTGAATGACCAAGGGAGGTGAAAAAATGGCAGGGTTATTTAAGAAAAAGAAAAAGGAGAAAAAGGAAGAAACAGAGATGCAAAAGGGCGTGGCAGCGCCAGAAACAGAAGTATCGGAGACTTTAATAGAGGAAAACGACCTGCAGAACATATTGGGAGACGTGATGAAAAACAGCGGCATGGATGAGCTCACGGAGAAAATTGATGACCTTGCAAGAAAACTGGACGAGATACAGAACAGACTGGAGAGACACGACTCGCTAATAGGGTCGCTGGAAAATGAAATTTCAGAAATCAGAAACACCAACGAGGAGATGCAGGATAACATTAAGAGGCTCCTTGACGTGTACGAGATAGTGTCCCAGAAGATTAACCCGTTCATAAACATGAACGATAAAACGGAGATAACACCCGACACCGTGATACCTGGAGGTCCAGCGGAAGAGAGCATACCAGTGGTAGAAAGCGTGAACATGCCTCCACCAGCACCTCCTGCTCCAGAACCACCTGTGGAAGTTAAAAGAGTAACAGAGAGGCCGCGCCCAAGAGAGGAGGTAAGAGAAATGGAACCACAGTACAATGGGCGAGAAAAACCGCTACTAACCCACATAAAGAAGGACTACTACACCATCGTGCTTCTGATGCGGTGGATAGAATTCCTGTTCGAACACGTTAAAAGGGACAAGATAACACTGCTCTTAGATTACTATGTGGACATAGGATGGATCAGCAAGGAGGTAAAATCAGAGATAATGGCATACGCAAGAGGTGAGGTACAGGATGTTACCAAGTACTTCCCTGATGAAGAGATCGAGGCGGAGATAGAAACTCCTGCTGGAACAATCAAGACCCCAGAGCCAAAAATTTACAAGAAGGTGGATGATTGGAGGCTCAGTGCAGAGGATCACTTGAAATCCCTACTGTTCATAATGAAAATTGCAGGAAACGACGTAAACAAAGACCGCCTGAATTCCCTTGAACAAGAAATCGAGAAATTTAAGAAATCCCTGTGGGAGTACCACGGGGTATAATTACTTTCAAAATTTTTTGGTGCACGACTATAATTGAGATTGTTCCATATATATGTCCAGTTTACCCTGTATATTTCAACCCAATCGCTGTTATCAGGGGTGCTGTTTTTAAATACCAACTCAAAAGGCTCATGCTGGAATTTTTCATAGGTAGTATTGTTCATCATTACAGGAGGGGCAATGGGATTTTCCAGATCTCCGTATCCATAAACACCGTTCATTAACATATTGCGGGTAATCAGAACGTAGCCTACAGGGGGATATGTACCGTTCAGGCCATATAGCTCATCCAGACAACCCATCCATGTTGTTGAGTTCCATATTTTGTAATCGTATTCAAAACTGGAATTGAATCCGTAAGCTTCAACCAACATGCCTACCTTGTGGTCAGTGGCAACGGTGTAATTTCTATCACCATACTCCTGTAAATAAAACACAGCACTCATAACCACATCGGATACTTGCTGCTCTGGGGGAGATACCTTGTTCATAAAAGGATAAGCGGTTATCCCGCTCATAACAACTACGAAAACTATAACGGAAAGAAAAAGTACCTGCATACTTCTTCCAATTGGATAGGAGGACTTGATTTCAACGGGGTCCCGGACAGTAACGGAGCTTTGTTTTGGAATTGGGTGTATCATACCCCCACTAACCTCAGGATTGTGCCCATGGGAAACTATGTAACTTGGAGATTCAAGCTCCACGATCATCCTCTTCTTTATTGTCACTTTCTTGAATACTTCGCTACCCATAACGAGCCTTATTCCCATTGCACCAGATATTGACAGAGGCTCCATTAGGTACTCAACATGACGCCATGGGAGAAGCCCGCTCCAAGTAACAAAACCGGTAAAAGCAGAGAAGGCAATTGCACCCGTCCAGGCACCTATCACATAAAAAAGCCGCTTATTCAGGTAAATCCTGGACAAGCCCACGCCCATGAACCCAAGGGTAAGCAAGAAAGGAAGCGAGTAGATTATGGCAACCGGTGGTATATAGTACCCGTGAAGCCCGATAACAGATAGAAGAACGAAAGAAACTATGCCAAATCCAAGTGATAGTGCAAATATCCATGGAACTTTCAATCTTTCCACAACTCTTATTATACTACCCGTGAGCCTCAGTCTCGTGTTCAAAGAAAGGTAAAAAAGAATTGACATCAACACGTAATAAATAGCAACCGTGTAATACCATCCGAGAGCACCGTGATCCAACGATGAAAGAAATCCCCTCATGCCCGGAACGTGCAGAACCCAGTATGCAAAAGTAACCCCCGAAAAAAGCAATATGAAGAAAAAGTACCTGTAAATCATCTTACGTTGCAATTTTCCAAAAATAGATAGAACGAACCAAATACCAGTTATGGATATTATAAACATGTAGTTGGAGAGATGATGAGAAAGCAGAAGAGCAACTGAAGAAGGAATTAAGAAGTAAAGCCATTTTGTATCATCCTTCCACCGTATAAAGAAATACAGGGAAAAAAGCAGAAAAAAATGCCCTATTGTCAGGAAATAAGGCATCGATGTCTGGTACATCTGCACGGGATTTATCGCAAGAAGCAGCGCTGCAAGCAAAGATGTTTTTCTACTTTTAGTAAGATAATATGATATCAAAAATAAGGGAATTACCGTCAAACCTCCAATTATTGGAGGAACGCGAAGAACCAAAATACGCGGGTCCGCGCCGGTGAGATAATACGCACCCATTATTATGAGGTAGAACATTGGAAAGGAGCCATATCCTGATGAACCCCAGAAAGCGGGATACTCGTAAAGTGGGTTTCTCTTCTGGAGAAATTCTATGGTTATTGAATAGTATATTCCAAAATCATTGCCCCAACCCGAGTATATCCAGGCAGGAATGGAACGCAGAGCTATGGCTAACAGAGTCACAAACACAAGGAGAAGACGCCAGTCCCAGAGTAATTTCTTCACTTTCCTCCTCATTTTCTCCCACCTATTAGATGTGGAATTATTTAACCTTTTGGGATAATTTTTAAATGTCTGCCATAGAAAGTATTTTTATGAAGGAGAATATATACCATTTATGCGCATTACATCTAAAAGGAGGCTGGCGAGCACCACCATAGGAATAATTATAGCAATAGCAATAATATTTTCAGTATTCACTCTGGGAAACAACGTGGCCAAGGCGCAGCTTTACGATGCTCTAAATAAAGAGAATTACCAGATTACATTTAACGCGGATTTTGCAGCAAAAAATTACGAGCAGGTTGTTAAAAAATTGCAAAACATTCCTCATGTGGATGCAGTGGATGCGATGATGGGTTCATATCCATTCTGCAAGGAGAAAAATTTAACACTGGGGCTATTTTACTTTGAAAACTGGGAAAAATACACAGAGCTTGTGGAGGGAAAGTTTCCAACAGAGGCAGGTGATATTGATTTATCACTAAACACTGCAAAAGAATATAACATTACCCTCGGAGAAACACTAAACGTGAGTTACCAAGATGGAAACAGGATAAGAACAGCTACTTTTAACGTGACTGGATTCTACCTAAAAGTCGAACATGTCTCTTGGCAAATGATGGACGCACTGACCAATATTAAAACTATGGAACTTTTAAATGATACCGCTCTTTACGGAGGTGTAAAGGTAAACGTCAACTACTTATTATCATCCGGGGACATTAACGAAGTTGACAAAAAGCTTGCAATTGTGCAGATGGAAGTACGCCAGGCTCTTGCACAATATTCTAATGGATTTTCGGTGAATTACCAGTTATCTTACACGCCGAACATGCTAACCTCCATAATGTACTTGTTTTTCTCGTTGCCCCTTATTGTAATGGGAGCTTATTTGTCCATGGTTGGCATAGAAATAGAGCTAAACGAGAGGAGAAGGGAATTCGGAATACTCAGAATAAGGGGAGCATCAAACAAGCACCGTTTCAAATTCCTGATATACGAAGCAATAATATATTCTCTTATTGGTGGAATAACAGGTTACATTTTAGGTGAGTTCCTGGCTTACGCAGGCAACGAGATGATGTTTCACCTCCCGTTTTTCACTCTGGACTGGAATGCCGAGTACGGAGTTGGCGCCGTGATAACAGCCATGTTTCTGTTTTTCATTGCACTTTACAAGCCGTGGAAAAAAATGAAAAACATGCCCATGCTTGAATTGATTAGCCATTACAACCAGAACTTCAAAAAAGTGGATTACTCCCCTATGAAAGACATTATAAAATCAGCGGTGATGTGGGCATATATTATAACGGGTATTGTTCTAATCCAGAACGTATCACTGAATAACGGCTTGAACATGATTACATTAATTGCGGTAATAATACTTTCAACCCTAATGTTCCTGTTCCCCGTAATTCTCATACTTCTTCCGCTTTACATGGCAAGGCTTTTAACCTTAGGTACCCAGCGGCTCTACGAGTACTTTGCTATGGTGTTCTCTAAAATTAGCGGTGTGGCAGGGGAGCTGGTAAAAACAGGAGTGAAAAGAAATCCCAAAAACGTGGCGTACATAGCCTTCATACTTGCATTCATACTCACATTCTCCACATTCATATCCTCAACTTACGACAACGAGCAGGCCATGCAGGAGATTAAAAGGATTCAGGAAGTAGGTGGAGACTTCAGAACCACTGACGGAAATGTTATAAACTGGAACATAACATCATCTAAAAACGTAAGCAGGTATGCCTGGATAAATGTAAATGGAGAACGGTTTGGATATTCAGGAAACGAGCACACATGGATGGTATTTGGAGAGAGCGTGCAAATCGCAATGACAGATTTTGACGATTACAAAAATTCCGTTTACCATTTAAACGTGTTTATAAAATCCGGGTCTTTTGAAAAAGGGAAAGTTGTTATAAATTCGTACCTGGCAAAGAGCCGCGACATACATGTGGGAGATGTTATACAGATATACAGCGATACATCGTACAACGGAAAAAAGTACGTGGTGAGCGGAATAGTGTATTCTTTCCCGGGATTGCCAGAATCCACAGACATAGGCTACTTAATGATAGACAAAAAGGTGGAACCGCAGAACGCCAGCGTCCTGATTCTCAAAGCATCAAATTACAATGCTCTCAAAAAAGAGCTTGAAAACTATGGATTACAGTTCGAAGAAAGGAAAGGTTATGCAGACAAATACACAATATCATTCCTCAAAACCCTGGACATGTTCATGGTTCTGTTAGGTGGAGCAACCATATTTATAATTCAGTACTCTCTGTATTTCAACAGGCGCGGAGAGCTATCCCTTTATAAAGTAAGGGGGGCAACAAAAAGACAGGTAACTAACGTTCTAATGGTGGAGGGTGCAACAATAATAGTGCTTGCAACAATAATTGGAGTAGCTATTGGCCTGGCACTCACGTACACCCTGGTGAACTTCATGTATGTTTCTTCATCGCTTCCCGTGTACTTTGTGGTTGGCCAAAATTTCGGCACGGTTACGGGTATTATGCTTCTGGTGTTTTTCCTCGCACAGTATATAATATCTGCAATTTTTGCGAGGGTGAAAATTACTAATGTAATAAGGGCCTTGGGAGGTGAAATGTAAATGATAGAAATAGAAAACCTGATAAAAGTTTACAGAAGAGGAGAGATTGAGATCATAGCAATAAGGGATGTCTCTTTAAAAATAGATGATGGGGAGATAGTCATGCTCCTCGGCCCAAGCGGCTCAGGAAAGACCACCTTCCTGCACATACTCGGTGGCATAGATAGACCAACTGCTGGAAAAGTTATGGTAAATGGTAAGAACATCGCAATGATGGGTGATAAAGAGCTAACAGATTACAGAAGAAGGGATGTGGGCATAGTGTTCCAGTTTTTCAACATGGTACCAACGCTAAACGCAATGGAGAACGTCATGCTGCCAATGCAATTTGTAGGAACTCCGAAAAGCAAACAGAAAGAGCGAGCAATGGAACTTCTCAGAAAAGTAGGAATGGAGCAGAGAGCAAAGCACTATCCAGACGAGATGAGTGGCGGCGAGCAGCAGAGAGTTGCAATAGCTGTGGCGCTTGCCAACGACCCCCCTATTATTCTTGCGGACGAGCCAACCGGCGAGTTGGACACGGAAACAGGACTTGAGATAATAAAGATGTTCAAGAAACTGCAAGAAGGTGGAAAAACGGTAATAATCGCCACCCATGACTTGCGGCTCACCGAGTATGCCACCAAGATACTGAGAATCGAAGACGGAAAAATTGTCGAAAAAGATACGACGAACAATTCCGTATTGGAAAAAGAGGAGAAATAGGGCTTGGACATGGCAAAATCATAAATATTTTTTTTATGATACCTGCACATGGAGGATAAGGTTGTAGAGATAATAGAAAAACACAGAAAAGACGACGCGAAGCTTCTTGCTATTTTACACGACGTGCAGGATGAATTTGGTTACATTCCTGAAGATGCCATTAAAGTTATTGCCAGGGAACTAAAGATGAAGAAGGGGGAGATTTACGACACCGCTTCTTTTTATTCATTTTTCAGATTCAAACCAGAGGGACAACACGAGGTTTTGGTTTGCGACTGTATAGTATGTCACATAAAGGGAGCAGAAGATATAATAAAAAGATTGGAAGAGGAATTTAAAGTTACCATGGGAGAGACCACTAAAGATGGAAAATACACCTTCAAAATGGTTAAAGGACTGGGACATTGTGAAAAATCACCGGTAATGATGGTGGATGGAAAATTATACGGAAATCTCACTCCTGAGAGGGCAGTTGAAATTCTGAGGAGGTGCGAACAATGATTCTTCTTAATGATGCACGCAATATAGAAGATTACCTTGAAAACGGTGGCTTCAAAGCGCTCCGCAGGGCTTTGGAATTTGAACAGGATGAAATCATAAGCGAGGTGGAGAGCGCTGGACTGGTTGGACGCGGGGGCGCGGCGTTTCCCACAGGATTGAAAATGAAATTTGTGAAAAATGAAAAGAATACCCCCAAATACATAATAGCAAACGCGGACGAGGGAGAACCGGGAACTTTCAAGGACAGGGGTTTAATGGAGAAAAATCCATATCAAATTCTGGAGGGGATGATCATCTCCGCTTACGCTGTAGGTGCAAAAAAAGGTTTTTTCTACATAAGATACGAGTACCGTGAAATTGCAGAAAAGATTAAAAACAAGGTGAAAGAGCTTCATAGACTTGGAATACTTGGAAACAACATATACGGTTCCAAATTCTCTTTTGATATTGAGGTTGTTTTGGGCGCAGGCGCTTACATTTGCGGGGAGGCCACTGCACTTATGGAAAGTATAGAGGGAAAGCGCGGATATCCTCGCATAAAGCCGCCACATTCCACACAGCGCGGATTATGGGGCAAACCCACACTAACAAACAACGTGGAGACACTCGCAAACATACCCGTCATAATAAATATGGGAGGGGAGAAATACCACAAACTTGGAAAAGAGGGATGCTCGGGACCGCAGCTATTCAGTATAAGCGGATTTGTCAAGAGACCGGGCATTTACGAATACATTTTGGGAGAAAAAACTATCGGGGAGGCAATAGAGCTTGCAGGGGGCGTGGATGGAAATTTCAAAGGAGTAATGTTAGGTGGTGGAGCATCTGGGTACATTCTGAACAGAGATTACCTTGACATGCCCCTGTGCTTCTCCGATGCAAAAAAGAGGGGCGTGGCTCTTGGCACGGGAGATATTATTGTATTAAACGAATCTGTGAGAATATGGGATATGCTTCTCAACATTGCGAAATTCTTTGAACACGAGTCCTGCGGGCAGTGTTTTCCATGCCGGTATGGAACCAGAAGGATGAGAGAAATAATTGAAAAAATAGTAAATGGAAAAGGAACCTCTGAGGACATTAAAAAATTAAACGCCACAGCCAGAGCTATGAAAATAGCTTCACTGTGCCCCCTCGGAAAAAGTGCCATGACCGCCTACGAATCGGCAATGAAAAATTTTCACGATGAACTCATGGAGGTGATAAAATGAACATCATCATCAACGGGGAAAAGATAGAGGCTAAACAGGGTAAAAGCATTTTACAGGTAGCAAGAGAGAAAGGAATAGACATACCTGCACTCTGCAATTTAATAGATGAAAAACCCATTGGCTCGTGCGGTTTGTGCGTGGTAAAGATAAGGAAGGGCAGTAAAACATACTATTCAAGGGCATGCACAACAAAAATAGATGAAGGAATGGAAATTGAAACACATTCCCCGGAAATTGAAGATACAAGAAAGACCATTCTGGAAATGATTGCAGAAGAGCATAAAGAAATAAAAGGCGAGGCAAAAGAGCTGTTTTTGAAGTACGGGATAAAACTAAAAGGGGATAATAAAAAAGCAATGCCAAAATTGGCAGAAAATCCATTCATTTCCTTCAACCCAGAAGCTTGCATTTCTTGCTTTCGCTGCGTACAGGCTTGCTCACTTATTAAAGAAAATCATGTGTTAGTAAGGGAAAACCGGGGAATGAATACGCAAATAGTTGCAGGAATAAACGAAGCTCTCAAGGATGCTGGCTGTGCGTTCTGCGGCGCTTGCGTGGACGCGTGTCCCACCGGAGCGCTCATGGATTTGACAGCAAGGGTAGAAAAAGAAACGAAGAAAATCACTTCAATTTGTCCGTATTGCGGCGTGGGGTGCGCCATAGATTACTACGTGTCAGGCGAGGAAATTATTTATGCTAAGGGCTCTCCCAACGGGGTGAATAAAGGGGACGACTGCATTAAAGGGCGGTACGGCTGGCAATTTGTGCACAGCGAAGAGAGATTGAAAAAACCGCTAATAAAGAAGAATGGAAAGTTTGAGGAAGTCACATGGGATGAAGCTTTGAACTATGTTGCCTCGCGCCTGAAAGAAATAAAGGAGAAATACGGCGCGGACAGCATCGCCGGCCTCTCGTCTGCGAAATGCACCAACGAGGAGAATTATCTGTTTCAGAAGTTCATGCGCATCGTGGTTGGGACGAACAACGTTGACCACTGTGCAAGACTGTGTCATGCATCCACCGTGGTTGGATTATTCAAAGTATTTGGCAGTGGAGCAATGACAAACAGCCTAGAAGATTTGGATAAAGATGCGGAGTTGTATTTCGTGATTGGCTCAAATACAACTCATGCGCATCCCGTAATCGGCACGATGATTAAAAGATCGGTTAAAGGTAGAGGTGCGAAATTAATAGTTGCGGACCCTCGTGATATCGAGCTTGCGGAGTACTCTGATCTTCATTTAAGGCATAGACCGGGCACTGATGTATCTTTGATCAACGGGATGATGAACGTCATAATCTCCCACGGGTTAGAAGATAGAGAGTTCATAGAAAACAGAACAGAGGGGTACGAGAAATTAAGAGATGTGGTTAAGAAATACACGCCGGAGTACGTGGAGAAGATAACCAGTGTGCCTAAGGAGGACATAATAAAGGCAGCGGTTCTGTACGCAACCCATAAATCAGCAATAATTTACGCGATGGGAATCACTCAGCACACTTCCGGCACAGCAAATGTGGCATCTCTTGCGAACCTTGCGCTTCTAACTGGCAATGTTGGGAAAAGAGGCACAGGCGTAAATCCGCTTCGCGGGCAGAACAACGTGCAGGGCGCCGGGGACATGGGCGCTTTACCCAACGTGCTCCCGGGGTATGCAAAATTGGGAACGAGGAGAGCGAGGGAAATAGAAAAAACATGGGGCGGGAAAATACCTGAAAAAGAGGGATTGACCGTCGTTGAGATTATGCACGCCGCTTCCAAAGGAATGATAAAAGGGATGTACATAATGGGCGAAAATCCGGCGGTGAGCGACCCGGATCAGAAGCATGTGATTCAGGCGTTGAAGAATTTGGAGTTCTTAGTAGTTCAGGATCTATTTATGAGCGAGACCGCTCAGCTCGCTGATGTAATTCTTCCCGCAGCTTCTTCTCTCGAGAAGGAGGGCACGTTCACAAATACAGAGCGCAGGGTTCAATTACTTCACCGCGTTCTTGAACCCGTAGGGGATGCGAAGCCCGATTGGTGGATTATCCAGGAAATAGCCAAAAGAATGGGAGCGGATTGGAATTACAAAAGCCCGAAGGATATATTTGAAGAAATAAGGAAGGTTGTTCCGCAGTACCGCGGGATAACATACGAAAGAATAGATAAATTTGGGTTGCAGTGGCCGTGCCCTGATGAAAATCACGAGAGCACAAAAATTCTCCACGATGATATCTTCCCGACTCCAAACGGATTGGCCAAATTTTCCCCTTACGAGTACGAGCCGCCGGCGGAAGAGCCGGACGAGGAGTATCCTTTCGTTCTCACCACAGGGCGCACATATGAGCATTTTCACACTGGCACGCTGACGAGAAAAATAGAGGGATTCAATGAGCTCATTCCTGAGGCTTTCGTCGAAATTCATACTGAAGATGCAGAGAAATTAGGCGTGAAAGATGGAGATTGCATCGAAGTGGAATCTCGAAGAGGAAAGATAAGGGTGAAAGCGAAAATAGCGGGGATAAAGAAGGGCGTTGTTTTCATTCCTTTCCACTTTGCAGAGAGCGCAGCCAACATCTTAACTAACGATGCCCTTGATCCAGAAGCTAAAATACCGGAATTAAAGGTTGCTGCCGTAAGATTGAAAAAGTGCCAATAACTCATGTGCGAGAAAATCGATACCCTTAAATATGTCCTCATTATACCACTCCTTGCACTTCTTACCTATGCACCCGATAAGGGAGTTATCGGGGAAGGGCTTAGATCATCACGATCGATGAGGCCAGTCATACGCATTCCGGCATAATGGACTGGAAGGTAGCACCGTTAAGCCGTCCGGTGGATGGCTTGGCTCGGGTGCCGATGAAGGACGTGCCCAGCGGCGATACGCTACGGGGAGGCGTATGGAGCCTAAGATCCGTAGATTTCCGAATGGGACCTCCTGGTTGTTACGGCAACCACTCCCTCATGGGAGGGGGAACCCGGGGAATTGAAACATCTTAGTACCCGGAGGAGAAGAAACCAATAGGGATTCCGTGAGTACCGGCGAGGAAAAACGGAATAGGGCAAACCGAATCCCCATGGGAAACTGTGGGGAGATGTGGAGTTGTGAACCCAACCCAATGCCTCCCAGGCAAACTCGAAGTCTCCTGGAACGGAGCGCCGTAGAGGGTGAAAGCCCCGTAGAGGTAAGTCTGGTGGTTACGAGGTTGGGTCTTCCGAGTACCGTGCCTTGGATATGGCGCGGGAATCTGGGTGACATCTGGCATCCAACCCTAAATACAACCCGAGTCCGATAGCGAACTAGTACCGTGAGGGAAAGTTGAAAAGTACCGCGGAAGCGGGGTGAAAAGAGCCTGAAACCGGGCGGTGACAACCTGATGGGGCGAGAAAGGGAAGAAGTCCTGTAATGAGGATGGACCGTCGTCCTATCGTCCGTGTTGAAGAACGGGCCAGGGAGTTCTGTCCGTCGGCGAGGCTAACCTCGAAAGAGGGTAACCACAGCGAAAGCAACAGGCTCGCAGCCCCTCGTGGGGTCAGGAGCGGGGTGTGCTCGCCTGGAGTCGACGGTGTGAGACCCGAAGCCGGTTGATCTATACCCAGGCAGGTTGAAGCCTCTCGAAAGGGAGGTGGAGGACCGACCCGGTGCTGACGTGCAAATCGCTCGGTTGACCTGGGCATAGGGGTGAAAGGCCAATCTAAACCGGCAATAGCGGGTTCCCCCCGAGACTGCCCGCAGGTAGACCTCTCTGGAGGTAGCTGGCGGGGTAGAGTGACTGATTGGGTGCCCAGGGACCGAAAGGACCCAGCATCCTTTCAAACTCCGAACCTGTCAGCGCCGTAGAAGGAGAGAGCTAGGGTCGCCGGGATAAGCTTGGCGCCCGAGAGGGAAACAACCCAGAGGTGGGTTAAGGTCCCCAAGTGCCGGCTAAGTGTCATGTAAAGGGCGTCCATGGCCTAAGACAGCGGGGAGGTTGGCTTAGAAGCAGCCACCCTTTAAAGAGTGCGTAACAGCTCACCCGCCGAGGTCATGGGCCCCGAAAATGGACGGGACTAAGCCGGCCACCGAGACCCACTGCCACCGAAAGGTGATGCGGTAGGGGGGCGTGCTGTGGGAGAAGAAGCGCCTCCGTGAGGAGACGTGGATCGCACAGCATCGAGAATCCTGGCGGGAGTAGGAGCAAAGAGCCGTGAGAATCGGCTCCGCCGAAGGGGCTAAGGGTTCCTCGGCAATGTTCGTCAGCCGAGGGTTAGGCGGTCCTAAGGTGCACCCCAAGTGGAGTGTACCGAAAGGGAAGCCGGTTAATATTCCGGCCCCGTGGGTGTTTTGCCTGGCGAATGACGCTTCGGGCTATGTCAAGTACCGTCGCCGCGGTATCTAAGCGCCGAAACCCCTGGAGTTCCGTAATGGAGAGAAGGGGGTGAATGCGTGATGGGCCCTCCTAGGGGGGGTTTGGCTGATGCCTGGAGCCCGTGAAAAGTTCGTCAGGGTCAAACCCGCGTCCGTACCAAGAACCAACACAGGTGCCCCTGGGTGAGAAGCCCAAGGCGTGTGGGACTAATCAACCCGAGGGAATTCGGCAAGTTAGCCCTGTACCTTCGGAAGAAGGGGTGCCTACCTCGTGAAGAGGTAGGTCGCAGTGACTAGGGGACTCCGACTGTTTAACAAAAACATAGGTCGGTGCAAGCCCGAAAGGGTGTGTATACCGGCTGAAGCCTGCCCAGTGCCGGTACCTGAAACCCCGGTACAACGGGGCGAAGGGCCGGTAAACGGCGGGGGTAACTATGACCCTCTTAAGGTAGCGTAATACCTCGCCGCTTAATTGGCGGCTTGCATGAAGGCTCAACGAGGGTCCCACTGTCCCCGGGTTGAGTCCCCTGAAACCGATGTACTGGTGCACAATCCAGTCTCTCCCACGTGAAAGCGAAGTCCCTGTGGAGCTTTACTGCAGCCTGCCGTTGCGGTATTGCTGGGGATGCAGAGTGTAGGCGGGAGCCGTCGAAGCCACCTCTCCGGGGGTGGTGGAGGCGCCGATGGAACACCGCCCTTCCTCAGCGGTACCGCTAACCCGCGATGCGGGGACACCGGTAGGTGGGCAGTTTGGGTGGGGCGCCACGCCCTCGATAAGGAAACAAGGGCCCCCAAAGGTCGGCTCAGGGGGGTCAGAAATCCCCCGTAGAGTGCAAGGGCAAAAGCCGGCTTGACTCGGATCCGCACAACAAGGGTCCGAGATGGGAAACCAGGGCCTAGCGAACCACCCTGTCCTCACCGATGGGGGCGGGTGATAAGAGAGAAGTTACCCTAGGGATAACTGAGTTGTCTCCGGCAAGAGTTCATATCGACCCGGAGGCTTGCTACTTCGTTGTCGTCTCTCCCTATCCTGGCGGTGCAGCAGCTGCCAAGGGTGGGGCTGTACGCCCATTAAAAGGGATCGTGAGATGGGTTCACTACGTCGCGAGACAGTAGGGTTGCTTTTCCGTGGGAGTGCTCGGTGTCTGAGGGGAAGGAGCCTCTAGTACGAGAGGAACGGGGCTCCGCGGCCACTAGTCTACCGGTTGTCTGGCAAGGCATCGCCGGGCAGCCACGCCGTAGCCGATAAGTGCTGAAAGCATCTAAGCACGAAACGGCCCCTGAAACGAGACACCGTTGAGGGCTCCTCTAAAAGAGAGGTTTGATAGAGCCCGGGTGTAAGCGTCGAGCTCCTTCGGGAGCGAGGCGTTCAGCCCGAGGGTCACTAACCGCCCGAAGCTATCTTCCAGTCCATGCTAAAGGGATGCGTATGACTGGCATCATAAAGATTAAATTTTATGTGCTATTTCACGAGTGTGGTATATGCAATACGAGTTCCCAAAGAAGAAGCTGAAAAAACAAAAAAAAAGCTTGTTAGAAGTGGATTATTAGACACAAGCTGGAAAATTTTAGAAGACGGGAACTTCATCATCTTCCCTGTAAAAGAAGAAATAGAAGGCTCAGAAATATATGAACTGCCCAAAAGATCAGGGAAGGAACAGCCATACAACAAAATAGTGAAAAAACTTCAAGAAAGGGATATATTCTTTAAA
>WAOD01000096.1 GCA_015521465.1 DHVE2 group archaeon
ACAATTATCACACCATCATCTTTCAGCTTATGGACGTAGTCATTGTAAGCGCTCATGCTCATTACTACCAAATAATCGGCCTTGCTAACGTGAGGATAATCTATTTTTTCATCGGCAATTATAACCTCGCTTGTACTTGCACCACCACGTGCTTCAGCGCTGTAATCCTGTGTGAAAACGCACTCTTTACCATCATATATGGCCGCGGCATTGGCAAGGATAAATCCCATGGTTATTATTCCCTGACCTCCAAGGCCTCCAAATTTTACTTCAGCTTTCATTCCTGAGCCCTCCTTATAATCTCTTCGTATCTCTCCTCATAAGAGGGTATACCTCCAACATTCCTGAATTCACCAACCACTATCTTACCATTATAGGTAAGTTCCATCTCCTCATAAGAAGCTTTGTTGTTGATAACCGAGTTTTTCTGGAAGTACTCCATCATACTCATTGGAGACCTCATAGAATTGCGCCTCCCATACACAGTAGGGCACTGAGAAATAATCTCTATTACCCGAAAACCTTTCATGTTGAGAGCCTTGTATATGCTGTTTTGAAGCTGATTCACGTGATAAGTTGTCCACCTCGCCACATAAGGAGCGCCCAGAGATATAGCCAGATGAGGAATATTGAATGGCCTGTCTGGATTACCATATGGGGTTGTTGTGGTATATGCTCCGGTAGGAGTGGTTGGCCCGTGCTGTCCGCCGGTCATTCCGTATGTGAAGTTATTTACCGCTATAATAAGCAAATCGTGATTTCTGCGCGCAGCATTTACAAAGTGATTTCCGCCGATAGCAAAAAGGTCACCATCTCCACTAAAAACAACCACGTTAAGATCTGGCCGAGCAAACTTTATACCAACTGCAAATGGTATGGCACGGCCATGCGTTGTATGAAATGAATCTACATTCACATATCCAGCTGTCCTTCCCGTACATCCAATTCCAGATACTACAACCATCTTCTCCTTTGGAATATTCCTGCGTATAACAGCCCTCAAAAATGCGTTCAAAACAATACCTATGCCACAGCCGGGACACCACACGTGAGGAAGCCTCTCTGTCCTAAGCCACTCTTCCTCCATTTTTCTCATATCCGTCATCTGACTCACGAGCTCACCTCCCTGATCCTCTTCAGAACCTCCTCTGGAGTATGTATTTCACCACCCATTTTATTAAGCTGATACACATCATTGTCACTGTACTCCCGTACAAGATGGTACATCTGTCCGTAATTGATCTCTGCCACAATGTAATCCGCAGAGTACTTTGTTATGTACTCCCACGGGAATGGCCATATGGTTATGAGCCTTAGCATACCTGCTTTTATTCCCTCTTTTCTTGCGAGATTCACACCTGCTTTAACTGCCCTTGATTCACCGCCAAAGCTCACCACGATGACATCAGCATCTTCTGTCATGTACTCCTCCACCTTCCAAATATCCCTCTCGTGTTTCAGTATCTTTTCGTTTAACCGTCTCACCAGTTCCTCCTGCGCCTGCGGCGTCAAATCCGGGTACCCACGCTCATCATGAGTTAATCCCGTTGCATGTATGTTGTACCCCTCGCCTATCAACGGCATGGGTGGAATCATGTCCTCATCTGGCTGGTAAGGGAGCTGTCCCTTTCTTGCTCTCTTTCTACGTATTATCTTTTTCTCCCACACCTCCCTTGGAGGAACGTAAACTTTTTCGTACATGTGAGCAAGCAAACCATCCAGCAGGTACATCACCGGAACTCTGTACTTCTCAGCAAGATTAAATGCATCAAACATGAGGTCAAACGCCTCCTGAATGTTGTTTGGATACAGCGTGATTATCTCGTAGCTGCCATGAGAGCCGTATTTCGCCTGCATCAGGTCCCCTTGACCAATAAGCGTGGGAAGCCCAGTGGATGGTGCACCTCGCATAGCATTCACAATCACGAGGGGAACCTCGGTCATCACAGCAAGACCGATGTTTTCGTTCATCAGGGATATACCAGGCCCAGAAGTGGCAGTCATTGAGCGCTCTCCAGTCCAAGATGCACCTATTATAGCAGCGATGCTACCAATCTCATCTTCCATTTCTATAAATTTGCCCCCCACCTGAGGAAGACGAAGAGCCATTGTCTCTGCCACCTCACTGCTCGGGGTAATGGGATATCCGGCATAGAATCTGCATCCAGCAGCTATAGCTCCCTCAGCAGCAGCCACATCGCCACTCCAGAAATAATAACCCTCTTTAAGATGTTTCTCGGTCATTCCAATTCCTCCACAACTATTGCAAAATCAGGACAGTATAGCTCACAAAGATGGCAACCAATGCACACAACGTTTTCATCGATGTTCTCTTTGAAAACAGGTGGATGATATCCCTTGGCGTTCATTTTCTCAGATACCTGCAGAACCTTTGTCGGACAGTAATTAACACAGTACCAGCAGCCCTTGCATCTCTCTTCAAGCACTTTCACAGTTGCTTTCCTTTTAAATTTCTTATTTTGTGACATACATCATCCTCCATCAGGATGCTGTGAGAGGGAATATTCGCTTACATAAAAAACATTACGGTTTTTAGGTCATTTTAAAATTCCGCACATTTAAATCGTAAAAATACATACAGGTAACGGCGGTAGGTATGTGGAGCGAGGAATCGTTTGCAAAATTTTCGTATCTAAAAGACGTTAATATGAGCAAAAACGGAAAGAACATCGCCTACGTTCTTCAAAAGGTGAATATAAAGGAAAATAAATACGAGAACACAATTGTGATCGAATCTCCGGAGGGAAGAAAATACATTGAGGACGCCTCCATGCCCAGATTCTCGCCGGATGGAAAGAAAATTCTCTACCTGAAAACTGACGAAACGAGGAAAAAGAGCGATCTCTACGTGATGGATTTGAAGAGCATGACCTCCAAAAGATTGGTGGAAGCGAAGAGCATTAAGGGGTTGGACTGGCACCGCGATTCGAGGAAAATACTCATATTGATTTCTAAAAAATTAGAAGACGAAGACCTTTATTACGATGACCAAGTTCCCGCATGGTTCAACGGCGAGGGATTCCGGGACGGGGAGAAATTTATCATCGAAATATATGACACGGAGGGAGAAGTAAGCATAGAAGAATTTGAAGATGAGCGTGTGGAGAATGCGTTCTGGCACGGAGATTCCATAATTTATTCTCGCAGGAGAACGGAAAAATTGTTCGTGAATTACGATATTGTGAAGCGGAAAAACGGGAAGAGAAACACGATGTTGGAGAACGTTCCATTCTGGATCGCAGATACGAATGGCGATAAAATTCTACTTCTGGGAAAGAGAGGAAAAAAGTACATGACTGAGCACAATTATCTCTATGTTTACGACGGAGAAATAGAAGAGGTGAACGAGAAATATGGGCTGGACACAATGAATGGAAAAATAGACTCCGAGGGCAACATCTATGCCCTTGTCATGAACAGAGGTTATGTAATTCTGGAAAAATATACGAAGGGGAAGAGAAAAATAATATCCAAAGAAGGATACGTTTATTCATTCTCCGTTTACCGCGGGAGAGTTGCGTTTTTGAAGATGAGCGATGTGGAATTGGGCGAGTTATACGTGTACGATGGAAAAACAAATAAGGTAACTAATTACAACAAAGAAATCCTGAAGAAACTGAAGCCCCGCAAATACACGCATTTCTCGTATCGTAGCTTCGACGGAAAAGAAATTGATGCATGGTACATCAAGCCTGCGAGGAGGGGAAAGAGACCCCTTTTGGTGTTCGTGCACGGCGGCCCCAAGGGCATGTACGGGCTTTATTTCCATTACACCGCTCAGTTGATGGCTTCTCGCGGTTACTATGTGCTTTTCGTCAATCCACGAGGAAGCGACGGGTACAGCGAGGATTTCGCCATGGAAGTAATCGGAGCCACGGGGCTCGGAGATTTCAAGGACATAATGCGGGGAATCGAAGAATTAAAAAAGAGAGAAAATATCGATGAAAAAAGGATAGGAATTACGGGCATAAGCTACGGGGGCTACATGACCAACTGGGCAATCTCGCAGAGCGACATATTTAAAGCGGCCATAAGCGAGCAGGGCATATCTTACTGGCTCTCCTCGTATGCATTCTCAGATGTCGGTTTATGGTACGACAAGGAAATAATAGGGGAGAATCCGCTTGAGAATGAGAATTACAGGAAACTGAGCCCGCTGTTCCACGTAGATCACGTGAAAACACCTGTGCTTTTCATTCACAGCTTAGAAGACTACCGCTGTCCTCTTGACCAATCTCTAATGTTTTACAATCTTTTGAAGGAGAGGAAAAAGGAAGCGTACATCGTGATATTCAAAGAAGGAGAGCATGGCCATAGTATTCGAGGAAAACCGAGGGCGAGGTTGAAGAGATATCGCATATTCGTTGATTTCTTCGAGAAGAAGATGAACGACAAAGAATTCAAAATAGAGGAAGCACTGGGAGGAAAGAGGAATGAATGAATTCCGAGTTGATGGCCTTTGGGGAAGATATTATCTGGGGGAAAAGGGGACTTTCATCCTAATTCATGGTCTTGCCTCCTCGTCGGGAGAGTTCTTCGATTACCCGGAGAGAATAAATTCAAGAGGATACGGGGTTATAATCTTTGATTTCTCAGGCCATGGAAAAAGTGAGGGAATAGAAGGCTACGAGAGCGTGGAGAAAAATCTCAAAGAAATAAGAAAAGTTGTGGAAAAATTCGAAGGAGAGATAAAAAAACCTCTAATTCTTCTAGGGCATAGTTTAGGTGCAGCCACGGTGATATACGGTGCAAGCGATGGAATAGGAGATCTATGCGTTGCAATTTCTCCGCCTGCGAGCATTAAGAGCGAGATGAAAGTGGGAGAGAGAATATTGCTTCCTTTGATTTACGGAATCGGAAGAATTTACGAGAAATTGAGTGGAAAGAGGTTTTACATAAAGTACAGGGCAGTATATGATACCATATTCGTGAAAAAAGAGACCGTGGAAAAGGCGAAGGAAATGGGATTTTTGAGCAACAAACTCTGGATTGACTCGTACAAACCTCTAATTACCGTTAATACTCTCGAGAGAGCGAAAAATGTCGATATTCCGTGCCTCGTGGTTGTTCCTTCGGGAGACAAATTGGTGAATCCTGAGAATCAAAAACGGGTTTATCAGGAAATTTTCGGGGAGAAAGAGATTTACATCGCTCAGGGCTATAACCATTCGGTTATGGGTGAAGATAGAGGTGAAATTATAGAAAAAATAATAGAGTTTGTTGAAAGGCATCGGACAATCGAAAGGATTAAAAACTAAAATATGTTTCCCCTCCTTGCAGGGCCCGTGGTCTAGTGGTTATGACGTCCGCCTCACACGCGGGAGGTCCCCGGTTCAAATCCGGGCGGGCCCACTACCCAGTTTTGAGAATTTTCACAAAGCAAGAAATGCGGGATTTCTCAATACAGGCTCAAATTTAAATATTTGATTAGCATTGCGTTTTAAGAGAGGTGAACGTATGACACTAATAGAAGATATCATCATAAGAAAAATACTCGACTCACGAGGAAAAGAAACTGTCGAAATAGATGTTTACACCCTTAATGGATTTGGTAGAGCGGCAGCTCCGACTGGAAAATCCACTGGAAAACATGAGGTCAAAGCATATCCACGGGGAGGAATTGACGAGGGTATAAAATATTTCAAGGATAGACTGGACCATTTTATCGGAATGGATGCAACCCAGCAGGAAGATGTGGACGCTATTTTGCACGAAATAGACAAAACACCTGATTTTTCGATGCTTGGAGGCAATATCGCGGTTGCGTTCTCTTTAGCAGTGGCCAAGGCGGCTGCAAGTTCCCTTGCAATTCCACTGTATCAATACCTGGGAGGTATTTACGCAAAAGAGATACCGAAGCCAGTGGGAAATGTTCTTGGTGGAGGAAAGCATGCGATTAACGGAACAACAATTCAAGAGATGCTCTCAGCATCGTTAGGAGATAGTGCCAGAGATAACGTGTTTGCAAACGCTGAAGTTCACAGAGTACTGGGGGAAAAATTAAAAAAGAGATTTCCCGACCAATCAATAGGATTAGGTGATGAAAAGGCATGGGTTGCGCCTCTGAGGGACGAAGAGGCCATAGCGATTGTGGTGGATTCGATTGAGGAAGTTAAAAGCAAGTACGGGTTTGACATAATGCCAGCACTTGACTTCGCAGCATCTTCATTCTATGAAAACGGAAAGTACATATATCACGATAAAGAATTGAGCACTGAAGAACAAATTGAATTCGTTGAGGAGTTGGTAAAAGAATACGGGATATACATAGTTGAAGATCCCATGGACGAGGAGGATTTTGACGGATTCGCAGAACTAACCAAAAGAATTGGAGACTCTATTTACATAGTTGGAGACGACATATTCGTTACAAACAAGGAGAGACTGAAAATAGGAATAGAAAAAGGTGCCGCCAATACTATACTCATAAAACCGAATCAGATTGGCACGCTTACAGACATGCACGAGACAATACGCTTAGCAAAGGAGAACGGATATGCGTGCATGATATCTCACCGTTCAGGGGAAACATGCGATACGAGCATCGCCCATTTGGGTGTGGCATTTGGGTGTGAATTTATTAAAACGGGAACCATTGGCGGTGAAAGATTGGCAAAATTAAATGAACTGATAAGAATAGAAGAAGAAATAAAAGGTGAGTGAAATGGCAGATTTGCTTGTGGATGAAGAAACATACCTTACGGCTGGTGTGCACATAGGAACGCAAGTAAAAAACAAAGATATGATGAAATTTGTGTACAAGGTACGCAATGACGGGCTGTACATACTGGATGTGAACCAGACAGACGAGAGAATCAGGTTGGCTTCAAAATTCTTCGCAAGATACGAGCCAAAAGATATTCTGATAGTCGCCCAGAGACAGTACGCACAAAAGCCAGCTTCAAAATTTGCGGAAATTATAGGGGCCACTGCGGTGGTTGGTAGATTCATACCAGGAACTCTGACAAACCCAGAGCTTCCAAAGTACTTTGAACCGAGAGTTATCTTTGTAAACGATCCCACGGCTGATGCACAGGCACTCAGAGAAGCGGTTAAGTCAAGAATTCCCGTTGTGGCACTCTGCGATGCGAACAACAGGACAAGCTACGTGGACCTTGTCATACCCACTAACAATAAAGGCCGCCGGGCTTTGGCGTTCATATACTGGCTCCTTGCCAGAGAAGTACTCAAAGCAAGGGGAGACATAAAAAGCGATGATGAATATAAGTACACGGTGGATGACTTCGAGGCACCTCTATGAGAGAGCCGGCGGTAGCTGGACAATTTTATCCTGCCTCAGAAAGCGAGCTTGATTCTCTTTTTTCTGATTTGTTCTTACATCCGCTTGGGGCCGGGAGAATTCCCAGGTACAATCATGAGGGGGAAAGGAACATAGAAGGGGGGATAGTTCCCCATGCAGGGTACATATACTCTGGACCGGTGGCATCTCATTTTTATGCGGATTTAGCCGAAGATGGATACCCTGATACATTTATCATTATTGGCCCAAATCATTACGGAACTGGTTCTGGTATTGCAACCACCATGGAAGATTTCAGGACACCGTACGGGATTGCAAAAATAGACCGGGAGCTCGCAGGATTACTGACAAGGGAAATAGTTGATATTGACGAGCTTGCACACAAGTACGAGCACAGCATAGAAGTGCAAATACCGTTCTTGCAGTTTTTCAAGAGAGAAATACAAATAGTACCTATAACAATGATGATTCAGGAGCAGGTTATCGCCGAAGAGTTAGGTAAAGTTATAAAAAACGCCATTAGCGACTCTGGCAAAGACGTGGTTATAATTGCGTCCACAGATTTCTCGCATTACGTACCTAAAAGAAAAGCATACAAAAACGATGCCCTTGCAATAGAAAGGATATTAAACAGGGACATACCGGGGCTGTATCATGTTATTTACAAGAAAAACATAACCATGTGTGGGTATGGACCAGTGGCTGCAATGCTCACCGCAACTAAGGGCAAGGTAGAACTTTTAAAGTATGCTACAAGCGGAGATGTGCACCATATGGACGAAGTTGTGGGTTATGCATCATTTAAGGTAAATAGGAGGTGAAAAAATGGTAAAGAAAGAAAATAAAAAAAATATAGAAAAGGAGCTAAGTGCAAAGAAAGAGAGCATGTGGCTCACGTTAGACAAGAATGAAATAGACAAAGCGATGAAGTTCGCAGAGGAGTATAAGAGATTCTTGAAAGAAGTAAAAACAGAGCGCGAGACGGTTGAATATTTCTTAAATATCGCCACAAAAAAAGGATTTAAAGACATAAAATCTTATAAAAGCTTAAAACCAGGAGACAAGTTTTACATAGTAAACAGAAACAAGAGCATGGCCATGGGCGTAGTGGGCAAAGAATCAGGAAGATTTGATCTGGTAGTTTCCCACATAGACGCACCAAGAATTGATATTAAGCCAAACCCCCTTTGGGAAGACCAGGATGCATCTTTGGCAATGCTGAAAACTCACTATTACGGTGGTATCAAAAAATATCAGTGGGCATCCAGACCTCTTGCAATACACGGTATTGTTTACACAAAATCCGGGAAGAAGATTGAGGTAAAAATCGGTGAATCTCCAGATGATCCTGTGTTCGTTATTCCTGACCTGCTCCCACACCTTGCAGGAAAAGCTCAGGGAGATCGCAAGCTGTTTGATGGGATAAGAGGAGAGGAGCTTCAACTATTGGTTGGAAACATACCGATCAATGACGATGATGTTAAGGAAAAAGTTAAAACGCAGGTGCTAAAATATCTAAACGAAAAATACGGAATGGTAGAGGAAGATTTCAATTCTGCAGACCTGGAAATTGTACCCGCCCACGAGCCCAGAGATGTGGGATTGGACCGCGGATTGATTGGCGCGTACGGCCACGATGACCGAATTTGCGCTTACACGTCATTCCAGGCAATTCTTGATGTGAAAAATCCAAAATACACATCAATATCGTTCTTCTACGACAAGGAAGAAATAGGAAGCGATGGAAATGTGGGAGCACAGAGCAACTTCTTAGAGTACGTGCTTGAGAAAGTTTACTCCATGATAAATCCCAAATACATACATACAGAATTCTTAGATGTGCTTTACAATTCCAGAGCCATAAGCGCCGATGTGAGCGCCGCAATAAACCCCATATTTAAGGGGGTTCACGACATACAGAACGCAGCAAAGGCAGGATATGGAGTGGTGATTTCCAAGTACACAGGCCACGGAGGAAAGTACGGCTCAAGCGAGGCAACCGCCGAGTTCATGCACGAAATACTATCCTTATTCCAGAAGAACAAGGTGCCCTATCAGATAGCTGAGCTGGGCAAGGTGGACGAAGGCGGAGGTGGAACTATAGCGAAGTTCTTTGCACGCTACGGCTTAGATGTGATTGATATGGGTCCCGGGGTCATAAGCATGCACTCACCCTACGAGGTCATATCAAAGATGGACCTCTGGAGTTCGTACTTAGCGTACAAGGTTTTCCTCTCCCAATAATTTTTTATTTTATTTTGAAAAAAGAGGTTATAATTTTTCGAGCACGCTCGCCACTAGCAGAGGAAGAAGAACGGTAGCATCGCCTTCAACCGTCACATACTTAGCATCCTCCCGCACCTTTCCCCACGAGACCGCCTCTCGAACTCTCGCTCCGCTAAGCGAACCGTCCCATTCCACGGCAGTTGTTATGTACACTGCATAATCCAATCCATCCCGGAACTGATTCCACCATATAGTATGATGTTTGCTTATTCCCCCGCCAATCATGAGCGCCCCCGTCTTCTTCGCGTCGAAAATTATGTCCGCAAGCTCGTGCTCATCTTTGAGAATATCCACTCTGAAATCCGGATGCATCTCCCTGAATGACCACAATTGCGCGCCGAAAGAGCCATCCGTGATTCCAGGTACGTACACGGGTATATCGTTTTTGTGGGCCCAGTAGAGAATTGAATCTTCGTTATCTATTCTCTTTCCAAACTCATCAATTAGTTCCCGACCGCCCCATTCTTTTTTCTCCTCGTACAGCTCTTCCAGTATTGGCATCATGAAATTCTCCATTACTTCGCCGTAGGATTCGTTTGGAACGAGAACATTTCCCAGGCGATTTATGCCCTCGTGATGAAGCTCCACGTCATCTATCAGGAACGAGCCGTGGTAGTAATCTTTGAAACTGCGCGCTATGTCGTGGTCAAGTGTGCCGCACGTGGTAATGATAACATCCACCAATTTTCTCTTCACCAATTCTTTCACCACGCCCCTCGTACCGGTGGCATTGATGCACGCCGGGAACGAGAAGAAGGTTATGTTTTCCTCTTTGAACATCCTCAGCAAGATTTTCTCCGCTATTCCAAGATGCTTAGCCACAAATCCACCTGATTCGTAAAGCTCGTCCAAAAGCTCTCCGGCTGTCATTTTATCTCGAAGTTCTATATCTTTTACTCTCCTCATCTCGTTCATTTTTTCCACCCCAGTTCTTTTGGGATATCGTCATTTTTCTCCGCATAAACCCTAACGGGTTTAAGGATTTTGACCAAAGATTCCGCAACTCCAGCTTTCAGGTCCATGGGGTGCAACTCTCCATTTGCGTAAATGCTTTCCAGCTCCTCGTATGAATTTATGACCAAATCTCCACCCCATTTCTCGGGCCGTGGAATAACTAACTTATCCTCATAGTACGTGAACAAAATATGCTTTGCAATCTGCAACACGGGGTTTCCTTCTATTTCCGGCGGGCAGAACGCCTTTTTCATCTTTTTCCTTATTTCTTCCTCAGAATCGTCCACGAAAATCGCGCTTCCCTCTTTGCTCTTACTCATCTTCGCCTCTATGGGATCCATTCTCCCAGAACCCTTGAGTCCAGTTAGAATTACCGTATGAATTGCCACAGGCTTCTCAAATCCCAATTTTTCCGCCACATCTCGAGCGAGCATGTGCGCGTGTCTCTGGTCCATACCCCCGAGAGCCACTTCAATTTCCATGTCGAAGATATCGGCTACCTGCATAAACGGATAAATTATTTTTGAGGAGTCCAGCTCCGCCTCATCTTCCTTGCGGCCCATAATTGTCATCGCTCTTTTCACCCTTTTAAGCGATGTCTTCTTCGCAATCCTTATGACCTTTTCCCAGTATTCTTTCCTCGAAACCAGTTCATCGGCCCAGAGGTAATTCGGGCGGATTCCAAGGGCATTGAAAACTCCTTTCAGGTATTCTCCAGCGAGGCGAATCTTGTGCATATCGCCTGAAAATTTATCGTTGATGTACGCGTGCCAGTCCGCTAAGTACACGAGCATATCCACGCCCGCCTCCTGGAGATCTCGAACTTTGTTTCCTATGATCAATCCCGTGCCCAAGTGCACTCGACCCGAGGGCTCGATTCCCACGTACCCCTTTGAATTGCCCCTTAGCTTCTTTTCTAACTCCTCCCTTGTAATTACCTCAACGACATTACGCAGTAAATTCTCTGAAAGCATAGACGGGAAAAGGAATGCGCATAAAAATAATTTCCCCGTAAAAAACAATTTGATCGATCATCAATTATTGTTCTTTTTCAGTTAAGTTTAAATAAAAGTTAATGATTTAAAAGAGATGACTTTTAGAAGGAGCACAGGCAAAGGCGATGAAAATGAAAATATTAAAAGCATAATAAGCTTCCGGGATTTTTTCAGGATATTCTTAAAGGTAATTTATGCCATGAGAAACATATTGACTGCCCTGTTTTCATTTATAATACTCATTGGCATATTAATAGGGTACATTGAGCACATTGGAATGTGGAACGGGATTTATCTTGCATTCACCTCTGCTCTGACGGTGGGATACGGAGATATTACCCCTAAAACAGCACTTGGCAAATTTTTGTGTGTGGGAATATTACCAATAATAGGCATGCTTCTAACGGGTATAATGGTTGCAGGGGCAATAAAGGCCATAGAAATAGGTAACGAAAAAATGAGTAGAAAGTAATGAGGTGGGAAATTATTTATACCACTACCCATTTCGCATCTTGCCTGTGATTGAGTAAATGAAGGAGGTAATGAAAATGGCAAAACCAATATATGTGAGATTTGAGACCCCAAAAGAGCTGCAGGATAAAATCTTGAGCGCTGTAGAAATTGCAAAAGAGACCGGAAAAGTCAGAAAAGGCACGAATGAAGTTACAAAAGTTATAGAGCGCGGCGATGCTAAATTTGTGGTAATTGCAGAGGATGTTAATCCACCAGAGGTCGTGGCACATATCCCCCTTCTGTGCGAGGAAAAGGGAATAGTGTACGGATACGTGCCAACAAAGAGCGAACTGGGCAAGCGCCTTGGTATAAAATCTGCAGCGTCCGTAGGTGTTATGGATTTCGGCAAGGCAGAGGATATGTTTAAGGAAATTATCGATGGAATAAAAGCCTTGAAAAAGTAAAGGGTGAATAAAAATGGCAGATGATGAGGCCACTCCAGCAGAGGTCCTGGAGATTATGGGACGCACCGGCATGTCCGGAGAGGTTACACAGGTAAAGGTACGTGTTCTTGAGGGGCGAGATAAGGGAAGAATTCTCACTCGAAACGTAAAAGGCCCTGTTCGCGTGGGAGATATACTTATGCTTCGCGAGACTGCAAGAGAGGCTCGCAAGTTAGAATCAAGGTGATTTAAATGCCTTCTAAACATATTTGCTCTTTCTGCGGAAAAGAAATCGAGCCCGGTACGGGAAAAATGTACGTTACAAGGGACGGCAAAGTTTACTACTTTTGCAGCAGCAAATGCTACAAGAACATGATAGTACTTGGAAGGAGTCCACGGAGAGTAAAGTGGACTGCACAGTACAGAAAAGAAAAAGAGGTGAGGCTTCACATGCTGAGGAGGAAAGAAAATGAGGGAGAAAACCCTAGTACTCCTGAAGCCTGACGCTGTGAACAGGAGGCTTATAGGCGAAATAATATCGAGATTTGAGAGAAAGGGCCTGAAAATAGTTGCAATGAAAATGCTGCAAGTGAGCATGGAGATGGCAGAAAGACATTACGCAGTACACAAGGGAAAGCCATTCTACGATGCACTTATAGAATACATAACCTCAGCACCGGTAATTGCCATGATACTGGAAGGAGAGAATGCAATAGCAGTGGTAAGAAAGATGATGGGAAAAACAAACGGTCAGGAAGCAGAGCCGGGAACCATTCGCGGAGATTACTCTATGAATGTGCAAAAAAACCTGGTGCACGGTTCGGACTCAAAAGAGAGCGCACAGAGAGAGATTAACATATTCTTCAATGCCAACGAGATACTGAAATACGACCTTGCAGATGAAGTTTGGATATAATGCATACCCACAAAGAAATTGGCATATACTCTTATCTTTCTTTTTCACCGGGGGTGGGTGGAAAGCTTAAAAAAGAGGTGAATGATTTTTACGTTGAAGAGGTGCCTATTAACATTAAAAGAGACAATAACGGCAAAAACACAGTACTCAAAATACGTTTGAGGAACTGGGAAACAAATAGATTTGTGAAAGTACTTAGCAAAAAACTTGGCATAAGCAGAAACCGTATCAGGTTTGCTGGTACGAAAGACAAGAGGAGCGTAAGCACACAATACTTTTGCATATACAACCTAACCAAAATACCTGTTATAGATATAAAAGATGTTGAAATATTGGATGTGTTCAGAAGCAATAACTGTATAGAACTCGGAAATTTATTAGGAAACAAATTTAGAATACAAGTAAGCAATGCTTCCTGCGACGGAGTGGAGAAAATAGAAAATGAGTTAAATGGCAGATTTCCTAATTTTTTTGGAGTGCAGAGATTCGGGGCAACACGCCCAACAACCCACGTGGTTGGAAAGTACATCATACTGGGAAATTACAGGGAAGCAGTAAGATATTACATAGGATTACAGAGTGAATTTAATGCGGATGATGGAAGAAAAATATTCTGGGATTCTCTTGATCCAAGAGCCGCCATTCGAGAAATTGATAGAACAGCAGAATACGAAAGAGCCATGTTAAATCACCTAATAAAAAATCCAGAGGACTACGCAGGTGCAATAAGAGTGCTACCAAAAAATTTAGCAAAGATGTTTGTGCACGCATACCAAAGTTATCTATTCAACATAATGGTAAGCAAAAGGATAGAAATAGGCGTGGAGCCCACAATTGGGGATATAGTCCTGAAAACAGACAAACAAGGCATGCCGCTTCAGGATTACGTAAAAGTAACTTCATTCAATATAAACAAAATAAAAAAGATGACCGCTGAAGGTAAAGCGTACATAAGCACCGTACTCTTTGGGTACGAAACAAAATTCAGCGGAGGTGTACAAGGAGAAATAGAGAGAGAAGTCATAGAGGAAGAAAACATCAAAAGAGAGAATTTTAGAATAAAGCAAATACCAGAATTAAGCTCCAAGGGACGAAGGAGAAATATACTTGCCAGATTCAAAGACTATTCCCGCAATAACTGCTATTTCTCTTTCTTTCTGCACCCGGGCACATACGCAACATCTCTTATGAGAGAGTTCATGAAAAGGGAGGAATTGGAGTTCTACTAAATGGTAATGGATAGAAGAATAAGAATATATAGAATAAATAAGAATATGGCAGCGAGGAAGAACGAAGCTAATAAAACGTAGAGATAAATGAAAGGGTTAAGAGAGAAGAGAATCCCACCGGTTTGCTCGAACACCAGCCCGAACGAGCCGCCAATAATAAATACGGAGAGATGGTTGAAATCGAATAGATAATAGGCCAGAGTCAAAATTAATGCAAATGCGGAATAATAGCCCAGCGCGAGGTATAGGTCAACCATGGGGTCAGAATTGAACAGAATCCTCTTCCCCGGTGGTTTAGGAAGATTATCCACCACCGCGAACACTTCTGTAATCATACCGAAGAGAAGGGAAAATAGGAAAAATTTTAGCCGCGAATCCATGGGGATTTTGGAATACCATTCTGAAGATTTCCTAAAATACACGAGGAAGCAGTATATTGAGAAGATAAACCAAGTTAGCCTAGTAAAGGGAATCATTATTATTGGAATCAGCGCAGCAATTAAAATCACATTTTTACTTTTCATCTTTCCTTATGTACTTCGTACCACATGTGCTCTATTTCTTTGAATATTATCTCAGAAGCGGTGCGCACGGCGTTGGGCGAGCCGGGAGTTAGAAATACGAGCTTATCTCCGATTATACCAGCAGTGGCGCGACTCATCATAGCGGGCGTACCTATCTCCTGATAGCTCACCATGCGGAATATCTCACCAAACCCTCTTAACTCCTTATCGAAAACTGGCACAACAGAATCGTAAGTCACATCTTTTTTGCTTATTCCCGTTCCTCCATTCACAATTACGGCATCGCAAGATAGAAGAAAATTGAATAGCGCATGGAGAATCTCTATTTTGTCATCCTTCACCACGATGTACCCGCATCTCTCGTGACCATTTTCTTCTATTTTCTCCATCAGTATTTTTCCAGAGATGTCTTCTTTTTCATCTCTAGTGGAGCTCACCGTGATTACACCTATTTTCAAATTGTAGTGGTGCTTTTTATGCTCTTCGTGTCCCATATCACTCACCCTTTCTCTTTTCTACAACTTCAATATCCTTTATCTGCGTCATTGGATACTGCCCGTTTTCATCTTTCTCCAAGTACTTTACCATGTCCCAGATGGTTAGCAAAGCAACACTTACACCAGTAAGAGCTTCCATTTCCACGCCCGTTTTGTAATGAGCCTTTACCTCGCATTCAACATCGATTCTATTCCCATGCAAATTAAATTCAAAATTTACACTTTCTATGGGAATTGGATGGCAGTGAGGAATCAGAGAAGGTGTGTTTTTAACGGCAAGCATACCAGCAATTTTTGCAGTTTCAAATACGTCCCCTTTCTTAACTTCACCTGCTTTTATTACATCAGTGGTGGTGCTTTTTAACACAATGGTACCCCTTGCTCTGGCAATCCTTAACACTTCGCTTTTAGGAGAAATATCTACCATACCCATACCTGCTGTATTACACATAATGTATTAACATTTTTGTAGTCATTCACCATACCCGCCACTATGGTATGGTGGATATATGCCCTGATAACTATGTTAATGTTCGGAACAACAAATTTCCTGGTAAAATACGCAGGATATAACCATATGGATTCCATATTCGCATCCATCCTACTATGGTTAGCAACTGGAGTAATGGGAATCATTTTCATGCTGGTTTATAAAGATAGTTTTGTAAACAATATTAAAAACACATCACCATATATACTATTATTACCTGTCATAGCCGGAATAACACTTGCCATAGGAATGTACACCATTAAACTTGCACTTAGCAATGGGCCTGCTGGGCCAACCGTTGCAATTACCGCTGCGAACGCATTTCTTGTGGCGATATTTTCGTATATCATAATTGGAGAGGAGCTTTCCACAATGAAAATAATAGGCATGCTCGTGATTTTAGCTGGCCTGATAATACTTACCCTCTAACCAGCAATCGAATTCAATGGGTTTAATACCACACAATCTTTTTATATCATAAAGATTATGATTGCCATGATGGATGAATTTACCTTAACTGTAGCACTCCTCACATTAGCAGTGGTGCTCATGGTGGTGGTGTACATTATGCTATTACTAACAAGAAAAAATAAATTAAAAAAACTCAAAGACGATAGAGATCCGAAGGATATCGCATATAACCAAATGCAAATGCTAAGATCAATGATTAACGTTCTTAAAGATAAGGGGTACAACACCGCTTCTGGAGAAAGCATGCTACAGAAAGCTCAAAAGGCTTACGATGATGAAAGATATGCAGAGTGCATAGAAATTGTAGAAAGTGCTAAAAGGATGATTTACAGAATGAGAAACGAAAACAGCATCATTGAAGACAGAGTTAGCCCACAGGTGGAAAAAGAAATGGAAATAATAAAAAAGATAGATAGCACATCCGAAAACTCTGATTTACCCACTCCACTCAGAGAGCTTGAAAAGGATTTACCACAGAATTTCCTTCAGTCAAAATTTGAGATTAGGGTCGTAGAGGAAAAACTGTTAAAATACGAAGATGGAGAGATAAAAGAGGCAGCAATGCTTTATTTATCTAAAGCGAAAGATTCGTTTAAAAACAAAGAATACACAGACGCTTTAAGGCTTGCAATAAAAAGCAACAGGATCATTGACACGGGAGAAATACCAGAGCCAGAACACGATAAAACAAGTACAGAGGCACCAACGCCACCACCACCCCAAAAAGAAGTGGTAAACATAGTCGAAGAGGAAGAAGAAGTTAAAGAGGAACTTCACTGCCCCCAATGCGGAGCAGTAGTGCGCCCGGAGGACAAGTTCTGCTGGAACTGCGGTGCAAAGCTTGTGTACCACTACAAATGCCCAAACTGCGGAGCCGAAGTAAGCAGCGAAGATAAGTTTTGCAGAAATTGCGGATACAAACTCAAGTGATACCATGAAGATGGTACGCAATACAGGTGCAGTGCTGATTTTGTTAGGCATTGTGCTTTTATTTTGGTCCATTTTTAACGGGGAGGGAGGCGCGGCAATAATAATCATATTTCCCGTGTTTTACTCTTACGGGATTTACGGAGCACTTGGAACAGTCTTAATTTTCTTTGGAATTTTTCTTCTGTTCATATCTCCTCTTATAGATTCCGTAGGAATGTATGAAAACACAATTGTCAGCAACAACCGTTATGAAAACTTGGAAATGGAAAATGAGAATACAGTCGAGAGAAAAGAAAAATACGGAGGGATCATTTTAATTGGACCAATTCCAATAATATTTGGCTCGGATAAAAACCAAGCAAAGTACGCTGCAATAGGTGGAATATTACTGATTTTGAGTGTAATGCTATTTGTCATGATCCTGTATCTGTAAACGTCCGTTATGGATACTTTATTTTCTTTTTCTTCTTCAGAACATCTATGAATTTTTCCACGTCCTCTTCCTTAATCTCCGTTATCTCTTTACTTTTCTCTTCCAGCTCCTGAAGCACTCGCTGCTCTTCCTCCTTTTTTCTCCGGTAATCCCCCTTCATCTCTATTATTTTTTGAAGCAATTCCTGAGCTTTCTGGTGATACAAATCAGCCTTTTTATTCAACTTATCAATTTCAGCATTTTTCTCGGATATCTTTTCCTTCAAATACATTATTTCCTTGCTCAGTTCTTCAACCCTTCGGTGATGCTCCTGGGACCTTTCGTATAGTTTTCTAACCTCTTCTGCCTCTTTTTTCTGCTCTTCCTTTAATTTTGCGATCTCGGACTCTACATTCTTCACTTCACCTAAAAGCTTCATATTCTCTCCAAGTTTACGTTCCAATTCCTCCTTTTCTTTTCTCAAGGCACGTAGCTCGTTTATAATTTTATTCTCATCCTCAACAGAATGCGGTTTAATCTGCAGTTCCAGTTCCTTCTTCTGAATATCCTTCTTTACCCTTTCAAGTTCAGCTTCAACTCCACCCCTCGCACCACCACGCATCTTGCGAGAATAATCAATTAACAAGTTTATTTTCTCCCTGAGCTCATCTCTAACTGCCTTGTGCTTCTTCATCTCCTCTACCAACGTATCTCTCTGCGCCTTCTCCTCGTGCATCTCCTCAAAAAGACCTTGACGCTTTTCCCGCAGAAGATTCCTTTCCTCCACAAGCTCTCTTACCTGCGCTCTAAGTTCGTTTCTCTTTTCTTTATAGAACTTAAACTTCTCCTCTGCACTTTTCAACTCGGATCTTTTCATGGGACTCACACTTACTTTTATTCTATCACATCAATATCCGCGTCTAAAGTATCACCAACTGCTTCCCTCGCAGCTCTTAATGAACCGCCTTTCTCTATGAAATAAGGAGATTTAACTCCTGAGAGAACAACCAACACCTGCACCATGTTGTCCATTTCAGGATCCACACTTGCACCCCAGATTATCTTCGCAGTCTTGTTTATCTTCTTTTGAACAAGGTCAACGGCCATCTGAGCCTCTTGAACACTCATGTGTGAATCACCAACTATACGCACAAGGGCCCCAGAAGCATCGCTTATATCCGCATCTATCAGTGGGGAATTTATTGCTTCCTCAACGGCCTCTTTCACGCGCTCCTGCGAGTTGTCGCTCTCGCCTATTCCCACCATTGCCACACCACCGGCACCAAGTACGGTCCGGAGGTCCGCGTAATCCACATTTACAAGACCCGGCTTGGTGAGTATTTCAGTTATTCCCTTGATGGTCATCATAAGAACAGTATCTGCCACTTTAAACGCTTCATTTAACGGCAACCTGGGCACTAACTCCAGCAACTTATCATTAGGAATAACAATAGTGGTATCCGAGTACCTGCGCATTCTATCCAAACCCCAAAGAGCGTTTTCCATGCGCAATTTACCTTCTGCCTTGAAAGGAAGAGTAACAACTGAAAGAACCAAAGCACCCATCTCCTTGGCGATTTTTGCCACGTAAGGTGCACTACCTGTTCCTGTTCCTCCTCCCATTCCCGCAGTCACAAAAACCATATCTGCACCCTGGAGAATCTCACGTATCTTATCCTCACTTTCTCGGGTAGCATCTTCCCCAACCATTGGATCTGACCCGGCGCCAAGCCCTCTTGTCCTCCTTTTTCCAAGAAGAACCTTTCTGTTAGCACGAATCTGCAACAAGTGCTGAGCATCAGTATTCGCAGCAACAAGCTCCACATCCCCATGGATTCCCTCTTCCATAATCCTGTTAATCGTGTTGCTTCCCCCACCCCCACAGCCAACAATCTTTATCTTAACCCTGAGCTTTTCCACAAGTTCCATCAATTCTTCGTCATCGGGAGATACCATACCCTGTCTCTCTTTCATTTTCTCTTTCATTTCCACCTCTTCCGTCTTTATTGAATTGAGCAAGGACTTCATAATTATCCCATCCTCTAATTTTATTATAAGGAGATAAACACCATATATAAAAGGATTTCTTGCGG
>WAOD01000097.1 GCA_015521465.1 DHVE2 group archaeon
AGAATGTAATCTCTGGTAGGACCATAGAATTTGCGGAGAATGTGTATAAAAGTAAGCAGAAAAAAAGTTTGATTGAAAGAACTCTCCCAAAAGCATGGGAAAAGATAATCACCGAGCCAGACGAGCAGCTCGTAGAACTACTTGCGGATACTACCGAGAAGCTTTGCGGGTATCGGCCAGACAGCGAAACCGTGGCAAAGTTTATACATGATACTCTTAAAAGCCCGCCAATTGTGCATGCAAATATACAAAATATGCACACTTTATCTCCTAAAAAAATAAAAAGCAACCAAAAAGCACACACTCCTACTGGATACACCGGTAAATCAATTACTGCATTTGTTTTAGATGGAAAGAGATACCCCATTAAATCATGGAGAGAGATGCTACTTGAAGTATCCAAACTAATGTATATAAAGTATCCTAATCGCTTCGAAGATGTCCTTTCATTAGTTGGTCGCAAAAGACCATATTTTTCTAAGAATCCTGATGATTTAAGAATCCCTATTGAGATTCGAGGAACAGGGGTATATGTAGAAGCACATCTTAACTCAAACAACTGTGTCAAATTAACAAAAAAGGTACTTGCATTATTTGGCTACCCCGAGGACGCGCTCAAAATAGAAACCCGTGATTAAAGCTCCGAAAATCTATTTATATCCTGCGCCCCTCATGAGTTCCATGGCAGAGAAAAAGCAGGGGAAGTGGGGAGTTCTCTACATGATGAGCTTCGCCATGTTCATTATGACAATTGATATGACCATGATGAATGTATCGATTTCAGCACTGGTGCGCGATTTGGGCACGACGGTGAGCGGAATCCAGCTCGCAATCGCCCTCTACACGCTCGTAATGGCAGCTTTCATGATCGTCGGTGCGAAGATGGCTGATATATGGGGCACAAAGAAGGTTTTTATGGTTGGACTTGCCATTTATGGCGTGGGAACTGCCACTGCAACTATGGCCCCTAATTTGATAATCCTAATAATTGGCTGGTCGATTTTGGAGGGCATAGGCGGGGCCATGATGATGCCAGTTACAGTTACTTACATAACCAAGGACTACAATGGGAAAGATAGAGCGTTTGCCTTTTCTGTATGGAGTGCAATCGGAGGAGCCGCCGCTGCGTTCGGCCCAATTATTGGCGGAGCTTTTACTACGTACCTCACTTGGCGTTTAGGATTCGGAATGGAAGTGGTGATAGTCGTAGGTATGTTTGCGAAGATGTCCATACTCAAAGATTACCAACCTGAGAAGAAGATAAAATTGGATGTCCTCGGCGCGCTGCTCGTGGGTTTTGGGCTTTTCCTCATCACGCTCTCCGTTCTTATGATTGACCCATTGGGAGATGCGCCCGTGCTCGGGGTTTTGATACTGGGAATTATCACACTCTTAGGATTTGCGTACCACGAGAGGAGCATGGTGCGCAGGGGACTTGATCCCCTTGTAAATTTGAAGCTCTTCAAATCAAGGACATTTGTAGTTGGCAATCTTGTCAGCATATTCTTCCAGATAACCTTAGCTGGAGTTATGTTCACCATTCCTATTTTCCTGCAAAATGTGGCAAAATACGATGCGATGAGCACAGGGCTTGCTGTAATCCCCCTGTCTATTATGATGTTTATTTTTTCAATATACGGCCAGAAGTTCCTTAAATATATGAGCGCAAAGCGCGTTATTCAGACAGGTATTATATTTGCATTTGTAGGATTACTATCGCTTTACTTTACATTTTCCCCGTCCGCCACCGGACTCGACCTTGCTTTGGGTCTTGCTCTGTACGGCACGGGCCTCGGGCTGATATTCTCGCAGATAACAAACCTGGCTATGGCTGGAGCATCGGCAGATGAGGAAGCGGAAGCCTCGGGGGTATTCAACTCCCAGAAGCAGCTCGGCATGAGCTTGGGAACTGCGTTCATCGGCGCAGTTTTGGTGCTTGGAATGATAAACGATGTCGCCCAGAAGATATACGAATCCAATTATTTCCCTAACGCAAGCAAGGCGGAGATCAGGGACGCGGTGGTGAACTGGCTTATGCGCATGAAGCAGGGGGAGGTTTCAATCCCGCCAAATTATCTGCCGCAGGTTGAGGAAATAACCCGAGTGGCTTTGGCTAATGCAATGCAGTCGGCTATGATCTTCATGATGATATCCCTCGTGATCGGCGCAATTCTATCGATTTGGCTGCCGAATAACCCCGGGAAAGATTAATTTCCAAAGCTTTTTTCTTTTGTATCCTCGAACAGCACCCCGATCAATATTTCCGCGAGCCTTATTATGCGGTACGCGTCTTTCCTGTACTTCCCCCCGGGTTTGCTGTGCGCGTACCGAGAGCGTGTGTCCGCGATAACATCGACGATTTTATCCGCCATTTTCTTCTCATCCAAAAGAGCTTTTTCTCTCTCCACACTCTTGATTTCCATGTCTCCCAACTCGCCCCATTTCCTGCCCAGCGCGGCATTTTTCTTGTAGAAATTCCACAAGGCATTGAGGGAGGCGATGGTCTTCTCGCCGTTCCAGGAGTATAATTTCACATCCTTCTCGTTGTTGCCCACTTTCTTAGCGATGCTTTCGTTCCACTTCTCGCGGTAATCTGGAATCGTGGGAATCAGATGCACCTTAAACGCCCGCTCTAAGAGATTGTAAACTTCCAGTATCGCCTTCTCGTAGTTTCCTTCGCGGTAAAGGATGTTCGCCCGAATAAGCATCAGGGATATGTCCCAGGGCACAAGCGATGCAAAAGTTATGGGTGGCAATTCCATTGCATCTAAGCCCTTTGGGGTGATTGTTATCTTCATCCCTTTTTCCTCTGGAATACGCAGGTATCCCAGTAAAGAGAGCTTAGCGATGCTCTTCACCCCGTCCCCAATTGAGAAGGGGGAATCTATGAGCTGCTGCCTTAAAACAGGTACGTACCCGCCGGAATCTTTTATTATTTTCAGGATTTCCATATCTCTGTTATTTGGCCCGAACTCCGAACTATTATCGAAGCTTTTCATGATTCCATTTTTTATTTTCTTCTCTTCGCTTCGAACATCTTCCAGGAATTTCAGCGAATTTTTTCGGAGAGAGAAGAGGGAAAAATAGATGAAAATCGCCGCTAAAGAGAGGAATATGAGGGGATAGACCCAGCTCTGCCACTGGTAAACCAATGAAGGGCGATACGCTATTAAAATCCCGTACAGAAAAATTCCCAAAGCTCCGAGTGCTAAAAATCCCGCCCCAAGAATCCCAATCGGCGAAAGAATTACAAGACGTAGCATCTTTGCATATGAATTTTCCATGGTATTTGATACTCTTTCACCATTTATATCTTCCGATTTGATAAGCGAGTAATGCAATGCCTATTTGCACAGCGGATATATTTCACACGCCCGAAGATATCTCACACATAAAAACGAGCAGTGCCGCGGGCCGGAATCGAACCGGCGACCTTCAGATCTTCAGTCTGACGCTCTCCCTGCTGAGCTACCGCGGCTTATGCGCACCACCTGTATAGTATGGCGGGATTTAAAATTTACTCCCATACTTTTTTATACCTCTCAAATATTATGAAGTTATGGCAAACGAAAACTGGGAATCAGACGTGCAGGGTTATATAGAAATGGGACTTTTTGAGCCGGCCCTGGAACTCGTTGAAAGCGTGATTAAAGAGGATCCAAACAATATCAAGGCAATAACGTACAAGGCATATATTTACAGAAGCATGGACAAAGATGAGGAAGCACTTAACATGGTTAACGAGCTTTTAAAGAAAAATATGGACAACGTAGATGCGCTCCTGCTTAAGGGAATGATTCTTTTTGACAACGAGGATTTCAAAGAGGCTGCCAAGTATTTCCGGCGTGTCGTCGAGATGGAGCCGGAAGACAAGAACATACTCACCGACGCGCTTTACAATCTTGCCTCATGTTACGATTCTATGGACGATCCCAAGGCAGCGGCAAAGTATTACCGGAAGATAATTGAAATTAATCCGGAAGATGCAGAGGCATGGAACAATCTTGCCGTGAGCTTGATATTTCTCGAAGATTATGAAGAAGCTCTTAAAGCGGCAGAGAAAGCCATTGCGCTGGATAAAGAATATGATAATGCATGGTACAACAAGGGTCTTGCACTGTATTATCAGGAGAGATACAAGGATGCCATCAAGGCATTCGATGAAAGCATAAAGCTCTCTGATGACCCTGATGCGTGGTACGCAAAAGGTATGTGCTACGCGGCTATGGATAAAAAAGAAGAGGCAAAAAGATACATAAAGGAGGCTTTGAAGCGCAATCCCGAGGACGAGGATGCGAAAGAGGCCTTAAAGGCGATTGAGAATGAGTGAAAATGAACAACAAGGAAACACTGATGAAAAAGAGGAGGGTATGGCAAGAAAGGCCCTCCACATGTTTCCACCGGGTGTGCTCTGGAAATTCATATTGGTTGGACTTTTAGGGTTTTTTACCCAGTATTTTGTTTTAACATATATAGACAAAACACTTGATGTGGATATAACAACATGGCCTTTCTGGCTATCCGTAGAAGCGGGAATAATTGTTACGTTCGTATTGAATGATCAGTGGGTTTTCAAAACCGATTATGAGAACACAATATGGATAAGATTCTTAAGTTATGAAGGCACGCTGTTTATAGGTGCAGTATTCCAGTGGATTATTTTCATCGTGTTCTACGGCTACTTCTTATTCGTGGGAAATCGTTTCTGGGCAAACGCATGGGCGGTGTTCTTCGCAACAATTTGGAACTACATCATAATGAAAAGATTCATATTTAAGGGTGAAAAGGATGAGAATAGCGGTGATGGGCGCAGGCGCATTGGGAAGCGTCCTGGGGGCGCTCCTCTCGAAAAAGAATGATGTACTTCTAATCACTCGTGGAAGACATTTATCATCAATAAAAGAGAAAGGTCTGAGATTAAGAGGTGTGTCAAATGGTGTGTATTACTTAGATGCAAATTCCACTTATCCGGGAGGATTTGAGATCATCATAATGACGGTTAAGGCGTATCATACTAAAACCGCTGCAAATGATATAAAAAAAGAGTACTCTGGAGAAACAGTAATAACTTTTCAAAATGGAATTGGAATTTTAGATGAATTGGTAAGTTTTGATGTGGTACCGGGAATGACAACACACGGAGCATATTTGATTGAACCTGGAACTGTTATGCATGCAGGATACGGAGATACGTACATAGGTGAGATAAACGGGGAGATAACAGATAGAGTAAAAAAAATAAGCCAGAATTTCACGGAATCTGGTCTGGAAACAAAAGCGGTGGATGACATATTAAAAAGAAGAGTAATCAAGGCGGCAGTAAACTCTGTCATAAACCCGCTGACTGCCGTTATGAATGTAAAAAACGGCGAGATAGTAAATGACAACCATCTTAGAAAAATTGCAAAGTGCGTTTCTCAAGAGGTTGTAGAAAAGCTCAGGAATATTGGATATGCTGTTGACCTATTCGAAGAAGTTGAAAAAGTGGCAAAAAAAACATCCAGCAATAAATCCAGTATGTTGCAGGACGTGAGCAAAAAAAGAAAAACAGAGATTGATTATATATTAAAACCGTTTATAAATGGTAAATGCACCCGATTACTTTATCATATGATAAAGCATATAGATGAGCAAAATGAGCATAAATGATGAAATGAGAAAAAAATTTGATGAGTGCGATCTTGTGCTTATATGTCCTAACAAGTTAGTTTATTCCATAGCCCTATTTTTGACACGCTTGGTTTTCCCCGTAATTGAGTTTTCACCCCTGGCACCTGTGGTAGGGTACAAGGGAGAAATATACAAGGAAGACGAAATAAATCTGGCAAAGATACTCCTAAAAAGGGAATACACTCGAGGATGCGTTTTGTTCAGAGATTTAAAATACCACAAAAAGAGACTTGATGATATTCTTGGGCTCGTAAAGACCACCCGGGCTGGAAGATATTTCATAAGATACTCAATAGTGAGCGTGTCCGGGGTTTTAATAAACATGATTCTTTTTTATATAATGTACGGATTGCTTCGCATATGGGATATGCTATCTCTTTCAATATCTATTGAGCTAAGCATACTAATCACATTTTTCCTCAACAATTACTGGGCACTCTCAGGAAGAGATTTTCATAAGCCACTGTGGAGAAGACTTTTTGGATACCATTTAGTTCTATTTATAGGAATGGTAATAAATCTGGGAGTTTATTATCTCCTATCTCTGGCCAAAGTGGAGTACATGACTGCTGATTTTTTAGGAATTGTTATTGCGAGCATATGGAATATGTACATGATTGACGTTCACGTGTTTTTCGCGGAGAAACCGAAAAATAAAAAGATTTGAAAAAGAAAAAAATAGTAAAAATAAATATGTAACTTTCAAATCTCGGCAGAATGAGCCAAAAGAATTTAGCGCAACGCATAAGTTCTGCCAGAACAAAAAAGGAACATGCTTTAGAGCCAAGCAATGAAGCAATAAAACTCAACTTAAAAGTTTTTAATTTGGTGCTGCTATACTTCAGCTTTGCACTTGGGATGGGGGTTTTGTATAATGTGTTTTCAGATTATTCCATCATTACAATCCTTGTGGCCTTTTTTTTATTAGTTTTTTATATGCTCAAGGTGGATAAGAAAATCAAGGAGATATGTGAAAATTTGCTGGGCAATGAATGGGGCACATGTATTTATGGGGGAAGTATTAAAGATAGAAAAACAAGAATCAACCTTACTTTCACATCTTTTATGATTGCCTTTTACTTCACCTCATTAATAACCCCTTCTTTTTTAAACAACCTTTTCTCATTCGTTATGTTTGCTTTCTTCTGGGTGTTGTTAGCCCTTATTATGCCCTTTGCAACTGAACTAAGTGGTTTTTCACTTCACAGATATCTTGACACGAATGTGAATACTATTTGCGAGCATTTAAGAAAAAGCGCAGGTAATAAATTAAAAATTAGAATGTGCAAAAAGAGGCTTAATACCTACTATGTAAAGTTTAACAAAACAAGTCTTATTCTTTTGATAAGAAAAAAACATTCGGAAAATTCTGGGTGGTTAACAATACTCCATGTTAACAATAAAAACGCTCATCTTGCATACCAGTTATCTCAAATAATTGAAGAAAGCGCGGGGAGGGGGATTTGAACCCCCGCGGGCAATAGCCCAATGGCTTAGCAGGCCATCGCCGTACCGCTCGGCCATCCCCGCCCGACGGGAAATGATAAAAATACTATATAAACTTATCTCGCAAAAACGCAAACATTTTTTCTTCTAACTCTAAAAAATAGAGAAGAATATTTAAATATAAAAAAACCTTAACTCCACAAGGGATGTGAAATATGGCACCAGAAATAGATAATCCAAAAGGAAAAGTTGGAGTGCTTATTCCAGGGCTGTGTGGCGCAGTGAGCACTACCTTCATGGCAGGAGTTGAGCTTGTAAGAAGAAACATAAAAAAACCGTATGGGTCGCTAACTCAAATGCAAACTATAAGGATTGGCAAACGCACTGAGCACAGGAACCCACTAATAAAGGATTTTGTACCGTTGGCAAATTTAGATGATCTTGTTTTTGGCGGATGGGATATTTTTGATATGAATGCCTATGAGGGTGCTAAGAAAGCGGGAGTTCTTAGAAACGAAGACTTGGAAAAGGTAAAGGATTTCATGGAAACGATTCATCCAATGAAAGGAGTTTTCAATCAGTATTATGTGAAAAAATTAAATGGAGATTACATAAAGCAATGGGGCAGTAAATTGGAGCTTGCCAATGAGGTAATGGAGGATATAAAAGAATTTAAAAAAGAAAGCGGAGTGGATAGGCTTGTAACTGTGTGGGCGGCAAGCACAGAGATATATATTCCCCCAAGTGAAGTTCATCTCAGTCTGGAGAACTTTGAAAGAGGTTTAGAGGAAAATCATAAAGATATATCCCCAAGTATGATTTACGCTTATGCAGCTCTCAAATCTGGAGTGCCCTTTATCAATGGTGCTCCGGGAACAACGGTGGATTTCCCTGCAATGTACGAACTGGCAGATAAGATGCATGTACCCATTGCAGGTAAAGATTTCAAAACAGGACAGACATTAATGAAAACTATTATAGCTCCAGGGCTTAAAGCAAGAATGCTGGGGATAGATGGCTGGTTTTCTACCAATATATTGGGTAACAGAGATGGTGAGGTTTTAGACGACCCAGAATCATTTAAGAGCAAGGAGACCAGTAAATTATCGGTGTTGGAAACAATCCTGCAACCGGATATGTACCCGGATTTGTATGGCCATTTATACCACAAAGTTCGCATAAATTATTATCCACCAAGGGGAGATAACAAAGAAGGCTGGGATAACATAGATATATTTGGATGGTTGGGGTACCCCATGCAAATAAAAATCAATTTCCTGTGCAGGGATAGCATACTTGCAGCGCCGGTAGTTTTAGATCTGGTTCTGTTCATGGACCTGGCTCAGAGAGCTCATTTAAAAGGAATTCAGGAATGGCTTTCATTTTATTTCAAGAGCCCAATGGTTGCGCCGGGATTATATCCTGAAAACGACCTCTTCATACAGCACACCAAACTAAAGAATTTTCTGAGGTATCTAATGGGCGAGGAACTTATAACTCACCTTGGTGTGGAATACTACGACCTGAGGTAAGGTAGAAATAGTCTTCTAATTTTTTCTCAGCATTTTTCAAATCTTCTTTTGTATCTACCTCTGCCCACCCCAAGCCGCTAATATCGCAACAATTGATATTCTTCCCTTCATCGGCTAATAATTGGAGTATAGACTCAACATGAATTTCTCCGTTGTATTGGTTAGCAAGCCTCTCAGCAGCATTTTTGTAAATGCTCAAATTATCTTTTGTTACAATTGTTATGCCCACATATCCCCCATGGTACTTATTAAGCTTTTTACTTATTTTAATTATATTTTTATTATTTAAGAGTACTTTCATATCATCTTGACCGAGTTTTCTATCAAAGTCGCACACAGCAGTTATTCCATTTACACATTTCATTAGTTTATCAAAAATTTTGGGGTTGTAATATATGTGGTCAACATTCATAAGTAATAAGTCATCAGTAATCGACGGAAGAGCCGTTAAGAGAGATATAATATTTCCCTTTTCATACCTATCGTTTTTTAGAAGATAAATATTCTTTTTATAATCCAAACTTTCCAAAAATTTTTTTATTTTCTCAAATTTGTAACCACCCACAATGAAAACTTCTGAAATCTCTTTTTTGTTTAAAAAATCAAGTACATGTGTTAATAGCTCCTTCC
>WAOD01000098.1 GCA_015521465.1 DHVE2 group archaeon
AAACTGAAAATGAGCGGTGGAGCTTCTGGGGGCGGAGCAGGAGGGTTTCCACACCACATGGTTCATTTTAAACGAATAAACAGGAAGAATATGGATTGGGTTCGGGTGAGCGGTTTCCACACCACATGGTTCATTTTAAACAGGATAACCGCATAATGCTATCCCCCGCAGAGAAAGGTTTCCACACCACATGGTTCATTTTAAACTTGGCTCGATGCTGATGACGACAGACCCGCAAAAGAGTTTCCACACCACATGGTTCATTTTAAACCTGGATTAACAAATACAGTAACATTGGGCATGTACATAAATATTTTCATGTACGTATTTTGTCAGGAGTCCGATAAAGGGTTCGGTATATAAACTCCTGACGCAATATAAGGTATTTTTATATTTTTGAAAAATCCTCGGTTGCCCGTTGGAAAACCGCAAAAAGTATACGTTAGCAATCAAATTGTGGAATAAAAAAATTTAATATTTTATTTTTAAATTTAGTCGCCGTTATTTTCTTTTAAATACTCCTGACACAAAATGAGAAATAGAAATAAAAATTAGAATATTAAATCCGTGGTGCCCTTCTCCACGCCCATATTTATCACTTTCATGTACTTTTCGCTGGGAAGCACGTATATTGTGATAGAATCATAATCTTTGTCAATTATCTCCTTTATTTCGCTTTTCATCTTTTCCAGATTGCTTTCGGTGATGTCTCCTCGAAACACCGAGTTTTGAATCCAGTGAAGATACATTCTTAGCAGTTTATTTACTTTATTTACTCTTTCTTCTGCCACATCATAAACCACAATCACATGCAATTTACCACCACGCTCTAAATGCTCTGTATTTTTTATCATTCATAACATGTTTCAATAATTTATACGCCTCTAATCTTAGTAGCTGTCTATAGCTTACTTTTCTTCTTAACCTCCTGTGATACACGGTAGTGCCCATTCTGTTTTCCCACTCTTTCAAAAACTTTCTTTTTCCATTTTCATTCAAAAACACGCCGTTAAACTCGCTTCTAAAATCATCTTCATTTATAACATCGTGATTAACTATATCATGGACCATTCTATGCACCATTGTGGGCTTGAATACATCGGCTATATCTAATGATAGTGAAAATCTACGCTCTGATGGCTCATGTAAATAACTAATTGTTGGATTTAAATGCGTGTGATAGATCTCGGTAAGTGCTGCCGAGTATAGAAGTGTATTACCAAAAGAAATGAGCGCATTTAGCTCGTTTCTTGGTGGCCGATATTCCCTCTTTTCTAGCTTAAATTTTTTTAGTGTCTCATTAAAACTTGCATAGTAGCGCTCCCATATTCTCGCTTCTCTATTCATGATTTCCTGAATGCTGTCTCCCTCGACTATTACCTCCTCTATATCTGTTATGTATTGCTCCACATTCTTTGAGCTCTTTCTAAGATTTCTTAGTATATTGTGTTTTATTCCCTCTACTAACTCTATGGCAATCACCTTTCTTTTTCTCCAATCTATGTAATGCCTTGCCTGATTGATTACCACTTCACCTGACACACTTTGCTCCCGCGGATACAGCGTACCTTCATAAAACCCATAACTGTTGAAAAAATGCACAACTATCCCGCTTTTGAGAAGATACTTTATTGCTCCAGACTTAAAAGTGACCGGTGCGAGACAGGTTATATCCCGCAAATTATGTATGGGTACGGACCTCTTTTCTTTCTCTCTTACAACATATATAGTATTTCCTTCCCGCTTTACTATTGCTTCCTTTGTAATGTAAAACGACTCCATGTTATCACGCCCAGCAAAGCTCTGCGTAAGAGCATTTTTCACATATTTTTCTCCATTTTGCTTTTGGAGGCTTGGCTCTGGATATAACTTCTTCCATCTCGCTTATTAATTTATTTAGCTCTTGCTCTTCTTTATCGGTGAGCATGACCTCTATCTGTTTTTTCTCCTTGGGCACCGCAATTTTGCCTTTTGCATTCACGCCTTTGTCTTTTAGCCATTTCAAATAAAAAAGTAATTGCATCTTGGCAGCTTCTATCATTTTACTGCTCTTTTTTACTTCGTATATCCATACTTCGCCATTTTCATTTTTGATGAAATCCAACGAAATATTATCCATAAATATGTTTTTTATCTCCCCTTTGTAACTACTCTGATGCAGCATTTTTCCTAGCATGACTAACTCGTTTTCAAAGCTCACACTCCTGTACGAGTACCATGCAGCCCTCTTGCAGACCATATACTCATGCACTAAACCCCCCGTTATGCGCATAAAAGTTAATATTGATTATATTATTTTAAGATTTCTGCCATAATCTACCTAATCACATTTAAAAATCCAAATCCCAGTGAGTTTTTCTCACCTAACCCGCAATCTAACAAAAATTGGTAAAACTTTCCATATCCTTTTGGTATCTTCTTTTGCAGTAATGACCATAATGTGCCTATGATTACAAAACTGCGCCCATCTTTTTTTGCCATGACTGCCACTTCTTTTCTGAATTGAAGAAGGTCAAAAATCTCGAAGTCCATCGTAAGCTCATCATCGTAAAACACATTATACTTTTTAAGCGCATTTTCTTTTACCCTCGTTATGAAATCTCGCACAGAGCAACCTCTTTTGAATGATATATATTTACTTCCTCTACTATCCGCTTGTAGAACTACCGGTGTGCCTGTTATGTAGCTACCCGTAGCTCGTATATTAAGCATCTTCACTTCCTTTATACTTAGTGCGGTATCTGACAAATAAAAATAATTCAGCTCTTTCGCACGTCTGTATATCTCTTTTATAAGCTTGTCATTTGGAGAGGATATTATCAACGTTTTTTCTTTACCCGGGTAAAAATCACCTATTGGGAATACATTAGAGTACGTAAAAAACTTAAACCCTGAGCGTTTGTGTAAATCTGCAAACTCAGTGTCATCTAATAGATAATAAATTCCTCCCTGCAATGTGTGGTTATTTACTTTATGCATGGGCATAAACTTTTCTGGAGTTAGCTTTATAATTACCCTCATTATGTTCCTTATGAATTGGAGATATTTAACTCTTTATTTCAAAATAAGAGAAAATTGAGTTTATAACTCACACCTCAAAATTTTTCCTATTTCAATGCCTAAATCCGTAGGCCATGCTCTGTACTCGTTATCCTCAACCAGCCCGCACATTTTGAGCATCGGTATCACACCAGGCTCCACTGTTTCATCATCATAATAAATGCCACCCATCTTCAAAGCTCTCTTTAAAAACGATGTGTATTTGGGTGGATACGGAATTAGTGGTAACCTTATATACTCTAACCCTGCACCATCTGGGAAAAGAAGATTATCGAATAATTCTCTTTTTTCTCGGTATTTTTCCATTCTCTTATTTATATCCACTTCCAAAAACCACATTATATCCGACTTTATTTTCTCTTGATATTCGTTGTAACTTTTAACTTCTTTGTTAATCACATGATAAATGGCGGTTATGCCAAATGCCAATCCTATTATCGCTGTAGTCACGGTGGTTTCTTTTCTGCCACCTGCAATAGAAAGGTACAGAGAATCTACGCCGTACTGCAATCTCTCTTTGCAAATCTCTTTAGCAACCATTCTCATGACTTCAAGGGTATCATTTTCAGAGACCACATCGTTAATATTAATAGTGGCCATATGCACTCTGATTTTCGGATAGTTCACTTTTATGGCCGCTTCCACCAATCTTGCTCCCGCTAGTACGTAGTCGTCTCGCGTGGGCAGTAGTATCACGTCGGTTATTCCTTCCGGTTCTAAATATCTGACCATCTCCGTCGCTATTGCAGGAGACCTGCCTATTGGTACCAATAATGCTTTTTTACTCATTTTTTTACCTCCATAAGTTCTTCTGCATTTTCGTACTTGCTCATTATTTTTTCTTTAACCGTTTTTATTGTTCCTAACCCCCCCTTGTTTATACCTGCGTGTGCATACCAATTACGTATCTCCCTAACTCCGCTCCACAAATCTCTTAACTTGTTTCCTATGTCTGCGTTTTTCAGGCATTCATATATATGAATTATCTCCTCATCTCCGCTTATATCTCCTTTGATTAATTTATTTAGGGCATATGACATTTTTCCTCTTACATTTTCGTAATCGTACCACTTCTCGAGGTTATACTGGCATATATATATTGCATAGCTTACTACCCATTCTCTTAGGGTAGATATTGACTCACCCAACAAGTTGATTTGAGCCTGATACGTACCCAGTTTCATGAGTTTCTCCAGAATATTTGTGTTCAATTTTTCTCTTGGATTGGGGTATCCCATCTCTCCGAATTTCCTTAATTTCCCCTCGATAATTTCTTTTAGCGGAGGGTATTCTCTCTCTAAATATTTGCTGAGTAGATCTTGGTTCTCTTCAATAATTATCTTAAGAGAATGCAATTTCTCCAAAACTTCAAGATTTTGATTCATATAAAGGGAATCAGATATGGTATCTAAAAGACCCATTATCTTTGAGAGTATATTGTAAACTTTTAGTTTATCCTTATTACCTATGTTCTTTCTTCTCAGCTCATCTGCAATTATTTTTAGCTCTTCTGACCTTCCATATTCAATAAAAGACAAAAGAGCATAGTGCCATTTCACAAGCTCTATTGCACCAGTGAGGTCAAAAATTGGGGTTTCACAATTATTGGATGCTTCTATGGCTCCGTAGTACATACCCAGAATCTTAACATTTCTAATTCTGAACTCGTAAATTAGGCTTGCAAAACTCATTACAGGTATATGTCTGAATGTGTATGTAATATCCATTATTACTTCGTCACCCTCGCTTATAATTTTCTCAATGATATTATGAAGTATCCAGATATCTTCGTTTTTTTTCAAAATGGGGATTTCAATCTTTTTTAGTTTCTGCGCTTCAAACTTTTTCTTAATATATTCAAACCACTTATTGTGCCCTTCCTTAGTTGATATTATATATACCTCCTCTGGATTGTACACTTTATAGAGAAGATAAAACGGAAACCTGCTCCATTCTTCATGTTCGCCCAATCTGTATTTCACTTTTTCGTAGTTTCCAGTTCCAATAAACGCTATTAGTTTTCTCATCATACCACCGTAATCTCTGCCCAGCCAAGCCCCTGGCCGTTCTCCAGCATGTCTCTGCTCTTTGGATACATATTCACTGTTGCCCACTGGTTCTTTTTGTAATAATAATTGAAGCTCTCCAATATTCGCTCTGCTTGTGATGTAGACAAGTTATCCACGATATAATTCCAGAATCCTTGATATAATGTTCCTATCCCAAACCCAAACCTTAAATTAGCTCCTTCAGGCACATTTTCTTCACTCTTTTTGGCGATATCTCTTATAAATATGCTCGTGGCTGATAGAATATGTTGAATCATTTTATTCTCTGCGGAGCCAATATTATTTAAATCGCTCTTAGATAATCCAAGAATTTTTATTTTATTCTCAAGCAGTGGATATTTATTGTTTTCCATTATTGCTTTTAGCTCGGGAGCAAGCGATATCTTTCCTGCAAATTCTCCCTTCACCACCTCTGCGATTGTGTACCTTCTTTTGTGCCCAGATTTTGATATTACGTTTTCCACTTTTATTTTTGGGGTGCTTACAGGATAAAAATCTCCAACCTGCAAGAATTTGAAAATATCATATTTTGCGTCGCATCTATTTTTTTTCAACCCTGAAAAACATACAATCAAATCTTCAAATCGCTTTCCATAATTTATGTGTCTCCCTTTATCTTCATTATAATCTCTGCCCAGGGGCTGTATTCGAAGTTCTTCTATCCCTTGCGCCATGGCGTTCCATATTTCATATTCTTTTATCTCTCCATCTTTAAGAGCGTGGAATTTCCAATTACTATCTTTCAGGCATTTGAGTATTAGGGCGGTTCTTATTGCTCCTTTGAGGGTGCTGCCGGGTATATACGGAACTTCCTTTGAAGAATCTTTTATTGTCTCTCTTATGGTTTTCATATTCCCCTTATATACAAGTTTCACATTTTGCCCGATCATGGCGGAGTATCTTACCTTACCTTTCCTTAGAATATTTCCAATTTTTTCAAAGTTTTCCTCATCGGCATATTCTATGTACTTATTCATATCTTCTTTAGATTTTATGGCAGAGGACAAATCTACACGATACAGATTTTCACCACTTACATAAGCTTCCATGATGGTATATGTGTTACCTGTGCCAACATGAAACGGAGATTTTGTTTTTATTCTCATATTCATCTGCATTCCTCCCTCATAGTATCTGTGGAACTCCAACTATTGAATACTCTTCTCCGTATGTAACAACTCTACCTACCGGCATTTTTTCCATATTTGGAAATGTAGAACCTTCTTTTAATGCCCTTACGAGCCCAAAAGCCCTCCCAGATTTTGTATATCCTCTTACTTCCGTAAGTTCGTAATTCGAATGCTTGAATGGGAAACCTTTTACCTCGTCTTCTCTTGGTACATACTTGGATAGAAACATGTGGTGAGCATGGTCATTTAATTCAAATTCTCTCAATTCAGTGGTGAATTGTCCATATCCTGCACTTCTTTTTTTGGAAATTCCCAAATCTCCAAGAAGCTTGAAAACACTTTTTATCTCTTTCTCATAATTTCTTGGAGCATCAACTAAAATCCAGAGTTTTAATTTTTTGTAGCTCTCATCTCTGCAGGGTTTTTTGTATACTGGGATATATGCTTCTTTATAGTATATGTTACTAAGGTTAGTTTGTCTTTCTATGGACACTCCGGGAATATCAATGGTTGTGATAAACGAAAACCTATTACGTACTATCTCGCGTACTTGTTCTTCACTATATTTTCCATTATTTAGTGCATCTTCGGCAATTTCAAGCGGTATGTATTGCACTTTCTTGAATCTCTTCCATACTACTGTATCTACTTCTTCGCTCTCTATCATGGGCTTGAATACATAGAAATTTCCTTCTGCAAGGGGCATTGGTGATGAAAAGCGAATCTCGCCATTACCTATCCTACTTAAAATTCTTTTAGGATTCTCGAATAATTGAGAATATCCTGCTACAAATGCGCCGTATATCTTTACAGAATCAATGGGCCCTAAAAAGGGTGATTTGGGGTCAATTATTAAAGCCCATCTTCGCTGCCCACTCATTAACAGTTCCTCCTTCAAAGATAATCTTCTCTTCTGCGTTCCCTTTATAAAACTCCGAATCTCTATCCACTACTGTGCTTATATTGAACTCTATTTTGCCGTATCCACGTGAGCCCATACCACCTATATAACTATTCTCTAATCTCCTAAGCCCATCTATTAGCATTTTCTTTAACTTCTCTTCATTGTCCCCCTCATATATAGTAAGCACAATTTCAAACTCAAAGCGAGAGCTTGCAGGTATGCGCTCAAAGAAGCGCGGCATGGCTACACTATTAATTCTATTAACTGTGTTCTCAGCTTTTACTTCAGTACCTCCAACTATCTCAGAGTGCTTGCTCCATGCCTCTATTGTCTCTTTTGTAGGTAAGGCATCTCTAAAAATCAGTCGCGAGATGTTTTCTTCGATACTTCCGCTTTTTGCAGGTTTTCCAAACAATTTCAGTATGTCTTTTGCCTCTTCTTTTTCATATTTTATGCAGCTGTTCCCTACTTGTATGTATTTATCTTGGCAATGCCCCTGCTCTGGTGCGATCTCTGCATACGCTAGCTCCAGAAGTGCTCGCATCTTTCCCTTGAGAGTGCTTCCGGGTATGTACGGTATTTTCTGGAGTGTTCCATCTATATTTGCATACGTCGTAATCACTGGGTTATCTATGCCCCCTATCTCTACTGTTTCTTTCAAGCCACCTATGTGTAATCCCGTTTTCAAATCTATTTCTCCTCGAATTATTATATTCTTTTTAAATTTTGGCATTATTACACCTCCTTAATCTGGGTGATGGAACTTATGAAATGCTACCAATGCTTCAAATAACCTTATAAAATTTTCTAATTTTCTCTTCTTTACTTCCTCACTATCGGACTCTGTTGCCATGTATATGCCTTTGCTTATGAAATAATAGAAATCTTTGGAAATTACTTCTCTGCCACTTGCGTATCTTGCTGCAGGTATAAGCTTCCAAAGCTCACTTTCTATTTCTGTCCATTCTGCATTTCCCTCATGCAACCTATCTCTTATTTTTCTTACCTCTTCAAAGAATTTTCTGATTTGCGTTGTTTTTATTTTCAAATTTTTAGAGTATTCGTCCACAGGCCCTCCATCTTTTAGTATCTCTCGCCAGTTGGGGTTTTCTACCATAACCCATTTAATAAGCTCTTCTGCCTTTTTTCTTTTTTCAATATCTTGGTTATTTCTTTGGTGTGCATCTTTTTGATGTATACCATGCTGATTTCTATATTCGTATCCCATTCAATCACCACCTTTATACTTTCTTTCCATTACCCACAGAGACACTGCTACTGGTATCTCCTTAAACGTTTCTTCTGAGAGAATAGGTGAAAGCTCCTCATTTAGTACCTTTATTCCTTTTTTACCTCTCCTTCCAAAATAATATTTTAGATACGGCACATGGCTTGGTATCACATATTGCCCTTTTCTTGGTGTACCATCGGAAGCCCGTAATTTGTGCAAATGTAGCAAATAATGGGAAAATCCTGAAGATATATCCTTATTTTTTTGTAATTCAAAGAATTTCTTCGATAGATTCCTCTGCTCCTCAAAATCTTTCCATTCTAATACCTTTTCAAATATTGCTACTCTGTTTCCTCGCTCAACACATTTTTCAGCTTTACAATTTTCCTTTGCTTTCTCTAAGAGTGATTCAGCAATCTCTACGCCTCTCTTTAGCGGGAATTTCTCGCCTACGAATACTATTGCTCCAGAAAGATGAATGTCTGGGTTTTTTGTTGTCCATTCTCTAAACTTATTCTGGAACTCTATGGCAAAATCAACTATTTCATCATATCTCCCAACCACCGTTAAATCGTCTCCTCCGGAGAATACTACATATATGTTGTGCTTTCTGGCGAGATAATTTACTTCAATATTGAAGAACAAATCCATTAGAAAAGACAGTTCTGATATCACGCTTATTGTAACCCTATCCTTCTTTTTTAGTCCCTTGGCAAATATCTCTCCGAGGCAATCCACGTCTGATTTAAAAATTCCTATAATACTCTTTTCAATTTTTCTATCATTCACTCCTTCTTCTTTCCTATCTTCCAAGTTCTCTTTTGGGGATATGAGCTCTGAGATTGTTGCCACATTCTCACCTATCATTGGGACGTATCCTTTTATGAGTTTAAACCCTCGCATCTTTCCTTTTGGTGGAATCTCTGGAGCGTCTATGTGGAATATTTCACATTCTTCAAGTATCTTTTCATATTTTTCCTTTTCATCATCATTTCTCTTTTTATTATCTGCTAAGAAATATCCAATCTTTATATCATTGTACTGAAACATAAAGTCACAGTCAAAATCTTTATTTATGCACCTTGCTAAATATTTAGATTTTACCAATTTTTTCCCAATATTACTTATTTTTTCACAGTCGCTGCATATTGATTTGGAATCATCAACAATGTTTCTGCCGCAAATTGGGCATATATGTTTTCCCGTAGGTACCG
>WAOD01000099.1 GCA_015521465.1 DHVE2 group archaeon
GTTTATGGGGAATTAATAAAATAAAAATTGCAAGTATCAAAGCAACAATCAAAATCATATATAGAAGATACGATGTAACTACAGAAAAATTCTCCATCATTCTACCTCCTTGAAATATTCCCAAGTATCTCATTTACTATTCCCTCCACGGACTCTCCAAATTCAAACAAAGATGAAGTAAAAAGATACCCCAGTATAAGTTCATCAATAAAACCAAATAACCCTGCCACTACATCGGAGATGGTCATTTTTATCAAAGAGGTTAGCGATAAATACACCAAGGTAGAGAGTAAAACCCCTTTAAGGATAATTACTATTTTTTCTATCTCATCTTTTGTTAATCCCTCATTTTCGCCATAATGTGATATGGTATATTCTAATACACCTGCGCCTATAAATATAATGTATCCTAATGCCAGATTCTCTATATCTGAATTACCTACAGCTTGAGTAACTACAATACCGGTAACCGCAACAATCATATCGGCAATCGTAAGCACTGCCTTTTTAGCGTTATCATCCAAATCCGAGTCGTGATCTACTATCCATTGTGCAGATGCCCTTAACAGCGAACCTATTGCAAACCCTATTAATCCACTGGCTCTTCCTATATAATCTATTAAAGTTCCGCTTATGCCATTACCCAGTACCTTTCCTACTAAAGATCCACAACTAGCCACACCCCCAGTCATAATAGTTGCCAGTACGCCTAATCCCATAGTGGCTCCAATCACCTCATAGGAGAATTTTGAACCATCCAACACCAAGGATAACTCTCTGACATTCTTCTTTCCTTCAAAATATTCCAATACTTCTTCTTTATAATTGCTTATCTCCCCCTCTATCACATATTTCCATTTTCCAAAAATACTCTTAATCTGCTCCACAATCCAGTTAAATGCTGCTGTAACAACCCTCTCCACCGCCTCCACTGTCGCCTTAACAACGCTTACCACAGTGCTAAACAATTTCATATATAATTTCACCACTATTTCTCCCGCCTTCTCTATCAGATTTCCTACCGCCACCAGTCCGTTGTAAACGAAGTTCGCAACGCTTACAACTGTGTTGGTAACTGCCGCAGAGATGTAGCCCCGCGTGTCCTTTGGGCCGTCTCCCGTGGCTGAATTATAAATGCCCTGCAATGGTATGGCTCGGAGAATGTCCGCTGGAAAATTCACCAACTCCGGTGTGATTATCACTAAATAACATAACCCCTTATTCGCACCATTACTTGCATAGGTTGATTGTTTATTCACATGACCCGTATAGAAATACAAGGATATCATATTTTCAGTTATTGTCTGTTAAATTAAATCGCATTATTATCTCCTAAATAACTCTCTTCGCCCATAACTCATTTATATCATCGCCGTAGAGCGCGTAGAGTGTTTCGATGAACTTCATCACCAGAAGAGTATCCCTATCTACATCTTCTACTCTCTCCCCACCGTTTACCACAATCTTCTCCCTTCCATTAGAGTCCACGGCGATACTATAATTCCCGCCTTCCATTAGATTCATGGCTCTTTCATATATGTCTTTACGAATACTGATTGTGATTACAAATATATTTCCTAACGCACCAGAGCCCCGCTCTTTAAAGCCATGTAACATATATTCTTTTCCATTAATATCTATCGGACCTATCAAGAACAATTTTGCCTTTTTGTTTATGAAGTGCTTCCAAAAAACATCCAAAGGTCTTTTGTGAAGAATATAGGCATTGTATCCAAACGTAAAAAGCCAACCTTCAGCAATCGTTAGAGATACTAGAAAAAGAGAGGCAGTTAGTATGTCAGGCGTATTTCTTATTATACACTCTATGAAAATATACAAAACTAAAAGTGTGGGAAATGATACCAATGCTAACATAAAAAAAGATAGCAATGCTATATCTCTATTATAGTTCCTATACTTAGATTTTTTTTCAAATACCACAACTCCATGGCCTATTAGTTCTAGAAATTCGTTATAGTTAATCTTGTGCAACTTCATAGATAGATACCCCCATGCCAACTACGGAACTTGCTATCCCTATCCCTGACAAAAACGACATCTCAGGCGTTATGACCCCATAGACCATGCACTCTAAGCGCGTCATTTAGTATTGCCATACAACTTCTCCTCAAAATATTTTCTCCACTTCGGAGATACTTTATCGAGGTAAATGAAATCGCTTACTGGTTTCAATGCATCTATTAGTGCTCCAATCGCTTTGTAATTCGCGAATTTTATGAATTTATATTCTTCGTATTCCTCTCCCGGAAAATTTGCAACCGTTCTGAAGTTGTTTACATACTCCTTTTTCGGCAAGAATATTATGCCAGTTGGTTCTATTACCACATCATCTAACTGACTCCTCACTAATATATGTTTCCAAGGCACTCCCCAAAAGGTAACAGTGTCATCGCTTATCTTCACATAAATTGGAAAGCTTCTAGTAAGTAAAAACACCAGAACTATTATAAAAAAGATGTTTGCCCCTATTACTACCCAAACACCACCATTTACGACAGGTTCAAAAAAATAAATAATTAAGATATTGCCTACCAAAAAAGACGCTACAACTGCGAGCAAATATCCAGTATTAAAATAATGTTTAA
>WAOD01000100.1 GCA_015521465.1 DHVE2 group archaeon
GTATGTATTATTATCTACATTAAGCAACCCTAACAATCCATACACATTACCTATGTTGTTGCCATACCATATCTTTCCATCTCTTGCATACACATAGTGCTTAAACCCTACCTTGTCTTCGTATATGCTAAAATCTTCCACATCCCTTAATTCTAACCATCTCGTTTTCGTCCCTATGTACTCACCGTACACATTTCCTCCATCTAAATAATATATTATGTTTCCGATTCTCTCTACTTTCTCCGCATTGATACCTTCTTTATTAACCGTGCCCGAACTTAAGTTGTATCGCCATATCCCATCTCCTTCCCTTACATATAGCTCTCCATCTCCTAACCACCATTTACCATAGCCCCTTAGCTCTTTACTATATACGCCACTATGTATGTACATCTTCCCTTCGTACTCGTAAAACCACCATCCTCTCCCTTCTCTATACACTCCATAGCTTCCTTGCTCACTAAACTGGGTTAAATTGCTCACTTTATACACTACATCTCCACTCACTATCTTTAAGCTACCATCATAATATACCCATAAATTGCCCGTGTGCTTACCTACTTCGTAGTCTTCATCTAGCGTATAACACGGCGCTCCCTTCGGCTTTCGTCCGTGTGTTAACCCGCTAAAACTTGACATCAGTACTATCATTATAGATAGTATTGTTATTGTCTTTATGTTCTTTATTTCTTTCATTTGTTTAACCCCCTTCTGGCACGCCGCCATAATTTTTTATATTTTAAAGTTTACTGTTGTTTTTAAATTTGCACGCCTAAATATAATTCACTAAAACAACACAGTAATCCATGTAAAAAATTATTTAGCACGTGACGCATTGCCAATGCCGTGCTGTGCTTAATATTTGATGTTGACGATACTATAATCGAATATGTGCAATTCTCGTATATTAACTGATACAGAGCGGTCGCCGAGCCGGTCGATAGGAAGCTCAAGATACCACTATCTCTGGAAACATGGAGAAAAATAACGCTTGGCCAAGAGTCAAGGAGATACCCAGAGAGATTCGGCGTGCCTGCAGTAGAGTTTTGGAAAGAGATTGACAAAAACAATCTTGTATATCTCCAAAAAATGCTCTCTGAAAACAGGATAAGAGCATACAATGATGCTAAAATCATACCTTCGCTCCCCACCTAAAACTCGCGTGGAGCAACTCCTCTACTAAATGCGCAGAGTTAGGTGCTTAAACACACAGGCATGAGAGCATGGCTATCCAATGTGTATGGCAAAGACTATGCAAACTATGCATTTTTAGATGAGCTCAAGCCTCGCTCAGGGCTGCTCAAAGAGATTTTGAAAATTAACGGATGCACAGAGTGTTACGTCATAGGACACTCGCACACTAACATCCTCGCTGCCAGGGGCGCTGGTTGTGAGGGCATATTGATGGTCAGAAAAGACAAAGAAGGAATTAAGTCTCTCATCAAAATGAAAAATATCATTGCGTCGAGGCAATGAGCTCCTGCACCAATCTGGCAGCCAATATTGCGGTATTGCCGTTATCATACTCCGGATTGACCTCTACAATATCTGCACCAATGAGGTTTGGGCCAAGGATATTGATAATTTTCTTAACTTGCATGGGGCTAAGCCCGAAAAACTCCGGTGTGCCAGTGCCCGGCGCGAACTCTGCGCTTATTCCGTCAATATCTATGCTCAAATAGATATGATCTGTACCAATTTTCTCACACGCAAGTTTAACGGCATCTTCTACTCCCAAATCCATTATTTGATAGGATGTGAGATATCCATAACCTAACTCTTTGGCAGCTTCCACTTCTTCCTTGGAAACGGAGCGCACGCCCAGTGCAAACACCCGCCCATCAAGAGCTTCAAATGCGCGCCGCGCCCACGCAGCATGGCTCCACTTTGTACCTAAATACTCGCTTCGAAAGTCGGTATGAGCGTCGATGAAAATAACGCCTGCATCAGAAGGAAGCGCATTTGCTATACCTGCGGTTAATGAATGCTCGCCACCCAGCATAATTGGAAATTTTCCCTCTGAGAAAAATTTGCCGGCGTAGAACTTGACTGCCGAAATCACATCCTCTACTCCGGCATCTTCGTCCATAGAAATAATATGCCCAAAATCATGAATGGCCACGGAACTTACATCAAAATCATGCTCCACTAAGTAGCTCTCCAGATTGTAAGATGCTTTTCTTATTTCATCTGGGGCAAACTTGGAGCCGTGCCTGAAAGAAGAAGTAGAATCAAAAGGCACGGAAAATATAACAAAACGAGAGGATTCGTAATCTTCCGTTGCGTCAGCGAAATTGAGCAGCATTTTAGGAAATCTTCATTATTTTTCTCTTTCCCATTGCTTCCCAGTACTGTGCGTTTTTGCCTGGCTCTACCTGGTCCTTCAGCTCGTCTGGAATGCGCAGCTCAAATGTTTCAAACGTTTCCGAATCCATGAGCTGAACTTCATCGCCCATGACCGCAAGAATCTGCGCGTCTCTCTTCTCAATTATTGGCACTTTTACCTTGTGCTTGACGGGATATACAACGCTTCTCTTCTGCCCGTCAAATACACCTATGGCCACGATTCTTGCCTTTGCTTCTCCGTGCTTCCCGGGCTTGCTCGTGGTCATCTCCACAATTTTGCAAGGCTCATCATCTATTACCATATATCCTCCGACTTTCAGCTCCCTAACTTCAACATCTCTCCATGACATAAAGCACCGATTTCCCATATTCGCTTCCCATTTATATAGATTTTGCATCATTTACGGAGGGAGTGGATAAGGGCATCATGCAGGTTTGCTATTTTTAACAGTTACTCTGTATGGGATATTTTAATGGTGTTTTATTGGGAAAATATAAATCAGTTGAAGAATATGGTACTGTTGTGAGCAAGAAAATAAAGGCTTGTCCAATGTGCGGTAGTAGGAATGTCTATGTGATAGATGGTGGATTAATGGGAATGATATACCGGTGCAAAGAATGCGGCTACGAAGGCTCGTTTATTGTGGAAATAGATGAAGATGAGTACGAGTAATGGCTTAAAGCGATGAGGGAGGAGAAGAAAGGGAGATAGTTTTGATTGATTTATTAGTAGTTGAGTTTAACCACACACATTATTTGGCTATAACGGTAACTTTCTTATACAAATCTGGAAGTCTATCTTGCCTCATTCTGAACTTTGTACCATGATTATGCCCTGTTCGAGCATCAAAATCTATCAAAATTATACCTTTTGCGAGGGCATTTAAGAATTTATCAAAATCAAATGTCTCAAGCATGTAGATCTCTTTGTAATGATAATATTCTCTCCCATCTTCTTTCTTCCCATCTGCCTTTATATAAAAGCAATTCAATAGTTTAGTGGCTGCCTTATGATGTAAATCATCAAACCCCCAGTAGGGCTGAGGATTCAACTCCCCCAATCCTGCTCTTTCTTTTACAGATTCTAACCATTCTTTATGTTTACTTAAATCCACAGCTCTATAATCAAATGATACGAGAATTTTTCTTTTCTCGTAATCTATCACAATACCAAATCCTCTATCAGTACGCGATACGGCATTTATAGTCTGTCTAAAACTCATTTCGTTCTCGGGATACTTTTTCCCGGCTTCTTCATGTTTCCATCCATATTTTGGTAAAAGAATAGCCGGAACAAATTTTAATGCCCGAGGCGATGGTTCCATATGAAAAAGAGTAGTCAAAGAGCTTTGGTTTGCCCTCTGTGCCTTTAGCTCCCATTCAGAAGCGTTTGGTAAAGGTAAATTATTTTCTTCAATTCCCAATAGATCCTCCAATGTATTTCCTACTCCACCCTGATTCCCAGGCCTAGCATTTGGTATCCAGCCCATATCTCTAATTTCGAGCAACTTTCGGATGAGTTCTTCTTTTGTATATATTTTCATCTTCACACCTCTATTTAGGGGGCCTCCAGAAGTCCAATAAATATTCAAAAGTCACACCCATAGTTATATAATTACTTGGCCAACCAAAAATTCCAACTTGATTAACAATATTTGTTTTGTCCCATATTATTATGTTCCTAAGTTCATAACCTCTTTTCCTGAGCTCATTTATTAAAGACACATGTATTGTTATCCTTTTATTTTCCCACCACATGTCAGAGACGTTTATCACACAATGAGCTTTTGGCTTAAGTAAAGGTAAAATTTGTTCAAAAATATCCCCCATTGCTTCGGTGTATTTATCCAAATCCATTGTACCTAAGTCCCTCGGGTCCTGAGAATACTGTTCTACTCTCCCATATTGCTCATTTTTTCGATTCCGTCGAGATTTGTTTTTTCTCTCACGATTTAGCAAATTTGCGTACGGGGGAGATGTAAATATCAGAGAGATACTCTCATCCTCAAAATAAAGTGGAATATTCTTAGCATCATCCTGTATGGCCACTTGTTGTGAAGTCACAAAAAGCCTTTCATTAGCTAAGCGTTTACCACAAAGATCAATATATTTTTTCTGAAGATCAAATCCTACTGCATTTCTATCCAAATCTCGAGCAGCCACAAGAGTAGTCCCACTTCCCACAAAAGGATCCACAACTAACTCACCTTTGTGAGTGAATAGTTCTATAACATATTTTGCAAGAGAAATGGGAAAAGTCGCAGGATGTAGATTTTTGTCTCTTATGTCCCTGGACTCATAAGCAAACCTCCACACGCCAAGTTGGTGCTTTAGCCAATCCTTCGCAGTTAAGCAATTCAAATGATTTGGTGGACAATCACATGTTTTGGTGTGTGCGATATTTAATTTTTTTCTATATAAAGGACTATCTGGAAAAATTGTTTTTGGCAATTTCTGCCCGAAATAAGTATTTTCAGATTCTGTTCCCACTTTCGTATCCACCTCTAAGCTCATAGAGATTTCACTAATACTGAATGTTATATTAAACTTACTCCAACTGGTTATTTCCCCAACATTTAAAAACCATGGTGCCAATACAGGAGCATGCCTCTGCTGCAAGTAGCCCTGGATTTTGTGGTTCTTGAACGCGCTTTGAAAGCTGCCAGAGAGGCAGTGGAAGGTGGAGCGGACTGGATAGAAGCAGGAACTCCTTTAGTGAAAAGCGCTGGTATGAACGCCATAAGAAAATTGGCCGGGCTTGGCAGGCCGGTTGTTGCAGATCTCAAGATAATGGATGTTGGTCGCGTTGAAGTTGAAATGGCCGCTAAGAGCGGTGCAAAGGTAATCACGGTGCTTTCCCTTGCAGATGATGAGACCATACGTGATTCGGTGGAAGCCGCAAGGAAATACGGTGCAAGCATAATGGTGGATTTGATAAACCATCCGCATCCTGAGAAGAGGGCAAAAGAGGTTGAAGAGATGGGTGCAGATTACGTTTGCGTGCACGTTGGCGTTGACCAGCAGATGCACGGCAAGGACCCCCTTGCTTTTCTTGAAAGTGTCGCTTCTTCGGTTAAAATCCCCGTTGCGGCTGCGGGGGGCATAAACTCGGAACTTGCACCGAAGGTTGTTGAAAGTGGCGCGGAAATAGTGATAGTGGGTGGGGCCATAATAAAGGCACCGGATATTGTCAAGGCTACAAGGGAAATTAAGGCATCTATGAGCGGGGTTCCTGTGAAAACCACACTATACAAAAAATACGGTGTAAATGATTTGCTAAATGCGTTTGAAAAGGTCTCCTCTTCGAATTTGAGCGATGCTATGCACCGTAAAAATGCCATAGGCTCCTTTATTAAGTTATCAGGTTCCAAGATGATCGGTCGTGCTTTTACGGTGCGCACCATGGATGGGGATTGGGCGAAGCCCGTGGAGGCTATTGCTCAGGCGAACAAAGGAGATGTGATTGTGGTTGATGCTCAGGACGGCAATGTTGCTGTGTGGGGTGAGCTTGCTACTTGGAGCTGTAAGGTAAAGGGGATAGCAGGGGTAGTCGTGTTTGGTGCTGTTCGGGACGCAGATGACATTAAGAAAATTGGTGTTCCTGTTTATGCAAGGAGGGTGGTGCCAAATGCAGGTGAGCCAAAGGGCTTTGGCGAGCTTGGCGTGGTGCTGAACATGAATGGTGTGATAATAAAGCCAGGAGATTGGATAGTTGGTGATGAAAGCGGTATTGCCGTTGTGCCCAGAGAAAGGGAGGTGGAGATTGCAAACAGGGCTGTTGATGTTATGGAACACGAGAATAGAATAAGGGAGGAAATAAAAAGGGGTTCATCACTGTCCACGGTTATGGAGCTTCAAGAATGGGAAATGCGCCGCTGAGGATAAATCAACAGCAAAATTACGATAGCAGGTGCTTTTTGATTATTTGCTCTATTTCCATGCGGGTTCCTTTGTTAAACTCACCATTTTGAAATTCCTTTGGATAGCTTATTTTTATGGATTTTAGAGTGTCTATTATCTTGCTTCTGGTCAACGCGCTAATCTTTCCGGTATGCGCTACAGCCATCTTCATTTTCCCCATTCTGATTATTGCCACATTCATGCCCATATACCTGAAATCTTCGCTGTGTTTTGCCACTTCTTCTATAAATTCGTTCTCAAACCCGTTCTCCGTTTTAGAAATTCTTACTATGAGTGTGTTCCCGTGCAGCAGCACTATGTGTTTAATCTCTTCTTTTTCCCGCTTCCTTGTTATGAGGGAGTATATTGTTTTAACACACTTATCTTTTTTATAGATCAAAACTCCTAAATACACCCCGTAAATTGTCATGTACCAGGGTATGAATATTACTAAAATGTGCAAGTAATCTGTTATTCCGCCATAAATATTTGATATATAATTTATAATGCCCCAGCTGGAGAGCAAGATTAGGGATACAGTAAGTATAACAATTTTTCTTTTTGTCATTTTTTTCTCATTTAAAATTATTCTGTACTTCTTCACGATATCCTTATTCTTTGATATGAGCAACATCTTTTTAATCTGATTCTCCAAGATGAACACGGCGGAGAATACCAGAAAATACACCAGGCATGTTTTGAAGTCTCCCGAATATATGGCGTTTGCTGCGCTTGCTAACAGTATTCCAGTTTCGATTAATACTATGTAAAAGAAATCCTCTTTGATTTCCTCTGTACTTGCCACATGCATATAATTGTGTTTTGAAATTTAAAAACAATGCGCTCAAATTATTAATTTTGATAATAAATTCCTTAAATAGGGCACTTTAATCCACAATCCCCTTACTAATTATCTTTTTTTGAAACATTCCAAGAAAAAATTAAATACCAGTGCTTCGTTATTAACTTGTGGTTAATGGCGATGATAGGATGGTCCGCGTTCCACGGGATATGTACGATGCCATTGGTGAGCTTATAAAGAAGTATCCTCAATATGGATGGAAAGGCCCTTCTGAGTTTGTCAGGGATGCCATTCGAAGGTATGTGGAAGAGTTGCACAGGCGTGAGATTCTTTTAGAGCAGGCTAAACAAATTATGCCTGACCGTGTTAGAGCCATTCTTTCAAAGTTCATGGGTGAAAACGAGGCAAAGGACGTTTATGAAAAGATAATGAAAATAGACGAATCTGACCCGGAAAAGTTCATAGATGAGGTTGTTCTTATCTTGAAGGAGCATGTGGGAGAGAAGCTTGCAGAGTTGATTGCTCGGAGAATTGTAGAGGAGAGGGGATTATGAAGGTAAGTACAGGTATAAAAAATCTGGATATGATTATGGACGGTGGCTTTGTAGAGCGAAGTTTTAACCTGGTGTACGGAGGCGGTGGTACTGGAAAAACACTGTTTACTTTTAACTTCCTGCTTAACGGTGCTGAAACAGGGAACAGCGTTCTTTATGTCACCTTGGAGGAATCTTGGGAGGATATCATTCGCAAGTTACCTGATGGTATGAGAAAGAGACTTAATGCGATCAAGAATAATTTTCATTATCTGGACTTTGGCAGCTTGAGACCAGTTCTCGGCAAAGAGATAATGAATGTTGATGTGCTCATGGAAGCCATAGCAAGCAGCATAGTGGTGAATAATGTAACCCTTGTTGGGTTTGACGGAATCGCACCTCTGTCCATTTACTATGATGATGAACATAAATTGAGGAGTGTGATATTCAATTTATCACAGGGTATAAAGAGTTACGGTGCGACTACAGTGTTTACAAGCGAAGAAATTGAGGGGCGTAGCAGGTACGGTACGGAAGAGTTTGTGGCTGATTCTGTTATTCGCCTTATTTACACAGGTGAGAAGCGCAGGATTCAGGTTTTGAAATCTCGTGGCACGGATTTTGTAGGGGGAAAGCACGGGTTGGAGATAGTATCCGATGGTCTCCGAGTTTATCCAAAGATTTTGTTTGTTGGTTCAAAAATAAAGCAAAAATCTGTGAGCATTGGAATACCTAAGTTGGATACCATGCTCGGGGAGACATTTTCAGGGGACATAACACTCCTTACCGGGCCTCCTGGCACTGGCAAGTACCTTTTTGGCATTTCATTCATAAAGAACGCTTGCAAGCAGGGTAAAAAGGGATTGTTCATCTCTTTTGAAGACAGTGTGGGGAAGATAAAGAGGAGGTTAGAAGATTCAGGTGATGGCAAATCTCTGTGCAGGGTTGTTTACATAGACTCTGGGAATATTGATATTTACAAGTTGATGTGGCAGTTAAAGTCTTTAGCGACAGATGCCAATAGGCTGGTTCTACATGGCATGAATAATCTTGCTGGCAACGATGAGTACGAGGATTTTGTTCACGAGTTTTTGAAATACGTGAGGGCAAGTGGTATTAGTACTATGGTAACATACAATACCTCTCAGGTGATAGCTACAAATACACTGGGAGATGATAAAATTGTGAATCTATCAGATAATATAATAAAGCTTCTGTTCGCGGAAATAGGCGGTGAGCTAAAGAAAATTTTGGTTATAATTAAAAGTCATTCACCTACCCACGAGCGTGGGCTGGTGGAGTACCGTTTGGGCAAGAGTGGTGTTGTGATTGTGGGTAAAATAGAAGGTATGGAGGGCGTGATAAGCGGCACGCCTACGAGGCAAATGGAGATTAAAAAGAGGGTAGAAAGTTTTTTCAAGTGAAAATTTTAATAGTTTTCTATCTTCTTCCCCTATATGTTCAGAACTCACACCACCAAGGAAGCTTCTAAATTAGATGGAGAGGAAGTTAAAGTTTGTGGCTGGATCCACGATATCCGAGTTTTAGGAAGAATCGCCTTCATTATCCTTCGAGATCGTTATGGCTTTGCGCAGCTCACATTGATTAAGAGCTTAATAGGCAATGAGAATTTCAAGAAGTACACTAAGCTAACGAGGGAAAGTGTTATTTGCGCCCGAGGAAAAGTGCAGAAAACGGAGCAGGCAAAGTTGGGGTTTGAAATTCTCCCGGAGGAAATAGAAGTGCTGAACCAGGCAGAAACCCCACTTCCTTTAGGTGTTGCTGATAAAGTCTCGGCGGATATGGAGACGAGGATAGAGAACAGATTTTTAGATCTGAGAAAACCGGAAGTTCTCGCGGTGTTCATTGCCAGGAGCAATATACTTCGAGGAATAAGAGAAATCCTATCAGAAGAGAATTTCATAGAGGTTCACACTCCGAAAATAGTAGCCACCGCCACTGAGGGTGGTACCGAATTATTTCCGGTGAAGTACTTTGAGAAGGATGCTTTTTTGAATCAGAGTCCCCAGCTTTACAAGCAAATTCTAATGGGCTCTGGATTCGACAAGGTATTCGAAATAGCTCCTGCCTTCAGGGCCGAGGAGCACAACACAACGAGGCACCTCAACGAATTCATATCAATAGACGCGGAGATGAGCTTCGCTGACGACGAAGATGCCATGCGCATTTTGGAAAAAGGGATACAAAATGCAATAAAGTACGCAGTGGAAGACGAATCCTTCGAAATGCTGAATCGGAATTTAGAAGTCCCGAAGATTCCATTCAAGAGGATCACATACGACGAGGCATTAGATATAATAAATTCCCGCGGATTGAACATGGAATGGGGCGAGGATTTCTCCACGGAGGCGCTTAAAATTTTGGGCGAGGAGATGGATGATTTTTACTTCATAACCAAATGGCCCCTGGAGATAAAGCCCTTCTATGTTCTTCCACACGAGGAGAAATACTCAAAGGCATTCGACCTGATGCACCGAGACAAAGAACTGAGCTCGGGAGCGCAGAGAAACCATGTTTACGAATCCTTGGTTGAAGTTATGAAGAGCAAAGGTCTAAATCCAGAGAGTTTTGAATTCTACCTTCGTGCTTTCATATTTGGCATGCCCCCCCACGCGGGCTGGGGCCTCGGGCTGGAGCGCTTGGTGATGATCATAACTGGCGTGAAAAACATAAGAGAATGCGTGATTTTCCCGAGAGACAGGACAAGGCTGATTCCGTAAAAAAGAAAAAAATTTATTTTTTCTTTTTCTCAACGAGCACCACGATTAACACTATAACTATCACCACTACTGCAATGCTCGCAATGCACATCATTACGCCGAGGATCAACCCGAACATATTCCCGCTGCCACCTTCTTTAACGTCGTTTGTTATCTCCCCCGAAGTGGTAATTTCTTTCTCGAATGTACCATCCCCATTAATGTCGATGCTTAATTTTACCGCGTCCGCGGCGTTGGATGCAACTTTCTTCCAATCCACCACGTATTGATCGATTTCACCTTTCACTATGGATATTGCCTTCGCGTTAACCACCAATTCGGATAGGGATGACCTCATGGCAGAGTCTATTTTCTTTATCTGTAAATCGTAACTTCCTTCGTACATCCCAATAACCTGATACTTGAATGTAACCCCTGAGCCTGTGGGTATCCTGTAAATAATGGGATTTGCAACGTTTATCTCGATTACTCCGCCAATCTCTTTATATTCTTTCATATCCCTGTCGTAGCCGTATTTTCTTCCCTGAGAATCCACTATCAAAAGCGAGTCGTATGTCTCACTATGCTGAGAGGATTTATCTTTGAGAGTTATTTCCACATAGGTGCCAATGTCTGGGGCATCCGCAACTCGAAGTTTGTGACCGTAATAATCTGTCCACGTAATTTTCCCCCCTCCAATTGCAATGTGCCATATGTCTCCTGCGTAGTTGTTAATTTTGTAAAGCTTATGTGAGAGAACATTATATATGTACCCGTTGTAATCATAGCTAAAAGTAACCAAATAATTATCGAAGGATATAGAATCAAAGAAATCATAACTTGTGACAAAAGAGGCAATTCTTTCGCACTCCCCACTCATTATGTTAATTGCATCTAAGAATATACTTTTGCCAAAGTTCCATCTTCCAGCAGTGATTACCCAATCCCCATATATTGCCATTATATTACCATTAGAAACGGCTTTCCAGAACGTCCCATTGGCGAACGAATAAATGTATTGTCCTGAAGCGAGGTATTTGTCAGAAATCACAGGAATGCTGAGTTCACCTGAACTTGTGAAATCTACTTTTTTAATGTTTCCTGGGGGATTATCGAGGGTTGTGTACCCAATCCATTCATCCTGATTCCCTCCATTGTTGTCGTTTTTGTAATATTCAAACGCCAGTTTGTTTTCCCACACCGAAGGATTCTTGTAGACATTCAAATTATCTCCGGATAGGATATCTCCAGAACTGCTAATTATACTCCCGTTCTGTTCCCATATTACCATGTATCCTCCGTTTGTCAAAGATATTTTAGAGCTCATATCTAACTCCTCTGTTTTACCGTAGTGCTTCACGCTTCCATCCTGATATTGGTAAGTAAACACATCTTTGTCCCAGCTATTTTCATTCATCTTTATACTCTCGTCCCATGCCACCATGTAATCATTCGTCGATTTTCCGGTCGTGGATAGGTCCACTATGGTGTTATCTGTAGAGTACACAACGCTTGCATCTAAATCTATGGAAACAGTGTCCGCATATCTCTCCGCATGGTACTCTCTCATCGGTTCCCCATGCTGTACCGCAATTCCCTGCAGAGAAAGCGCAATTACTAAAACTACAGATAAAAACAAAATAATTTTTTTTGCCACATCTATAAACTCCTATGCTTCTTCAAGCATACATAATATAGTTATTTTTTTGTATTTAACATTTGTCTAATAATTAACACATCCAAAAATCAATAAATGCGGATTTTAAATTAAATAAAAATTATGAGATAGAATGGTCTTACTTTAACATCAAATCTTCGTATGCACTTAGTGCAGCTACAGCACCCTGTCCCGCAGCTATTATTATCTGTCCTGCAGTGCCCGTCACATCCCCTGCGGCGTAAATTCTTTCCACGTTCGTTCTCATTTTTTGTGAGACTCTTATATACCCTCTGTCATCCGTGTCAACGCCTATCTTCTTTGCAAGGTCGCTTATGGGTACAAGTCCAACGTATACGAATATCCCTTCCACGGGTATTTCTTTTGTTTCTCCGTTTTCTCTGTCTTTATAAATAACTTTCTCCACTTTTTCTTTGCCCTTGAATTCTGTAACCATGGCATTGGTTATGTACTTTATTCCCTTTTCTTCTATTATCTTTTTATATGCATTCTCGCACATAATTTGGTTTTTGTACTCGATTATAACTGGATCCACGCCAAGATCCTTAAGGTATATGGCAGCTATTGCTCCAGAGTTACCGCCTCCTATTACTGCTACTTTTTTGCCTCGGAAGAAATATCCATCACAGGTGACACAGTAGGACACGCCTTTTCCAAAAAGCTCTTTCTCGCCAGGTACTCCCAAGCTCTTGTGTGTGGTTCCCGTAGCAAAGATTATCGCCTTAGCAGTGTAATCTCCCCTTTCTGCTTTTAATATGAACCTATCATCTTCTTTTTTTATTTCTGTAACTTCATTTTTCTCTGAAATTTCCACATATTTTAATGCGTGTTCTTTAAATTTTTTTGCCAGTTCCTCTCCTTTTAATCCTTCGAATCCAAGATAGTTTTCCACGAAGGGTGCGTCTTCTGCGAGACCTCCTGCATTTCCTTTGTCAATTATTATTGCGTTTAACCCTGCTCTTGTAGCGTATATTCCTGCGCTTAGCCCCGCAGGGCCGCCACCAATTATAGCCACATCCACATCCTTGCTCTCCCTCGAGGTAGAGGGTAGAACAAATCCCATGTTCATGGCGATCACCTCACTGCATCTTCTTCCATGCTTCCACTACATACTTTATATACTGTTCATCAGGATATGCACCTATGAACTGCACATCCTCGTTAATTAATATGTGAGGCACGCTCATAACATTCCATTTATTTGCCCAATCTGGGAATTCTACGGCTTCTACCATCTCTCCCGTTATGTTTTCGTTGAGTAGTGCAAAACGATGCGCAGTTCTTACGGCTCTTGGGCAGTATGGACAGGTTGGTGTTACAAATACCTGAATCTTTACGGGCTTGTCTATCATGTCCAGCTGGGCCATAACTTCATCGCTAACGTCTGCGTGTCTCCTTGAGACATCCATTATATCTTCAATCATTGATGAGAACTCGTATCCAGATGGCAATCCTACATACCTTATTCTTCCACCGTACTTATCTCCGTCGGTTATTATGACTGTGGGCACGTGCTCCACATTATATATCTTTGCTTCCTCGCTGTCGATGGAAAATTCTTCAAAGTTTATTTTTTCGTGCAATTCTGCAACTTCCTGCGCAATTGCACTGGCCACGTTGCAGTACTGGCAGTTTGGACCTGTGAATACCAGCAGCTTTACCTCTTCTTTCATATTTTTATCAAATTCACCCTTCAGATATTCCTTATCCTTGTCCTGTATGTATCCCATTTATATCACCTTAAGCGAAGATAAAGGTTCTATATTAAAACCTTTGGGGTACATTTGTGGGTAATTTCATTACCAGCCAAATATTCCTTTCCATCCCAAGCTAACTATTGCCAGATACAAAAAGAATACACCCAGACCACCGAGGCTTAAAATAAACCCCTCATAAAAAGGTCTGTCAAAAGCAGCTCTTTCTTCAAGGCTTTTCTGCTCTTTGGGTATGTTTTTAAATAGCATGTTAAGGACTGTGCCCACATCATAAAAGGCAGAAACTCCAGCAAGCATAAGTATGATTGAAAGTATGAGGATAAATACAGGTATGATGATACCTAAAATAAGAAGTATAACTGTGAGAATTTCCAATTTTTTTAGTATCTTATTCCTTCGAGCAATTTTTAATTGCTCTATGGTATCATCATTCTCATCCATATTCCTTCATTGGTGACCGATATTTAAAAATTTGTAAGGTAATGAAGATTCAGCTTGTCATACTGTATCAACCTTGCAATCGTAAAAGTGCAGGCGCCGGGATTTGAACCCGGGCTAAGGGCTTGGAAGGCCCTTGTGCTGCCAGACTACACTACGCCTGCTCAAAGCGTGAATAAATCGGCAGTATATAAATTTGATGTTTCAGTGATTTTTCATTTTATGTTGCAGATATATATAGTACGATGCGATAATCCCGATTGCAGCTATAATTTCTGCAATGGCTATACCTCTAAAGTAATGCAATGCCATCTCGCCCAGTAAAATTTCTATGAGTATTATTGTGATTATGATATAGCCTTCCTTTATTCTGAAGTAAGCCATTCCAAGTCCGGCTGTGAGCAACGAAATAGTTCCTACGTAAAAAAACATTTTACTCACAAACCCGTGAAACTCCGTTCCTTCTGGAAAAGTTCCGATTAGAAACAGGTTTAATATTGATAGTGCAAATAATCCAAGGGCTAACTTTATTATTTTTTTATTTTCTTCTTTTATACAGATTCCTATTGAGGACATGGTTACAACTGAGGAAATCATAAAGGAGATATTTAGCACGTAATTATATGGTACACCTACTGCTCCCATATCGCTAATTGCATTGTTTGTCAAGCTCCACCAGCTTCTGTTTATTATTGCGGATATAGCTATGCCTATTATTGCAATTAGCGGTCCGACGTATCCAAGTATTATTTCTTTTTTCATTCTTATGCTAATGGTAATCTTTTGTTTGAATATAATCTTTGTGAAATTTCCCAATGTGCAGTCACTGAAATAGGACCTTATTTCAGTGTAATAAATTGCATCTGTTAAATTATGTTTTTGTTTTATTTGTTAATCATTAGGTGCGTTTTTGAATATATTCTATTATCCGTTAGCAAATTGCTCAAAGGTAGACGTTAATTTAAATGAATGTTTTTAGTTACTCCAGGTGCAAGTTCGATTTTTATTGTGTTTTTTCAATTTTCCTAACCTACCGAAAATAATATATACATTATTACGATTAATTTAGACTCATGAAACCATTCCCTCAAAGTTTCAAGAAAAATGTCCCTGTGATTGTTCTTCTGATGTTGGTGGTGGCGGGATTGCTTCCCATTGCAAGTGCCAGTGCACCAATGCACAAGATTGCAGTTGATGTTACGGAGAATACTCCTAATGTCGTCCGGGCTACCCAGTCAAATATAGTTATTAACGAAATTCACTCATATGGTTCTGGAAACGAAGAATGGGTAGAGCTGTACAATCCAAGCAGTAGTCCCGCTGATTACACAGATTTAAAATTAACGGACCAGGACGGTAATACTGTTAATTTGTCTGCGATACATGATGATAATGGGAATCCCATACTGCCCTTGCCTGCGAATAATTATATTGTTATTTATTTCGGGAAGGGAGTAAACAAAACTAATTACAATAAATATACTGATCCAATTACAGGGGCCCAAACTGGAAATGCAACTATTCACATGGGATGGAATAGAAATGTTCTGAACGATGATGGAGATGATCTTCTCCTTTACAATGGTACTTACGGCACCAAAAATTGCGAGTATCTTGATTATGTTGTGTATTCCAACGGAGGTCCGAATTCGGATATAGATCAGCCACCAATGGGTAGTAATATATATTTTAAGAGAGACGGTACGGGATATAACGGTTATGCTCCAGCACCAGGTCCCGATGAAAGCATATCTCTTGTTCCTAACGGGGATGATACTCACAGTGCGTCCTCTTGGTATATTACAAGGCGTATTGTATCCAATGGACGTTACGACAACTCCATGACTCCAGGTATGAGGAATGCAAATATTCTGTTAATACACACGTACGATATAAGTCCAACAAATCAAACGCAGGGAACTGAGAAAGCTGTTATTAAGTACACCCTTAGCGCAATAGGTGGTAATGTAGGGATATACAAGACCTTTGTTCATGTTAACGGTACTATTGAGGATGATGAGTTAACCTCCGGGCTTTATTTGGATAATCCAAGTGACCCCGATGGTATATGGGATACTGGGGATCAGATGCTTACTACTGGTTATGCGACTTACAGTGGTCACAATACTACCTTTTCCACTCCGAATATTTACGTGAGTACAATGAAGCCCATAACATTGTTTATAACGGTGAAGCTGTCCAAGAATGCAAGCATTTTCCATAATTACTCTCTGGAACTTGTTGATATGGATACGGGTATGTGGCCAGACAATATCCACACTAATGAGGTTTATTTTGTAAACAAGATTCAAACCAAATACGTGAAAATATCCCCTATCGACCAGGTTCCTCCATATGTAGTAAATGTGCATTATGATAGGAAAATGCCCCTTGGACCTGGAATACATAGTGTGACCATTACCTTTGATAAACCTATGGATACCCGCATACTTCCAAATGTAACCTATGGAATTATAGGTGATGAGTATACAATACATGGGAAATGGGAATCAAATACGGTATGGTCTGGGGAGTTTCGTATAAGCTCTTCTGGGCCCCATGGAGAACTGACCTTGTTGGTTAAAAATGCAAAGGATGTTGCATGGAATGTTATGGTACCTTATCAAGGTAAATTCTATGTGGATACTCAGCGTCCTTATGTTGAAAATATAGAATACAGCTCGGTACCTCCGTACCCTGCAGGGTTCCCTGTGAATATAACCTTAACTTTCTCTGAACCAGTAAGTTCACCGACTGCTGTGATTAAGGAAGGAAAGAGAATAATGGTGTATGCGCAGGTGTTCCCGTACAACAGTACTGTATACTACGTGCACTTTACCACTCAAGCGTCTTGGAGAACTGGTAATTATACCCTTACTGTTTTCAACGCTACAGATGTTGCTGGAAATCCTATGTATACCTATAGTACAAATTTTGTGGTTGATACATCACCCCCAACCATATCATATATCGAGTTTCAAACAACTGCAGTTGAAGGGCAAAATGTGACTTTTCAGATATATGCTACAGACAATTATAAAGTAAAGGCAGTGTGGGCAGTTTATAACTACCATGGAGAGAGGGTGCAGGTGCAAGCCACTCGTGCCGGAGGTTACTGGACTTTCCAGGTGGTTGGTGGTGCGGTTGTTCCAGGAAGTACAGATGTGACAATATACGTGCAGGACCAGGCAGGTAATATTTTCAAGGATGAGGAGACCATTTCAGTGATTCCATGGTGGCAGGCAATGTGGTGGCTCTGGGTAGTGTTGGCGATAGTTATAGGGTTTATACTTTATCTTGTGTATGACTATGTCAGGCGGGTAAAACTCAGAGAGCAGCTTGGAGAGGATATGGTGCCAGAAAGTATCATTGTGAGGGTGGGCAAGGCGGTTAAAAGACCTGCAAAGCAGAAAAAGAAGAAAGAGAAGAAAGAGAAGAAAAAGAGCGAGGAAGAAGAAGAGGAAGAAGAGTACGTTCCTCCTCCTGCAATAGAGGCGCCGCCATCTGCACCTGCTTCTCCACCAGTGGAAGAATCTGAAGAGGTGCCAGAGGTGCCTTACGAGGAGGATTACCTGAATGAAGAGACCATAGAAAGAGATGAATAGCTAAAATGAAAAAATGAGGGTATTTCCCTCATATATTTTTCCGTGTTCTTTATTTAATATCTTTCTAATCTTCTCGATTCTTTCTTCCAGATATTCCTCAAATTCCCTTTTTCTTTTACTATTCATAACTTTAGTTGCTAAATTATATAGCTCAATTTGAAGTTTCACATCGAATCTTGTTTTTTCTTCAAGGTCTTCCAGATGGATTTCCATGGCTACGAATAATAGCCAAAGTTATAAAGAACTTGCCATGTGGCTGTATAATGGTCTTGGGGAAAGATATATATATTATCACTCCATTACAAAAATAGATGGTGGAAAGCATTCAGAGTATACTGACTCAATTTAAATCGAGTACTGGGGTAAATAAGGTCCTTGTGGTTAGCAGGACGGGTATGTTTATAGATGGTGATTATCTTGACAATCAGGATACGTTCTCTGCCATGAGCGCCATTGTTCTTGGTGCATCCGAAACGGCCACGTCTATGCTTGGTGGCGTTGAGAGGATAGTTATTCACTTAGAGGAGGGCTATAAATTAACCATTACTTCGGCGGGTAAGAGAGGGGTTCTTGCAGTAATATCAACCAAGGATCACTGGAAAGAGATATCGCAGCTCAAGGAAAAGCTAAAAGATCTGCTTTAAATTCTTTTAAACCCGCGACCTATCCATTCCCCAACTGCCTTTTTAACGTATTTTAATGTGCCTTTCCTGCTTCTGGATATCCCGAAAACTTTAGCTTTTCCTTTTCTTATTGATTCGAAAACATCATATTCGTAAATGAGTCCCGCTCTGCCTATTTCATAGTAAAAATGTGCATCACTGCCTGCAGTGTACAATATGTTTCTCTCATTATTCTCTTCCCATAATCTTTTTGCCTTTGCATTTGAACTCTTTTTACATCTTGAGTTGAATATTTCGATACCGTCTAACTTTTCAATATTGTGGATAACCTCTTTCTCACCTACTCCTGACCAGAATCTATATGGATGTGCGATTACCGCTATACCTCCGCAGTCGTGTATTTTGTCTATGGTTTCTCCTACACTTAGACCCTTGGGTATGTGGCAGTCTATGTTGTACGCAAGTACATGTCCAGAATTGGTGGAAACCTCCTCTCCAATTATTACTTCAATAATTCCTGTTTTTTTAGCTTTTATTGCCCCTTTTATTTCATTATGATCTGTGATTGCAACAGCGGTGAAACCTCTCTTTTTTGCAATTTTTAGCACTTCTATCGGATCTACTGTTCCATCAGGGGAGTAAGTGGTGTGGATGTGCATGTCCACTTTCATCTCACTTGGCCCCCTGGCTTTATTTTCTTATCAGGGGTTATGAGTATTTCTCCCACGTGGAGTATTAGCGGTTTTTTGTCATGGAAAATCACTCCTTGATGACCTTTCCACTCCTCTTTTAGAGGGAAGTCTATGTCATACTCTTTTTCTCCCACCACCTTGTTATCTATATTTACCACTTCTATTTTCATTTTTTTGAATTTCTTGAATTTCAGAGTTTTTTCTCCAAAACACTCAACACCATTTGCCATCACTCTTGTACCTGGCTCTACATGTTCAACGGGTTTTAGTAGTGCAACGTTCTCCCCGTCATCGCCTGCAAGAAGCATACCCTGTGATTTTACACCCCTTAGCGTTGCGGGTTCCAGATTGGCAATTACGAGGACATCTCTCCCTAAAAGCTCTTCAGGGGAGTAATATTTTTTTAGACCTGCAACCACGTTTCTTTCTTCGGTACCAAGGTCCAGAGTAAGAACGTACAGGCGTTCTGCATCTGGATGATTATTTACTTCTTTAACCTTTGCAACTCGTATATCCACCTGTTCCCATTTTTCAAATCTTTCCTCGTCCGTTTCAATTCTATTGAATAGATGCTCTGGCTCCTTTAATTTAGTTCCCGGTTTGAGGTTTTTTATTGAGTCGTTCCATCCATGTTCAAACACAGTGTCCTCATTACCCAGGTATTTCCATATTCTGTTGGAGGTATACGGTATAAATGGAGAACCCAGTACCGCGAGAGCCTGCACTAGTTGTAGGCAAATGTTTATTGTTGTACCACATTTGTCTCTGTCATTTTTACACAGCTCCCATGGGGCTTTGCGTACAAAGTATGTATTGCCAAATCTTACCAAATTAAGCCACTCTTTAATTGCATTCTTAAATTCAGCATTCTCTAAGTATTCATCCATATTTTTTCGAGTATTCATTATTGTCTTTATTGCCACCCTGTCTAAATCATCTACATCTCCACGAGGCGGGATTTCCCCAAAGTTCCGGTATGCAAAACTCAGTATTCTGTAAACTAAGTTTGAGAATTTATCAACAAGCAAATCGTTTATGGTATCAATAAAGTTCTCCCAGGTGAAATTGAAATCTCGCATCTCAGGCATATTTACCGCACCGTAGAATCTTATCATGTCCGGATGAAAATTCTCCAACAGTTCGGGCATCCACACTCCTATTTTCTTGCTCTTTGAAAATTTCCTGCCTGAGAATTGAAGGTACTCGTTGGCAATGACGTTGTAAGGGAGATTTAAATCTCCATGTGCCATTATCATTGCGGGCCATATAATCGTGTGAAAAGGAATATTGTCTTTTCCCAGAAAATAATAATGCCTGGCTTCTGGGTCCTTCCAGAATTTTTCCCAAGAATCTCCGTTTCTCCTTGCCCACTCCATACTTGCAGATAGATAGCCGATTACTGCATCGAACCAGACATATATCCTTTTATTTTCATACCCTTCTAATGGTACTTCAACTCCCCAGTTTATATCTCTGGTTATGGCCCTATCTTTAAGTCCCCCTTTTAAGAACTGGGTGGTAAACTTTTGCACGTTATCTCTCCAGTCTTTGCTTTCAATCCATTCAAGAAGTCTATTTTCAAGCTTGGAGAGTGCAAAAAATATGTGTTTACTTTCTTTGAACTCAGTGGGTGTGTTGCAAATTGCGCACCGGGGATTAATTAGCTCTTTTGGGTCAAGGGTATGTCCGCAGTTATCACACTGGTCACCGTGAGCGTTTTCATAGCCGCAGTAGGGACAGGTTCCAACTACGTATCTATCTGGCAGATACCTTTTGCAGGATGGACAGTACGGGAGAAGCATTTTATCCTCGTAGAGATATCCATTGTTCCATAATTTGAGGAAAAAATCTTTTACCACTTTCTCATGATTTTTGTCTGAGGTCCTGTAGTACAGGTCAAATGATATACCTAACTTTTCCATAACCTCGCTGTTTATTTTGTGGTATCTGTCCACAATCTCCTGAGGGGATTTTCCCTCTTTTTCAGCGGTTATCGTTATTGGTGTGCCATGCTCGTCGCTTCCGGATACCATTAGCACTTCGTTACCTTTGAGCCTTTGAAATCTTGCAAATATGTCTGCGGGGAGATATGCCCCCATAATATGCCCTAAATGCACTACTCCATTTGCGTAAGGCCAAGCAACACCTATAAATATTTTCATATTGGCAGGTATGTATTCTCATTTTTTAAAGTTTGGGTAAGTCATAAATATTGTTGATTCAGAAGGGATATGGGATATATCCCGTAGAATAAATGACCCTGATGGATGCAAGGAGAGGGAGGAGCAAAGTAACGCCTTTGCGACTAATCCTCCTAAACGAACGAGCAAAGCGAGTGAGTGCAGGGGGAGGGATTCGAACCCTCGAACCCCTACGGGACGGGACCCTAAATCCCGCACCTTTGACCTGGCTCGGTTACCCCTGCTTGCGGGAGGATTGGTGCAATGGATTTAAGGATTTCTGAAAACAGATTTATTTTAGAAGTCTATGCTCTACTATGGAGATAAAAGAGGCACAAATAAAGATAGATGAGTTTTACGGGGATAAAGATAGGAAAAGAGGAGTGTATGGAGACCTGGTGTGGCTTGGGGAAGAGGTAGGCGAGCTGTTTAAGGCCGTTAGAGAGCAAAATGGTGTAGAGGAGGAAATTGCAGATGTTTTTGCGTGGTTGCTATCTGTAGCCAATGTTCTTGGAATAGACGTTGAGGAGGCGTTCAGGAAAAAGTACATCAACGAAGGTCATCCAGAGTGATACTTCCTAAATCTATGACATCGTCTACGAAGGTTGTTGCCTGACTGAACTCCACTTCTTCAAGTTCCTTGTCCAGCATAAATATTATGCCGACCATGTCGTATAATCTGATTTCGTTTGTAATCTTTCTTAGAAATCGTATGAAACTCTGATATGAGTTATATGCAAGCAGTGTGCTTATGGACTCTATATACACAAAATTCTCCTCTCCTGAAAGTGCGTTAATTGCATGGTTTAACGTTCCCTCTAACAGCACCAAATTGGGGGCGTCCAAGTAAATTACCCTGCCCGTTGTTTCTACCGGTTTTATTGAAGATGTTATGCAGTCTATAAAGAACACTTTTGATGAATCTGCACCTAATTTTTTCAGGTTCTTTTCCACGGTTGAGTGTGGGATGTTAAGTGCTATGTAAACACCTTCTGTATCCTGCCTTTTGAGCAAGTTGCTAACTATGTAGTATCCCAGCTTCGTTCTTATGTGGGGCTTTGCGATAATCATGACCACTTTTCCTTCGTCGATAATCTCCGTGAGTATATCATCTACCTTCATAGCACTAATCCCTCATCCGTTATGTGAAATGGCATCCAGTAGGTTGGGTGATTCACCCCGTATCTTTTCATTATCTTCATTGCTCTCATGTACATGTTCTTTGACTCTATGTAGTCCATCACAATGGTCGCCTCAGCGAAATTGCGCATTTCTCCTCCAGATGTAACTTCTCCCAGGTTTGATTCTTCAATGAGCATGGCGGATATGCCCACTTTGTTGAAGTATTTTATGAACTGCGAAGAAACGTACCTGAATAGTGCTTTATCTCCTATTATCCTGTCAAAGGAGGTTATGCTGTCAATAACTCCACGGTGTATCTTGATTTTTGGCATCATGTCCTCATCAATGATATCCGGCATAACATTATGGAACAGCCTCTTCTGCTTGTTTTCCGTGAATGGAATTAGTTCCTTTGGCTCTACATCCATGTTGTACCATCTTATCTTAGATGCTGCATCCTTTAAGAACGGTGCCGAGCCGTAGTACTCTTTAATTCTTTCCACCGGAACAGTTGTGGATATGTAAACCACGTTTTGCCCGTTCTTAACTCCTTCTGCAAGCCATTGTAAAGCTAAAAGGGTTTTGCCAATTCCCGTTGGTCCCACTATCAGAGACACGCCACCCTTTGGAAATCCTCCGCCAAGCGCATCATCCAATTTCTTTATTCCAGAAGGCTCAAAACTTATTGTCATAGTTAGGTAATGGGAAATATGATTATTAAAAAGTTGCTTTGTGATTATCACGTGTGAAAACAAATGTTTTATTGTGAGAAAATGATTAATGATTCTGTGATACTCAAAAACGAGAAATTGAAGGAACTTGAAGAATTTTGCGTTCAAGACCCTGTGAAGCATCATTTTGCACTGTGGGATTTAAAGGAGGAAATGGAAAACACTGATTTTTACATATATTGGAATGGTAAAATAGAGGGGTATATGCTAATTTATTCAGGGGGCGCAGTTCCAAGTGTTATACTGCATGGTGATAAAAATGCTATAGCGGAGTTGCTTAATGAGGTAAAATTAAAAAGGGTGTTATATAGATACTAAGATGTTAGGGACAGTTTTTCCATCAGTGAATTTTTGGGGGTGGTTATACAGTGTTGATCTTATGGCTACAAAACCCGCACCTTTTCCTTTCCAGGATGATGTACAAAGAATTAAAGAGATATCCCTTTTGAAGGATATTTTTAAGGACACCACATGCCTCGTCAAAAAACGATAACTTTTTGGGTTGTAAATAATGGGTATAGTAATTAGCGTTGTCCCGGCTCTTGGCATCTTCCTGAGGTATGGGTAATCGGTGCAGTTTTTACTCGTAATGAATTCAGAAACATGAGTTTTGCGAGCAAGGTTCTATCGCATATAGTTAGTTATTCACATGGTATAACTGAAAACCTTGTTCTCTAAGTAAGAAGTGATAATCAACCAGCAATCCAAATCTATGAAAAATACGGGTTTAAAAAGTGTGGGAGAATGCATGGATAGATGCCTGCATGGATGTCATTCCGTGATTATGCATATAATCCGTAATCATCGTCTTTCTTACCATCCTTGTAAACCTTGTCTATTAAGTCTTTTACATTTTCTCTGGGTAGTGCTAATTTCTTGGCAAGATACTTTTCTATTTCCTCCCTTTTCATCCCGCTGTTTCTCTTATTTCTTACAAAATATGCTATGTTGTCAAGTGTTAGTTTTACAAGTTCTTCCTCAAGCCCTATTGCTCGGGCAATACGGAACAGGGCATTCAGCAGGATTTCCATGTACTCGTTGAGCTTGTCGTGGTCAACTATGGATGTTTCCAGCTCTGTGAATATTATCAAGTCCAAATCATCGCCAACAATTCCCGCTTTGGCATATGGTATCTCGGTATTGATTTTAAGTAGATTTCTATAAATCTCCATTCTGTCTCTAACGTCCAGGCTATCTGTAACATATCCCAAGTCTATGATAACCGTGGTGTTGTAATCATCAATTCTGAAGATTATTGGAAGTGGGAACCTCAAGTGTGTTGCAACCAATGTTATGTAGCTTTCATCTTCGGAGACATCTTTTTCAACTTTCCAAGGCAAATCTATTATGCTTTCGGCATTGTCGTCCCCTTCCTCAAGCCACTTTTCTATAAGCTCTGCTTTTTTGCATTTCATAAACGGGTATCTTTGCAAGATACTTAAATTTTACCAAATAAAAATAAAAATGTTGGAAGCATTCATTCTTATGCAAATACTTCCACTTTAGGCGTTTCTATTCCCACCAGGTCATCGGATAATTCGTACATCATGCTGAGAATTTCAGCCACTACTTCAGCTCTCTTGTCCTCCAACTCCCACATCGCAGCTTCAAGATCCGCAATGCTATGGGTTCTCATCCACTCTTTTACCTTTTTCGACATTCTTGGCATACGAGGAAACTTATCACTCATCTTGACACCTCCTTGTCTTATTTTTGTCAGACACAAATATGACAAAATGATATATAAGGGTTTCGTGAAAAATTACCATCTGTGCTCACATATCAATTACATTATTTTTCGAGACATTTTTTCATAAAAAACTTGGTGCTTTCCCAAATATCAATTTCACCGTAAAATAGATGAGAAATTGCGCGAGAGTCTGAAGCTCCAAAATGAGGTATGTATTTTGCCCTGTCTTGCATTTTCATGGCGATCCATTCCTCGCATTGCTTTGGTAAGGGTAATGAGTAATGCTCTATAATTTTTGCAAACTGCAAGAAGTAGTCGATATGCCACCTTATCTTTTTATCCTTAGAATAGTGCCTTTTGACCCTTTTATTTAGGTTTCTCTGAGCAGAGCCCACGTAGACGTAGTATCCCACAGGAAATCGGATTGTGCCAAGTGCACCCACAGTGATTAATCTATCTGTGGGGTTTTCTATCAATAATGAATATATGCCAGAATTTTTATTATTAGTTTTCATAAATTTATTATAAAAATAGAAGAGGGTTTACTCAAGCATGGGCATCCATATGCCCTTCTCCTTTGCAGTTTTTATGGCAATTTCGTAGCCTGCATCGGCATGCCTAACCACACCACTGCCCGGGTCGTTGTGCAGTACCCTTGAGAGTTTCTGCTCCGCTAATTTCGTTCCATCGGCGACTATGACCATGCCTGCATGGAGTGAGTACCCTATTCCCACACCACCGCCGTGGTGGAATGAAACCCATGTGGCACCGGAAGCTACATTCAGCATGGCGTTCAGAATGGGCCAATCGGCAATTGCCTCACTGCCGTCCTTCATTTTTTCCGTTTCTCTGTACGGAGAGGCGACACTTCCCGTATCGTGATGGTCGCGTCCGATTGCTATCGGTGCATCCACCACTCCCTCGCGTACTAACTCGTTAAATGCAAGTCCCGCTTTTTCTCTCTCGCCAAAATTGAGCCAGAGAATTCTTGCAGGCAATCCCTGCCACTTCACGTGCTCTTCTGCCTTATCAAGCCATTGAATTACGTGCTTGTTATCGGGGAACAGTTTTCTTATGGCGTTATCTGTCTCAAATATGTCCTCGGGATTGCCGCTTAACGCTACCCAGCGGAATGGCCCAGAGCCCTCGGAGAAAAGTGGGCGAATATACTCAGGTACGTAACCTGGTATTTTAAATGCATCATCTACTCCCGCCTCCTTAGCCTGAGCTCTTATGTTGTTACCGTAATCAAATACTTTTGCTCCGTGCTCCTTGAACCATATCATGGCTGGCACATGCTTGCGCAGTGATTTGCGTACCTCTTCCAGATATTTTTCAGGGTTATTTTCTCTTAACTCGGCAGCTTCTTCGAAGGAGTATCCTGCAGGTATGTACCCGTTTAGAGGATCATGTGCGGCTGTCTGGTCGGTTACCACGTCAGGTACAATACCCCTGCGTACCAGCTCTGGAAATATCTCCGCTGCATTGCCCAAAAGCCCAATGCTCAGCGGTTTTCCTTCTTTAAGGGCATCGTCTTTCATCTTAAGCGCTTCGTCCAGACTGTCTGTCCATGTGTCTAAATATCCGCCTTTCAATCTGCGGTCTATTGCCCATTTGTTAACCTCCACGATTATGCCAACGCCGTTATTCATCGTGATGGCAAGGGGCTGCGCACCGCCCATCTCGCCAAGTCCGCTGGATAGAACCCACTTCCCTGTCAGGTCATGCTGTCCAAATTCTTTTTTGGCAACAGCATACAGGGTTTCATATGTGCCCTGAAGAATCCCCTGCGTTCCTATATATATCCAGGAGCCAGCGGTCATCTGTCCGTACATGATCAGGCCCCTTTCTTCAAGTTCCCTAAAATATTCCCAGTTTGCCCATTTTGGCACCAAATTGGAGTTTGCTATTAGTACCCGGGGTGCCCACTCGTGGGTTTTAAAAACAGCAACAGGCTTTCCGCTTTGAACAAGGAGAGTTTCGTCAGTTTCCATTTCTTTTAGTGTTTTAACTATTGCATCGAACGCTTCCCAGCTTCTTGCTGCTCTACCCGTTCCTCCATAAACAATCAGGTTTGCAGGGTCCTTTGCAACCTCAGGGTCCAAATTATTCATAAGCAATCTCAGAGGTGCTTCTGTTTGCCATGACTTTGCATTAAGTTTTGTGCCTCTGGGGGCTCTTATCTCCCTCATGGGTAAAAGCATGGCGAGATGGATTAAAAAATTTGCGTACCGGTTAAAATAAATAAAAAAGAGAGAAAATCACTGCCCGTTTTCTTCACTCTCACAATCCTTGATTTTTTCCTGCTCTTTCTCGGAGTTCTCATGATTTTTTAAAATTTCATCATCGTTCACCGAGGTACAGTTCCACATTCCTGCGATTTTCTTCCACGCCTTCACGTAACCAACTAAGAAGGGTATTTGCATGAGAGGGGTCACTGCCGGTGGAATTGCCATGAGTCCCATGCCCGCGCTCATCGCAATCGCCATTGCTGTACCTTCGTTCTTTCCTACTGCAGGAAATGTTATGGCCATGTGGTCCTTGTACTTTATCTTTAACGCCTTGTTGATGTATGTGATCAATCCGAGGGAAATCAGATAGTAGAGAATCAAAGGAACAAGAGCGATGAGGACCATCTCTGGCTTCTTTGCGATTAGCTTTGCCTTCTCCATAAATATCAGAAATACTATTGTGTACATGCCAATCAGGGAAATAGCTGGAAATAGGGGCTTGAGGCGAAGGAAACCTTCGGAGCCCCTCCTTCTTATCAGTGCTTCCCTGGTGATAATTCCGAAGAACATAGGCACAAAGACCACTTCTATGATTGTTATTATTAGAAGCATCGTTGGCACTGAAACATTGGATGATGCGGCGTAAATTGCGAGCCATCCGGGCACGGTTATGATGGCGAGGATGAAGCTGAACGCCACGATTATGGTTGCCAGCTCCAAGTTACCCTTGGAGAATCCTGTATACGCAATGCTCATTGAAGAACACGGAACGACCATCGAAAGCATCAGACCGAGGGCAAGTTGAGGACTGAGGGGATAAAACAAGCCGATGAGCCATATTAAGAACCACATCAAAATAGGCGCAACGATGAGACCCATGGTCAACCCTATGGCCAGCTGCTTTCCCTGCTTCATTGAATTTTTCAATTCACCAAGGCGAAGATTAATCATCATTGGATAAATCATTGAAATGACCACTGCTAAATTTAACCAGTGAAACACCTCTTTGTACTGCTTAACATTTACGTGAAGTCCAATGACAAAACCTAAAATCATAGCAAGAGTTACGTATACCGGCAGGAACTTATCCAGATGATTTTTCAAGCGTAGATAATCCATATTCATTCCTCCTTGTGAGTTTTTATTATCAGTACCGGTTTTTTAGTTTTTCTAAGCACTCTTATGGTGGTGGAGCCCATGAGCTCGTGAGAGTACCCCAGTTTTCCGTGAGAGGGCATGAGAATGAGAGATACGTTTTCTTCCTCTGCTACTTTCACTATTTCCTCGTAAGGAATGCCCACGCGAACTAACATCTTTATATTCTTTGTCTTCATCATATCCCTGCATCTCTCCGCTCTTTCCTGCATTTCTTTCATCGCTTTCTCCTTCAGCTTTTCTTTGATGTCCTGCATTTCTCTCTCTTCCTTTTTGTAGAAGTAGGAGTAGCCGTTGAGAATGTCCTCCAGCTTACCTTCGTCTATCACGTGGAGTATCACGCATTCTTTCACCTCGCTCTCATTGTCTCTGTTGAAGCGCTGAATCGCTCGCATTGAACCTTCGCTAAAGTCCGTCGGAAACAGTATCTTTCGGAACATTTTATCACCTTCTATTTCAATTTTTTTTGAAACTACTGCCTCAATCCGAAATTTATATTTAAATGTTTGTGGACAAAAATGTGCACAGTGTACCAGTTTTCCCTATTTCTAATCACAATTTTTAAGAAATTATTAAATACTAATATTATTTAGGTTTTAGAGAGGTGTATATATGAGAAAAGGTCTAAGAATTGACGGTAGTTATGTGGGAACAGGCATAGTTGTAAAAGATGCGAAAGGTGGGCGCAGCAGAATAATGCGGTACGTGATAATAATGCTTATTTCCGTGATAATTATCGGTTCAATAGCAGGATTTTCTCTTGTTAAGGAAGGAACTGTTCATGCGGCAAATTCGGGTATATATCGTGAGACAGCTGGAGAACTTGGGCGGGGAAATTACACACCTGATGTGACAATAGACTCCACTGATGGCGAGTTTGGAGTGCTATGGTACGGTTATGATTATCACGAACGGCTCTGGAACTTGAATGTGACTTACATATACGCGCAGGACGGCTCTGTTTACAAAACAGTTGTGATATCTAATGATATAAATATAAGCTATGGAAAGCCAAGTGGTGTAACTCCCAAAATTGTATGGGACGCTAAGGATGATGTATTTTTTGTGATTTGGTACAGCAAAAACAAATCCCTTGATGGTGCAATTTTAGATGCAGATGGCAACGAGGTGGTAAGTTCTTTTGTTATAAACTCAACCGTGAAGGTTGACCCTCATTCTTTCGGGCTTGCGTACAATTCCTATACAGACCAGTTTATTGTGGTTTGGAGTGATACCGGTTATTACAGCTGGTACAGGACGGTTATGTACAATTCAGATTCTACACAAAAAGTAACGATGGGTTATGTTACCAAATTTTCTGCGGATAGGTATCATGTTAACCATGCTGCCGCTTACGATGGTGATACCAATCACGTGTTGATAGTTTTTAGAAACACAACGAACTCTCACTACAACATAACTGGCAAGGTTATTGATGAAGAAGGAAATACTGTAAAGAACGATTTTACAATTGCGGATGGGTATTCTGAGGGAAAATCGTACAACATGCCTAACGTGGCTGGTGGGGATGGCTACTTTTTTGTTGCCTATGCCACTTTCAGCTCACCCTATGAAGTTTACGGTGCTATAATTGATGCCAATACGGGAGACTTGGTAACTCGAATGGATATCGGGAATTCTTATTACAATGTAAAATACTACGGATTGGGCGTTGCTTACAACGGTAGCGGAGGTTTTGTGGTTACCTGGCCAGATGATAACAAGGACATAGTTGCTGCGCTTTACAACATTAATGGTGAGCAAGTATGGAAAAACACCATTGCTTCCAGTGACTCAAATCAGGCCCCCAGAGTTTCGGTTTATTCCGATGGAAAAAATTACCAGTTTGTGTGGTACGACTCCACAACTGGCGTGGTCAAGATGTCATTCTGGAACGAGTCTGAACTGGTACCTGAGTTTGGTTCGGGAATTATAGTACTGACACTGCTGTTATCTGGGCTTTATTCAATAAGGAGAAAACTGAAGTGATGCTTGAATGTTATGTTTTTTTACTATTTTCTACAATATTTTCGCTTTTACCGTTTTCATACCAAAAATTTTGTCTGTTATTGATTCACGCATGGAAAAAGGGAGAAGTTGTTGTTAAAAATAGCGTTCATTCTATATTTTTCAGCAATGCGTCTAAGTTCTTCTTAGCCATGCTGTCTACCTCGTCGTAATAACTGTTTCCGTGAGAGTCCATGGTGACAACCAGGGGTCCGAATTCTTCCACATTGAATACCCAAACCGCTTCAGGAATTCCGAGTTCTTCAAGGAAATGAACCTCCTTAACGCTCTTAATCCTCTCGGCAGCGAGGGCACCGCATCCTCCTGTGTAAGCCGCATACACTGCTCCATGCTCCTTCAGCGCTTTTAGGGTCTTCTCACCCATTCCACCCTTGCCAACTATGATTGCTGGATGAAACTTCTCTATAAACTGGTCCTCAAAAATCTCCATTCTTATGCTCGTGGTGGGTCCTGCTGCTACAACTTTCCACTCTCCGTTTCTCTTTGTAACCACGGGCCCGCAGTGGTAAATCACGGAACCTTTCAGGTCAATGGGCGCTCCTCCTTCCAACAGTTTCTTGTGCGCCTCGTCCCTTGCTAACACGACTTCACCTGTCACGTAAATCACGTCGCCTACCTTGTATTTTCTTGCATCTAAAATTGGGGTTTTCTCATGGTACTCCATTTAAATCACCTCCACTCTGCCATTTGCATCTATGTGCACTTTTCTCTTGCGATTAGCCCAGCACTGAGTTACTATTCCCAGTGGCAGGGTTGCAGGATGGCGATGTGCATATTCCACATGCACGTCTAAAACCGTCGTGTCTCCACCGAGTCCCATGGGTCCTATTCCAAGCTTGTTTGCCATTTCGTACAGTTCTTCTTCCAACTGTGCCACGAACTCTTCCTCGTGCCTTGAAGGTACTGGCCTGAGAATCGCAGCCTTTTTTGCCAGCGTCATTGCCAAATCTGCACCCCCTCCTATACCCACTCCGATTATGGTGGGGGGACATGGCTTTCCTCCTGACCTGAATATATGCTCCACAACAGTTTTTTTGATTCCCTTTATGCCCACGCCAGGGGGTAGCATGTACAAACCGCTCATGTTCTCGCTTCCGCCTCCCTTTGGAATCACATGTATGATCACATCATCCCCTTCTCTTAGCTCCCAGTGGATATAAGGCACAAAGCGTCCCGTATTGTCCCCAGAGTTTTTGTGCAGGAAGGGATGAACGGCATTTGGTCTCAGCGGCACTTCCTTTGTTGCCCTTCTAACCGCTTCTGTTATTGCATTTTTCAATTCTGCCCTGTACGGAAAATCGTAGCCCATATCCACAAAAAATGTTTGCAGTCCTGTATCCTGACACATGGGGAGAGATTCTTTCTTAGCCACTGTGAAGTTGTCAATTATGGCCTTTAACTGTGTTCTTGCCATCTCATTTGTTTCCCTTTCATATGCTTTCTTGAGAGCATTCATGGTGTCCTCAGAGAGCTGTGTTTCCGCTCTCCTTATGGCCTCAACAATTTCATCAATCATTCAATCACCCGGGCAGGACATGGCGTTCATCGTTAAAAACGTATTTACAAAAGCTTCCAATTATAATTTAGTAAAAAGCTGTCATATTTTGGTCTCAAATATGTCTGAAAATAATGGAAAATTACTGCAAAACATTTAAGTACTATTACTGCTATATCTGCCATGTATATGTCATGATGTCAGACACGATATATGCCATGAAGGTGATGGGATATGTATCTAAAAGCCATTGAGCTTGAAAATTTCAAGTCGTTTGTACATAAGAACCGTATAGATTTTAAGCAAGGGTTTACGGCCATAAGTGGTCCAAACGGGAGTGGAAAAAGCAACATAGGAGATGCGATACTTTTTGTTCTTGGTCCTAAAAGCTCCAAGGTAATACGTGCGAGCAAGCTTGTGGATTTAATTTACGACGGGGGCAAGAAGGGAAAACCGGCGGATTACTGCAGGGTAAGCCTCATTTTTGATAATTCTGACCGTGTGCTCCCCGTGGATAGTAATGAGGTAAGGCTCACGCGTTACATAAAAAGGACAAACAAGGAGCAGGGCTACAACAGCTATTTTTACATAAACGACGAGTCCGCGCGCTTGCAGGATTTTGTATCTCTTCTTGAACATGCGAAGATATCCGCAGATGGATACAATTTCGTGAAGCAGGGCGATGTGACGAGAATTGTGGAAATGACTCCGGTGGAAAGGCGCGGTATATTGGACGAGATTTCGGGCATAGCCGAATTTGATAAGAGCATTTACAGGGCAGAAATAAAGAAAAAGGTAGTTGAAGAGAACATGGAGAAAATAGAGGTTCTCATGGAAGAGCTGAGGTCCAGGTTAAAGGTTTTGGAGGAGGATAGAAGAGCAGCCTTGAGATACAAAGAGCTTGAAGAGAAACTTAAAGAGACGAGGGCGAAGATTGCCTATGCCAAGATGCACAGGAGCAGAAGCGAGGTGGAAGCATATACCAGGCAAATTGAGAACATTGCTGAAGAGATAGAAACTCTTAGAAATGAACTTGAAAAGAACTCTGCAGAGGTTGAAAAACTTAAAAAAGAGAGGGAGGAAGTAGAGCGCAGGATAGGGGAGCTTGGTGGAGAGGAGTTAAAGAAGATTTACGATAAAATCGACAACCTGAAATTGGAAATGGCACGCATAAAAACGAGAATTGAGAACAGAGAGGAGAAAATTGAAGAGAATAAGAAACGAATTGCCGAGCTAAAGAAAGAATATAAAAATTTGAATAATGAAATTGCCACCAGTGAAAAGACTCTCAAAGAGCGGGAAATTTATTTGGCAGAAAAGGAGCGCATACTTTCAGAAAAGAATGCCCTGCTCAGAGAAATGGAAGAGAATATAAGCGAGGCAAACGAAAAATTCAGAAAAATGTCCGAAGAGGTGGAGCGTGTTTCCGAGGAAATAGATAAGAAGAAGGAGATTTTCAACACGCGGCGTATAGAGTTCAACAGGGAAAGCGAGAAATTGCAAGCGCTAAGGAGAGAACTTGCGAAGATGGAGGAGGAGAAAAAAGCGGTAGAAGAGAGCATAAAGGATGCAGAGTGGAGGATAAAGGACATACGAAGCAAGAGCTCCTCTTTGAACAGCAAGAGAAACAAGTTGAATCAGGAGTATATGGAGTTAAAGAACAGGAGAACCCGCTTACAAAAGGAACTGGAAAAGAAGCAAAAGGAAATAGATGAGTTGAGGGCCAGGTACGAGAGATTGAGGGGTAAGATGGAGAGTAAGGGTATAGGAAGCGCGGTTGATGCAGTGCTTTCTGCAAGGGACCGCGGGTTGTTGAAGGGGATCCATGGCACCATTGCCGAGTTAGGGTCTGTGGATGAGGAGTACGAGCTTGCTATACAGGTGGCTGCTGGTGGCAGGTTGAACAGTATAATATGTGAAGACGACCTTGCAGCTGCCAAGGCCATTGAGTTTCTCAAGAAAAACCATCTTGGAAGGGCCATTTTTCTGCCTTTAAACAAGATGATTCCCAACAGACCCCGGGGCAAGGCCATACTTGCATCCAAAGATAAAGATGCTGTTGGATTTGCTATAGACCTGATTGACTTTGATAAGAGGTACGAAGCGGCGTTCTGGTACGTGTTTGGTGACACGGTAATAGTTAAAAATCTGGATGCGGCGAGGCGTCTTATGGGTGGTGTAAGGCTTGTAACTTTAGACGGTCAGCTCATAGAGGCAAGCGGAGCCATGGTTGGAGGCAGTGTGGAAAAGCGCAAGGGTATGAGTATGGGTAATTTGAAGGAGATACGCGAGAAGTTAGAAGAGTACAATGCAGAGCGGGATTCCATAATGGCAGAACTTGAAAGGATAGACGCTAAAATAGAAGTTCTTATGAGAGATTTGGGAGAGATGGGTAGCGTCAATACCGAAGATTTAGAATTGTGGTCTCGGGAGAGAGACAGGCAAAAGATGAGGCTTGCCAAGATTCTATCCAATATCGGTGAGATTAAGAGAGAAATTGATGAGAGAGAAAAGTTGGTTAAGGGTCTCAATGATGAAATAGAGCGTCTAAGCGCAGAAATTAGCAATTTAGAAAGCAAAAAATCTACCATGAAAAAAGAGCTTGACAATCTGGTGCCTCAGAGAATATCAGAGGAGATAAAAAATATGAGGGCGGAAATATCAGATTTAAGCAACGATATTGCAAAAACCCGGGAGGAAATAGTGCGGCTCGGAGAATTTATAAAATCCAGGGAGGAAACCATGGGGCGCATTAATAAAGAGATAGATGCCCAGAATATTGAAATTGAACACATGCTTAAAAAGAACGATGAGGACAGGAAAGCGTACGAATTATCACGTATGGAAAGGGCAAAATACGAGGAAATTGTAAAAAGCGAGGAGGGAAAGATAAGGGAGCTCACCCAAGAAAGAGATAAGTTAACCAGGGAGATAAACGAGCTTGAGAAGCAGATGGAGACTATTAAGGGAGATATACGTGTAAAGGAAGAGACAAAGATAACACTGAACACGAGGGCAAACGAATACGCGAGTAGGTACGAGGATTACCGTAGAGAGTACGAATCTTATGGTGTAAAGGTAGAGAGGATTGAATCAGTATCCAAACTGCAATCTCTTGCTTCGGAATATTCTGCACAGATGGCTTCTCTGGGTGATGTTAACCTGAAAAGCATAGAGGAGTATGATCGAGAAAATGAGAGGTATCAATCTTTGAAGGATGATTACGATTCTCTGGTAAAGGATAAAGAAGATATTGAAAATTTAGTTAAAGAACTAAGCGATAAGAAAAAATACGCTTTGCTAAAAGTTTACCGCGCGATAAACGACAATTTCAGGAAAATATACAAGGAGATGAGCAACGGAGGAGACGCGTACCTGATTTTGGAAGACGAGGAAAATCCGTTCAATGGCGGTTTGGTAATCAAGGTCAAGCCCCCGGGGAAGGGAATCAAACCCCTGCATGCTCTCAGCGGTGGAGAAAAGAGTCTTACTGCTCTTGCTTTCATATTTGCGATACAGCAGTACGACCCATCGCCGATTTACCTGCTTGATGAGGTGGATATGTTCTTAGACGGAGTGAATTCTGAGATATTGGGAAGGATAATAAGGAGAAATGCAAGCTCTGCCCAGTTTATAGTAATGTCTTTGAGAAAAGCGACCATAAAGTTCGCGGACTACATAATCGGCGTGGCAAATCGTGGAGATGGTATATCGAGAATTTACGCGCATCATGTGCCTGAGGGGGTGAGCGAGAATGGGCAGTGAAGTTATGGAGCATCTCATGTATCACAAAGCTCTTCTTGATAATGATGTGGATGTGGATTACTATATCTCTCTCGCTCAGGATCTGGAGGGGGGAATCCATCTCTCCGCGAAGGACCCTGTTGACAGGGCTATTGCCATAGCTTTTGAACTGGTTATGGAAGAAAAGCTAAATCCATGGAAAATAAACCTCAGAACGTTTACCAAGATGTACATGGATAGGATACGGAGCGATAGCGAGATAGATTTTATAATCGCCGGGAAAATAATATACATGGCTTGGAACATTCTCATGAGAAAAAGTGAGCAGGTTCTGGAAAACGCATCCGTTGTGAAAGATGAGCAGGAGGAATTTTTTGATGATATGGGCATGGATTCCGGATTCTTTGATGGAATTTACGATGTGGGATATAATCCAGATGAAGTGTATACTGAGAACCCTGAAAAAATAGAATTAAAGGAGCCCGTGAGGAGAGATGAAACAAGGCCCGTGAGTTTGTTTGATTTAGTAAGTGCTATGAGCCAGGTAAAGAGAGAGATAGAGAAAAAGAAAAAGCGAAAGAAAGTACGCGAAAAATTCAGGTTCAATTTAGAAGAAAAGGTGCACAAGGAAGATCTGGAAGAAGAAATCAAGGAAGTTTGGAACAGGATTTCCGAAGTGCACGGTGACGAGGTTGCTTTGTCTTTGCTTTACGATGGAACAAATGAGGACTTCGTTACCGTTTTCATATCACTCTTGTTTTTGGAGAAATTTGGAAAGGTAGAATTGGAGCAGTATATGCCTTATGATGAGATATACATAAAAATAAAGGTGCCTGAAGAATTAAGGCATGTGGAATTCACGCAGACCCCTGAGATTTCAATTGTGCAGCTTTAACTGCATTTGGATAGCTCTTATACAGCTCCTCGTACACCCTTTCCAATTTTTTTGCTGCTCTCTTTATGGCTGATTGAGGCTTTCCCTCTCTAACTTTTATTTTAAGTGTTGGGTTGCTGAGATAAGGATGGTCAAAGTGGTAGATTGCATACTCCACCTTCTCGTCATCGTTCATAGCTTCCACAAGAGGTATGAGAAGCGTGCGGTCTGCATTTATAACTTCCAGCTCAATTTCATCTTTCTCCTTTGAAATGAGCTTGAACTCCATCTCCTTCATAGGTGCGTTATTATTCGCTATTATTTAAAGTTTAGCTGAATTAAAGTTAGGACAACATTTTTTAAGGAATAACTCTTTTTGTGATTATGAGCAGAATAAATGCGCATGTGTTCTTCCATGGTCGTGTGCAGGGTGTGTTTTTCAGGGCTTTTACTGAGGAAAACGCAAAAAAATTGGGTGTTACTGGCTGGGTTAGAAATCTGCCCGATGGGTGTGTTGAGGCAGTATTTGAAGGAGATGAAAAAGACGTTGAAGAATTAATAAGACGATGCAGGTACGAGCATCCTAACGCGCGTGTTGATGGTGTTGATATTGAGTATGGGGATGTGGAAGGATACACGGATTTTCGTATAAGGTACTGAGCTGGTTTCTATGATAACGATAACCACGGATTTCGGGTATGAAGACCACTATGTGGGTGTGATGAAGGGAGTGATGAAGAAAATCAATTCAGGGGCGGAAATAGTGGACATAACCCACGGGATAAGGAGACATGACATTCGCCATGCAGCTTACGTGTTGAGGTGTATTCTTGATTATTTTCCAGAAAATACCGTGCACCTTTTTGTGGTGGACCCGGGAGTTGGCACCGGGCGCAGGGGTATAGTTGCAGAATTGGACCGCGGAATATACGTTGGTCCAGATAACGGAATTTTGACTCTTGTTAAAAACAGAGTGTCTAAATTATATGAAATAAAGAAAGATGTAAAGATGCACACGTTTCACGGGCGCGATATATTTGCCCCCATCGCTGCGAGGGTTGATGCTGGCACTCACGATGAACTTGTTGAAATTGATGATTTTAAAATATATGAAGTTCAGGACCCTGTGAGGGTTGGCAATACATTGAAGGGTGAAGTAATACACATTGACCACTTTGGAAATGTGATAACAAACATAGATGGGGAACTGATAGAAGAGGTTAACGAGGTATTAATAAACGGATTGAGTCTGAGATTCGTGAAATCATATGGATATGCTAAAGAGCGGGAGCTTGTGGCTCTTGTTAACAGTGAGAATCTTTTGGAATTGGCGGTAAACAAAGGAGATGCAAGCAAAAATTTAAACATAAGGATAGGGGATAAAATTAAATTAATCATAAAGTAATTTTCCTTTCTGGGCAGGTTAACCAGCATTTCTTTCCAGCATCTCCGCAGTTTTGGTATATGTGTTTACCTGTTCCTCGTATGTCTTGCTCTTTTCAAAGTAACCCGCAGCTTTAGCCTTGTGTGCGGCCATTTTTTGAACGATTTCCGCCTCCTTCCTCTTTATTGAAGAAATCCTTGCCTCGATGTGTGAAATTTTTGTTTGCAGGGAAGCCACCTTTGCTCTCAGCTTTTCCTGTTTCTTAAGTGAGCCTTCTGCTTTTATTTTATCGTTCAAAGCTTCCACCTTGTCCTTGAGCATGTTAAGTTTCTTCTTTTCAGCGGCAATCTTTTCCCTGTATTTTGCCTTGTCCGCCTGGTACTTTGCCACCTTTTGCATCTCTTCTTTGTACTTCTGATTGTAGTATGAAGCCTTTTTTTTGTAATCCGCAGCCTTCTTGCGTAACTTTGTCGCTTCCTTTAATTTTTGCATTTTTTCCTTCTCTCTTAGCGCCTCCGCTCCGGTTTTTGCTTCCAATTCTCCGTATCCTACCTTTTTCTCCTGTTCGCTTTCGAACAGTTCTGTTTTAGGAGTGTTGTAATTACTTTTTGATTGTTGGGAACCTGAGTTTTTCTTATTTTCTTTTGCCTTTTTATTATCCTGCATTGAGCATCACCTGAGAAGATATGCAGATGGGGTATTATAAATATTGTGGTTATTTCAACCACTCACATAAATTGCTTAAAAGCATCCCTGTATTCCTCCAGGTTGCCTATGTCCTTCCACAGTCCCTTAAAGGGATAGGCATATACCTTGGTAACGGATGAGAGCCACGCCATGAAGTATCCCGGGCTATCGGGATTGTTTTTCTCATGCAGGTATTTCTCCAGGTAATCTATTGATTTTTCGGGGATTATGTAGCAGGCGGTGCTGACGAGAGTGGACTTCGGATTTTCTGGTTTTTCCTGCATGAACATAACCCTGTTTTCCTTGTCAATTTTAACCACTCCGTATCTATGTGCTTTATTTAAATCACCAACATCGTACACGGCAAGTACAGGTGCTTTTTTCTCAGAATAAAATGTGTAGAAGTCATTTAGAGAAAAATCAAACACGTTGTCCCCTGCAATTATCAGGTAGTCATCTCTACCTGCTCTGTCTATGGCATATTTAATCCCTGCTATTGCACCGAACTTTTCGTTTTCGCCGTGTGTTGGCTCTATTATAAGTTGTATTTTCTCTTTTCTGCACTTTGCCCAGTACTTAAACTGCTTCTCGTAGTAGCTGTTGGTGGATACAATTATTTCTTCAACTGGTAAATTTGAAATTCTGTCCATGACCCAGTCTATTACGAGCTTTTCACCCAAAGGTAATAGTGGTTTGGATATAAAGTCTGTCAGTGGTGCTAACCTGCGTGCGTACCCTCCTGCTAAAATCAGAGCTTTCATACAGCTATAATTGATAGCAATTATAAAAAACTTGATTTCATGGATTTTTAGAAAATTTTTAGGAGTAAAGTTTATATTGTGATGGAACATTACAATCTAAGGTATAGCAGGAGGCTTTGCTATGAATGATAAAGGATTTGTTAATGGAAATGGTATGCGGCGAAATTCGTCAAGGGGTGCAATTAATGGCCTTACAAATGGGAAGGGGAATAAAGATGGGCTTGTTAACGGCAACGGTTCAAATAATAACGTGGCTAAAAAAGGATTTATGAGTTCTCCAAAAGGCAGGGCTGGTGCGTGGATTGTGATTGGAGTGGTCCTGCTTTTAATATTCGGGGCGTTTGCCGTCTCTACCAATTCCATGAAAAAGACTGATTGGAATTCCATACGGAAGTACATTGATTTTGACATGTCTTCGGTTAATGATAAAAATATAAATATAGAGAAATTTGCATTTCACAAAACGGACACCACCTTTGAATTTTACCTGAATTTCGAAGGTGATTTCTCCAAAACGGCTGAATATCAGAATCTTGGATTTATACTGATAGACAACGATTCCAATCCAAACACGGGATACAGTGCTGGATATCTTGGGGCGGATTACGTAGTTGAGATTTACGGAAATAACGGAACGATAAGTGCTACATTTTCGAAGTTTTCTGGTGGAAACCCGCATGTGTGGAACTGGACTGAAATAGAATCTGTGGCAATTAGTCATCGCACTCCAGATATTATCACTGGGGCGGTTAACTATAAAATAAGTTCCAACGCTAAAATAATGGTTCTCACGGAAACAGGATACTACCAGGACATAACCCCAGTGGTTGGAATTCAGAAGCCCGCACTTCTTGTGATTCAGACTCCTTTGGTGAACAATACGCTCAGGCTGGATTTGAAGCCCATGTACAGCACGGTTAATGTGAAGAGTATAACTCTTCAGGTTCCGATGGGTGTGGAAATAAAGGGAGTAGTTGGCTCCAAGATTACTGGCATTGGAAATATAACCACTCCCAAGACTATATACCTCAGGATTGACACAAGCAACGTGTACAACAGAGGTGTGGAAGTAAAGGTTCTGTCTGTGGAAACTAATGCTGTTTATACCATATGGGGTAACTCATACAGAAAATATGTTGGCACTCCTGACCGTATAGTCATAGACGGGTACTTTAAGGACTGGGATACTATAAAGGGAATAAACACTTTCAGGAGTGATACCACAGGGGATGTTGCAAATCCGAATATTGATTTGTACCTGTACAGCAATTACACAGATAGCAATGGAACGTACTTCTACGCAAGCGTGACCGGAACAATGTTGGCGGGAAATATTGCTCCCGTTATGGAGAAAGCTGGACATCCATGGGGTAATACCACTGTGATTCCTAAGGGCGTTTCTCCTTGCGACTATGCACAGATAACTTTCACTACAAAGAACCATCAGACACACGTGATTCAGGTATACGGCTACAATGGAAAGGTGATTAAAGTGCTGTTTGATGGAAAAGAGACGAACAGTGTGAAAGTTGGAGTGGGAAGAAACCATGGAAGCGGTGCCTTGGAAATAGGTATTGACAAGAAGTACGACATTGTTCGCTATTCCGTTAAAATGACAGACTGGAATGGTGAGAGCGATTACTCCCCGGTTGTGAGGGATGTTGGGATAGATACCCCTGAATTTAACACAAGCATGCTCGGTGCTTTTCTGTTAATAATTGCAGTGCCCGTGCTTTTGAGAAGAAAAAACAGGGATTAATTTAGAAAATTTCTCTTTTTTTCAATTATTTTGTTAATTATCTCGTCTTTTGAGCCCATGTAGCTGAGTGGGTCAAACAGAGCATCTATGTGTGGCTTTATTATTTCACCTATTTCTTTATCGTGCATGACGTTCTCTCTGAAATTTCCCGGCTGCATGGCAATTTGCCTTATTTTCTCGTGGGCATCCTGTCTGCTCCATCCCTTCTCAACTAAGAATATTATGAGACGCTCAGCCATGACCTCCTCGTTTGCCCTTAAATTTGCAAGCATGCGCTCCTCATTTACTTTCAAATCTCTCAGTACTCCTGTCATTTTTACAATAATGTCGTCGGTTAACACGCAGACATGGGGTATGATAAAGCGCTCTGCAGATGAATTGGTAAGATCGCGTTCGTGCCAGAGAATAGCGCTTTCGTGCATGGGCGTGAGAAAGCCTCTTATTATCCGGGCCAATCCACATATGTTCTCGCTGGTTATTGGATTTCTCTTCTGAGCCATTGTACTGGAGCCAACCTGTTTCTTTTCATCAAAACCTTCCTGCACCTCTCCGATCTCTGTGCGCTGCAGATTTCTTATCTCAGTGGCAAACTTCTCCAGTGAGGTTGCAATTCCGCTCAATAGCGATATGAGTTCTATGTATCTGTCTCTTGCTACTATTTGTGTTGGTGATTCTTCTATACCAAGATTGAGATATCCCATGACGTGCTTTTGTATCTTCATTCCTTTGTCCCCAAAGGCAGCTCCGGTGCCCACAGCCCCCATCATTTTCCCAACAAGTACTCTCTTTTTCGCTTCTCTCAATCTTTCATGGTGCCTTAGCACTTCTGCAAGATAATTTGCCATTTTCAATCCAAATGTTACGGGAACAGCAGCCTGGCCGTGAGTTCTTCCCAGCATTGCAGTGTTCCTATACTTCAAAGCTAAATTTTCAAGTACGTCTTCAAGATTTTCAAGGTCTTCTTCCAAATATCTCAAAAATTCCTTAATCTGAAGCGCCGTTGCTGTATCTATTATATCATTGCTCGTTGCTCCAAGGTGAATGTACTTCCCGCACTCTCCTGAGACTTCTGACATTGCTTTTACAACTGCCATGACATCATGCTTTATCTCTACCTCAATTTCCTTCACTCTTTTCAATTCCACATATTTCATGCTTTTTTCTACATGCGAGACACATTCTTTCGGTATGTTACCTACCATAGCATGTGCCTTTAGAAGAGCCAGCTCCACGGTTAGCATGTAATCAAGCTTGCTTTCTTCTGAAAATATCTTTTTTACCTCATCTCTCCCGTACCGATAATCCATTGGGCAAACAAGCATGCTCACGCATGGTGATGAGGTAATTAAATATTTTTAATTCTTGTGAACATGTTGCGATTTTCCAGGGGCATGGTGGCATCCAGTCCAAGTTTCACGGTCATGTGACCCTCATAGGCACTTGGATCTAAAGAAGAGCCCCGCGTTGGGCCCATTTTTATAAGGTCTCTGTCTCCCTGGAACCTTGTTGCTATTGCAAACTCCACATCGTTAGGGTCATCTATATTTATATCATCATCTACTACTACCACATGTTTAAGGGACCTATGCCCTCTAAACGCGCCGTATATTGCCTTTCTTCCATCATCATTCCTATGTTTTCTTATCTTGACCACAGCATGTAGCCAGGAGCATCCGCCGTGGGTAAGTCTCACATCGACAACGTCTACTCCATCGCTCTTGATTTCCCTGAATATGGTGGGTTCTCTCGGCATGCCCATTAGGTTGTAATGTTCCTTACCCCCGGAGATTAACAGGTGAAGTGTCTTTGTTCTAAAGTACAATCTTGTAAACTCTATAACTGGCTGTTTTCTAACTATATCGTAAGTTCTGGTTATGTCAACGAATGGACCCTCATCATCGTAATCGTTGGTTATTTTCCCTTCAAGTACTATCTCGGAGTTTTGAGGAACGTTTACTCCATTAGGTAATCTGATTGCTTTTTCTTCACTGCCCATACTAAAATTGCGTAAGGCTGAGGCAATTTTAAACTCGTCAACCTCGTAAGCGACGCTGGTTGCAGCCGATAGAAGAATGTGTGGTTCAAGTCCTATTACCACGGCAATATTGACTTCTTCGCCGTGTTCTTTTGCATCAATGTGCATTCTGTATAAATCCCTTGGTACAAGTCTTATTACCCCAGTGTTTGAATCCCTGAGCATTATACGGTGAAAAGATGCGTTTCTCTTGCCTTTATATTCAGAAAAAACCACTCCTGAGGTTATGTACCTGCCCCCCTCGTTAGGGTAGTACTTTGGGATTGGTATGCCTTCAAGGTCAACCTTTTCGCTTTTCATGTCGTTATCAACTATCCTGTATGATTTTGGATTCTCTATTGCGCGTAGCATGTTTTCAAGAAGGTTGTTTCCCAATACTGCGTTGAATCTCTCTCTTCGAGCCCATAGGTTACCTATTATTTTGTATCCCATAACATCGTCCACATAAACTATGTTATCTTGATTTTTCCAGAGAAGCTTGGGTATGTTTTCCATTTCAACTTCGCGCTCGTATAAGACCTCGTCTTTGAACATGCTTATATACTCTTCGAGCATACATGGGTATTGTTTGACCGATTTAATTTTATTGCTCCGTAATAGCAAAATTAAAAAAGATTTAATTTTTATTTTTACTTCTTCTCAAACTTTCTTCCCATTGAAAGCCCGATTGCAGCTAACACCACAAATAGGGAGAGCTCGAGATAATTGACCAGTTCCATGGGAAATACTGCATTGGGTACGAGTGGATTCAGCCCGTGGTGCACCTCGTAGCCATCGCTTAGTCCATCCCCATCAGTGTCCCACTTAAATGGATTCGTCCCGTTCAGATACTCCTGGTAATTGGTTAGTCCATCTCCATCAGGGTCCTGGTTTCTATCTCCTGCGTAATCAGGATTAAGCCCGTATTTTTCCTCCCACCAGTCTGGCATTCCGTCGTTGTCATCATCGGGATCTTGTGAGTCAGGAATCCAGTCAAGATCGTTGTCATGACCAAGATCTTTGAGAGTTTTAAACACCTCGTTGTAATTAAGCACATATGCGTAGGTTCTGTTTATACCCAAGGCATAGTTTCCTCCGATGTGTATGGTATCAAAGGTGTTATTTGTGCACAGGTTGTAAGTCATATTTAGTATGTGAAGGTAATGGGAATCGTAGAAAGATATGAAATTTCCGTAGTTGACAATTCCTTCTGGTTTGAGGTAAGTCATTGCCTGTTTGACCTGTGTGTAATTGTTATCTATCCATTGCATAAATGTGAAAACCCAGTAATGTCCATCTTCGTCGTCTTCCATTGGTGTTATTAGTGTGAGACGACTGTCTATGAAATACATAGATGTGGCCACAAAATTGAATTTGTATATAATATCTTTACTGGAATTTAGCATGTAAACAACATCTTTTGCAAGTACATAGTAATGATCACCCACAACAGCATCGCTTATATTTGCGGGGAATCTCAAGTTCCATGATGTTGAAAACCCGTATCCGTAAAGAATGTTATTTTTGAAGAATAGGAATTGCTGTTTCAAAAAATCTGTGGCTGCGTATTTTGCCAACGGGTATTTCATAATTTTGTTGTGGTAGTTGAACAAATACACATTGGTACTGGTTATAATGGCTGCACCAAATGGGGCGGGGATAACTTCTTTAACAGATGAAGCGTTGAAACTGGAAGTTTTGGATGAGGATATGTTTATGAAAATTAGTTTTGACGGTGTTTTTGCTGCGATATGGTATTTTCCCACCCATACATCTTCTATGTGCATTTCGTTGTACTCTTTATTTGTTCCATAAACGAGAATTGATGTTGAGTTCCATACGACTAAATTATATGGTGAGCTTGAGTAATGTGCATTTTTTATTACGATGGTTGTTTTGTGCCATCCCGCCGAGGAGAAGGTATGCTTTTCGTCAAAGTTTTCCCATTTCATGCCATGTGCGTATGGCACAGTTATAAGGAACGCTAAAAGCAAAAATAAAAACACTTTACGACTCATTTTCAACCCTCACGTATATTCTTTTATTTTTTCTTCCCTTGCTCTCATACTTTTCAAGGACTATCTTTCCAACCTCTCCCAGTGATTTCACATGTGTTCCCCCATCTGCCTGGGCATCAAATCCTTCGATTTCCACAACGCGTATTTTATCATATTTTTCATACAGTTTTGGATTCACTCTCATAAGTCCCGGCCTCTGCAGAAACTCTTCTTTTGATAGGTAGTATGCCTTCACCTGCAGATTCTTATTAATTACTTTATTGCTCTCTTTTATAATATCTTCCACAATCTCCTTGGTTAAGTTTTCAAAGGATAAATCAACTCTTGCTCTTCCTTCATAAAGTTGGTTGCCAGTTATTGTGACCTTAAATTGTTTGTATGCAACTCCGGATATAACATGTACCGCGGTGTGAGTTCTCATCACTGCATATCTTCTTTCCCAGTTAATATGCCCCTCGACTTTCTCGCCTAATGAGGGTAACTCTCCCTCAATAACATGTCCTACATTATCTCTATTTACTTTAATCACGGAGGAATTAGTGTTATTGAACACTATTCTACCTGTGTCGTATGGTTGTCCTCCTCCACCCGGATAAAATGCGGTTCTATCTATGAAAATAACATTTCCTTCTATTTTTTGCACCGTGGCGGTAAAATCTTGGAGGTATGGGTTATCTAAATAGAGGAGCTCGACCATGACGGTGGATAGCTTTGCGTTTATATTAACATTTCCAATCTTATGGAAAACAATGGTATTTTCATGCAAACTCTTAAATACTTCTCTGTATACATATCGTATACAATGAGTGAGAGAGTATATAGGCTTAAGGATGTGGATATGGAAATCGTCCATGCTCCAAACTACCTTGCTGCCAGGGTTGGCGATAAAGAAATAGTGCTCTTTGCAGAAGAGTAAGCAAATAATTATATCCCTGAACACTATGCTCAGTCGTGTACGATGTGGTAGTGGTTGGTGGAGGCCTTTCTGGCCTGATGGCAGCTTTAGAGGCTAAGAGAAACGGCAGTGAAGTTTTGATTTTAGAGAGGAGTAACGAACTTGGTGGTAAGCTACAGATTTGCTCCGGTGAAACTTGTAACTCAAAAATTGAAAAATATGCTAAAAGATGCAGGGAAGTTTTAAGAGATCTTGTAAACGAAATCCACAGCGAAGGGATAGAGGTTATGTACGGTCGCCATGTGGAGGATATAAAAAGAAAAGAACACTTCCAGATTTACACGGGGTTGGAGTACGTAGATACCAAGGCAATAGTTTTTGCAACAGGAACTAAGGATAAAACAAGGTTTACTTTGAACATACCTGGTGACCGCGTATCTGGTGTTTTTACGGAGAGCATGGCTCTTGAATTAATTACAAGTGGGCTTATAATTGGTAAAAACGTGGCTATCCTAAGCCATAATTATGAGGGAATAAATACTGCTAAAAAGCTCTTGGAACATGGGATAAGTATTATAGGCATATTTGAAGAGCATGAGAAAGAAACAAGCTTGAATTTGGGAATTCCTGTGTACTACGGTGCCCGTGTAACAGAGATAAGAGGTAAGGGGCGTGTTGAAAGGATAAGAGTAAGTATAGATGGCAAATCTCAATGGTTTAGCTGTGATACGCTTGTTATTTCAGCAGGACGTATCCCAAATGCAAAAATGTTTTTAAAGTTAAAAGCAGAGATGCTGCCATCTACAAAAGGTCCTGTGGTTAATAGCAATATGGAGAGTTCAATTGCCGGTATATTTGCATGTGGCACTGTTGTGGACCCAAATTGTGACTTCGATTGTGCACTGCAGCAGGCAAAAACAGCCGGAAAGGCGGCTGCTGATTTTGCTAAGCAATAGTTTCCTGTTGGTCTTTTTCCCATAATCATTTAAATACCCTTCTTTTTTGGCGCATTTTTTAGAAAGTTTTAAATACTACTTTTGTATATCCATACATAGGTATACGAAATGTATACAAG
>WAOD01000101.1 GCA_015521465.1 DHVE2 group archaeon
TCCGGAATTTAATAATAAATTTTGAGGGGTGCACATTCACATCTATTTCCTCAGGAGGCACGTTCAAAATAAGCACCGCGTACGGATAAGCATCCCTGAACAAGAGCGTTCTGTATCCTTCTATTATGTAATGGGTAAGGGTGTAATTTTTGACGTACCTTCCGTTCACGAAAGTTACTATCCGGTTCTTATCCTTTCGGGTCATGTATGGCTTGGAAAAATATCCTCTAAAACTCACCTTTCCATCTCTTTTGATTTCAACCATGCTCCTTGCAACGTCCTTTCCCCATAGGGTTGATATCCTATTTATCAGAGGGCCCGGTGGCACGTCAAATATCTTGCGTCCGTTATGGTACAGGGAGAAATGAATGTTCTCGCATAGAAGTGCGTATTTTTCCATGATGCCCATTATTTGCCCAAACTCGTATTTCTCACCTTTTAAAAATTTAAGTCGGGCAGGTGTGTTGTAAAAAAGTGAACGCACGGCGATACTCGTCCCAGGGGGGCATCCAGCTGGCTCTACTTTCAAGATAGTGCCCCCATTTATTATTAATCGCGTGCCAACAGGGGATTTATCTGGTCTTGTGAGAAGCTCTACTTTTGAAACAGCCGCTATGCTGGGCAAAGCCTCTCCTCTGAAGCCCAGGGTACGTATGTTGTACAGGTCATTTTCATCTTTTATCTTGCTGGTGGCATGTCTTTCAAATGCCAGTTTTGCGTCTTCTTCAGTCATACCGATACCATTATCAACAACACGTATCTCCTCTAATCCTCCTTTTTTGATGAATACAGTTATCCTGGTTGCGTGTGCATCAATGCTATTTTCAACAAGTTCCTTTACCACGCTTGCTGGGCGCTCCACCACTTCCCCTGCAGCGATCTTTTCTATCAGGGTTCTGGGGAGAATTTTTATTTTAGAGCTCACAGTCTCGTATCCCCTTCAACAATAAATATGTTTTCTAAGTGCCGAAAATTTTCCCACCTTTTTGTTTCTCCACTCGTACATGCCAACCTCTTCGAGTACAGACTTCATATCGCAATTACTTACCATTCTTAGTTCACAGAACATTTGCAGCAGTTCAGAAGGTGTAAGGTATGGATACAGTCCAGGAGTTTCTATTAACGCACCAACATTGCTCAACGCTTTTTTTGTTTTATCTTTTACGCTATATCCGTCTATTATAACTTTTCCCTTAGTGGGATTTAATAAGTTGGTAAAAAAAGTTTTAATGTTGTGATTTTCCTGGCTCCATTTGGTCATAAATATCCTATGCATTTTGCTCCTTCAAATTTCACATTCAATTCCTGAAGTGCAAAGAAATTACCATATTTTTTTGTAAGGTAAATCGCTTCTATGTACAATATATCACCTCTTCTTTCTCTCCCTGAGCAGGACTATGATTCCTGCCACAATAACTATTATTCCTGTGATGCAAACTCCTGAGCTCTCCAATAGCGTTTTTCCAAGAGATAACAGCTTCTCCTGACTCTCAAATACCACCACCACTTGAGCGGTGGAATTTTCGGGGTTCTCTATTTTCAGGGTGAAATTTCCTTTAAGGTTTCCGAGAACGTGAGTATCTTCCGTAACGTTGTTTTCTTCAAGAATGTTTCCTGAAGAATTTGATAGGGTGTAATTAATTTTAATATTTGACCTGATAACCAGCGTATAGTTTTCTCCATGTATGTTGTATTTAAGAACCCGCGTTTGATTTGGTTCCACGCTTACCTTTTTCTCGATGTTCCCCACGCCCTTCATGGAAAAGGCCAAAATTCCCACCGCTGCCATCACTATTATAAAACCAACCAGCAAAACAACCACTCCTACTTTCATCTTCAATCACCTCCTTTTTTCTCTTTCCATTTGTGTATGATGTATCCCATTGGTAGGAAAATCAGAAATAAAGTGCCCGCAATAAACCACCACCATGGAACAACGATTTTTTCAACTGCATAAACGTATATTGAGTAATAAACAAAAATTATGATTATAGACATTATGTTCATAGAAAGAATAGTGGTCTTCAAAATGGCATCTCTGGAAAATCTCATTTTTCCCGGATGGATATACATAGGATGTTTTTTCCCCAAGTAAATGAACAAGTATGAAATGCCTGGCGATATGAGAGAGAAAAGGGAATACGTGATTATAAATGATGATTTTGTGCTCCACCCGTTTGGATTACCGTATGAATCAAAGTGTACCGCTACGATCTCTGGCAAAGATGAATAGGTTATAATCTCAAATAGTATTAATGCAAGGTAAAAAATTAGAGGGGATAGGGACCATGAGTATCCCAGGTTTATGCTTTCTATCTTTTTATAGGATACGCTTTCAGATTTTGCTCCCTTCATTTCAAGGAGGATTGAAGCGTATCTTATACCAAAAGGTATGAATGCTATCAGAGGTATAGTGAGAAGTAAGGTGTAAGGTAGTAGGAAATTTGAGACCAATGCTGTTGGAAACAGAATAGCAGAATGCATCATGATGAATTTTCCCATGAGCCTGTTTGTCCTGTTCCACACCTCCCTGTCAGCGAAGGTATATCCTATTTTAAATCCAAAATATGGGTTCGGGCCCACTTTCGGAGCAAGCCAGAATTCCATAATTCCCGTTATCAAATATAGTGAATTAATAATCAAAATTAGTATGTTAATCAATTAATCACCCCCTATTATTCTATTTGCAGCTCTCATTAATTTTTTGTAGTCTTCAATCAAATCCACCAACAGTATCTTTCCATCTTCTGTAAGTGAGTAATACTTACGCGGCACTCCTGTGTTTGGCTCTGTCCAGTAAGTGTTAAGAACCTTCTTTTTAACCAAATATCGCAGTACTGGGTAAATTGTAGCGTCTTTGAGTTCTATTTCTGCCCTTTTATTAACGTACTTTTGTATCTCGTATCCGTACGTTTCCCCGAGTTCATCTATTACTTTAAGGATGAGTAGCGTGTATATTCCAGAGCGCATTTCTCTGTTAATCTTCTCCCTTACTTTCTCCATGCATAACACCGTTATGTATATTCTACCGTTATGCATCCCTTTATTTAAGTTTTTTGATTGAACTACCCATCGAACTTTAAACGGATAATTTATGATTGGCGTATTGAGTATGTATCTTCTTTTCAGATAGGTGAGACGAATAATTTATAAGGAGAATGTCATGGGGGTAACGGGCGCGTGGCCTAGCCAGGACATGGCGGCAGCCTCCTAAGCTGCAAGTCGCGGGTTCGAATCCCGCCGCGCCCGCTGGGTGGCAATTATGGCCGAGTTGAATATTGGTGTGGAAGATAAAATAAAGCTTGAAAAGTTGTTTCCAAAGGCTGACGTTGTGAGAATGGTTTCGAAGCATTCACCTCTGTACTACGGGAATGTGTACCCTATTGATGCAAAATACAAGCCCCTTTTAGGGGTATTCTTTTACTTTGATAACGATAAAGTTTATACATACCATGATGGTTTCGTGTGGATTGCTCCAGAAGACAGAATTTACATGAAAATAATGAACGTGCTAACTCTAACCGAAGATGGAAGAATAAGGATTGAGGGCGGAATGGAGTATTACTTTGGCGTGGAAAAGATTTAGACATTCACTCCAAAAACTGCTCTTATGATTACTCCGATTAGGAATGATATTGCTGCAATTCCAAAGCTTATTGCCACCATTTCCATAAACAGTCTCTTGAAAGAGAGCTCTTTTACAACCGAGACGAAAAATGTGAACAGTGATATGGCAAATATTCCTGCAAGAAGCGTACCAAATAGTGCGTAGTAGTAGTTTTCAAGCAGGAAATATGGTAGAATGAGGATTACCACGGTGAGAAAATATGCCAGCCCCGTGTAGGTGGCAGCCTTGCCGGGTTTGTCAAATTTTTCTGATTTTCTGGATAGGTACTCTGATGATGCCATTGACATTGCTGCCGCGAGCCCGGTGATCAGTCCAACTACACCGGTAAGTTTTGTATTTTGAAGTGCAAAAGTCAATCCTGCAAGTGCTCCGGTTAGTTCAACAAGCGCGTCGTTTAATCCTAAAATCATAGAACCTACATACTCTATTTTCTCTTCTTTAATCATAGAAATTAATGAGCGCTCGTGTTCTATTTCATCATCAATTATTCCCTCAACTCCCTCAATCACGCCCCGGAGGGAACTGTACGATTCCTGTGCTTCTTCTTCTCCCATTTCCATCATTTTTATGGCAAAAGTGACTCCAAAAATTCTGGAGAGTAATATGTACTTTATTAGCTTCCAGCGATCTGGTTCTATATCTTCTCCTGTATATTTGTGCCAGAATTTGTAATGTTTGAGTTCATCGTTTGCTATCTTTTCTAACAGTTTTCTGTTTTTTTCATTCATCTCTGCAAGTTTTTTATAGACCTCGTGCTCTGTTATCTCGTTTCTCTGAAAAGCGCGAATCTTACTCATTATCGATGAATCTAAAGGTTCAGGCATATACTTAAAACGAAAAGTAAATATAAATAGATTTTTTCATCTCAGGATTTAAGCTCGATTTCAATATGTATTCCATCAGGAATCTGGATGCGCATCAACTGTCTCAGAGCACGCTCATCAGCATCAATATCTATCAACCTTTTATGTACGCGCATCTCCCAACGTTCCCATGTTTCAGAACCCTCCCCATCAGGAGCCTTTCTTATGGGTACCACAAGCCTCTTTGTGGGAAGCGGTATCGGGCCATGCATCTCCACTCCTGTTCTCTTTGCTATGGTCTTAATCTGGTCGCATACTTCATCAACCCTTTTGTGGTCGATACCGCTCAGTTTTATTCTTGCTCTGTAAACAGCCATAAAAATCACCAAAAATAAAAAGGATTTAGAATTCTTTCTTCTCAACCTCTATGCACTGCCCTGCAGCTACAGTCTGACCCATATCTCTAATGGCAAACCTTCCGAGCTGCGGAATTTCCTTCACGGGTTCTATGACCATTGGCCTGGTTGGACGGATCTTAACTATTGCTATGTCCCCTGTCTTTATGAAATCAGGATGATCCTGCTTTGTAGAGCCGGTTCTCGGGTCAAGGGTCTTTATGATCTCTTCAAATGTGCATGCGACCTGCGCGGTATGTGCGTGGAACACAGGGGTATATCCTGGTGCGATAACGCTCGGATGGTTCAGTACGACTACCTGCGCAGTGAACGTCTTGGCCACTGTTGGCGGGTTGTTGCTGTGACCTGCTACATCTCCTCTTCTTATATCTTTCTTACCAACGCCTCTGACGTTAAATCCGACATTGTCTCCTGGATACGCCTCTTTCATTGCCTGATGGTGCATCTCTATGCTCTTAACTTCTCCACCAACGTTTGCAGGCATGAATGTTACCTTATCCCCTACTTTAAGAACACCAGTTTCAACACGGCCCACTGGAACTGTTCCTATTCCTGTGATGCTGTAAACATCCTGCACAGGCAGACGGAGCGGCTTGTCCGTTGGCTTAGGTGGAAGCTTTAATCCATTCAGGAGCTCTATGAGCGTGGGGCCATTCCACCATGGCATGTTCTCGCTCTTCTTCATGACGTTATCTCCTTTGTAACCGCTAATCGGAATGATGGGTACATCCTTCCAGCCGATCATCGCTAAGAGCTTCTCCACCTGCTTCTTAACTTCCTCAAATCTCTCTTTACTGTACGGTGGCTTCGTTGCATCCATCTTGTTTATAGCCACTATGAGATGAGGAACACCCAAGGTCCTGGCAAGGAACAGATGCTCCTTGGTCTGTTCCATAACACCCTCAGGTGCAGCTACTATGAGTATGGCTGCATCTGCCTGAGAAGTACCGGTAATCATGTTCTTCACGAAGTCCCTGTGCCCCGGGGCATCAATTATCGTGAAATAGTACTTGTCCGTAACGAACTTGCGGTGTGCAACATCTATTGTTACGCCTCTCTCTCTCTCCTCCTTCAGGCGGTCCATAACCCAGGCAAACTCGAAAGTAGCCTTTCCCTTCTCTTCAGCTTCCTTCCTGTAGTTCTCTATTATTCTCTGGTCAATTTCGCCATGCTCGTACAGCAGTCTTCCCACAGTGGTTGACTTGCCGTGGTCCACATGTCCGATGAACACGATATTCATATGTGGTTTTTCTGCCATTTTTAATACCTCCTATTCGGTTTTCGCACTCCCATATACTCATTGTATATAAATGCTTTTGCCATACATTACTCGTGAAGCTCTGGAACAAATTAATATTGATTGTTAATCACTACTCTCACTCTTATCATTGGTTTGATTATTAAATTTGCTGAGCAATTTAGTGATTTTACTGACGTAGTACATAAATCCCAGTTCTTCAAATATGGTTTTGGCAGATTCTAAAAGATTTATGCCATCTTCCAATGAGGAATTCAATTTAATTATTCCTAAATCCATAATGGAAAGTGCGTAGCTTCTCCTTATGTCTGTTTCCTCAGATAATTTTATTGCTTCTTTTATGTATTTCTCTCCGTTTTCAGTATCTCCACTCAATCCCATGACCTTTCCAATGAGCCGCAAGGGGTTTATTTTCATTATCTTGGATTTTTCATCTTCTGCAATCTCCAGGGCTGCTTTTGCATGAGCAATTGCATCATTGTAATTTTTTATTTCTACCATAATTTCTGCCATGGCAATATGGCTCTCATAGAGGCACTCTTTACAGTTTAAATCCCTGAGTATTTTTAAACTTTCTTTAATTTCCTCTATGGCTTTTCTCTTATTATCTCTTGCGAACATAATTGTGGAAATATCGCGCTTTGTCTCGCCAATCCCAATAGCTGAATTTATGGATTCGTATATTTTCATGGCTTTAATGTAAAATTCGTATGCGTCGTCAAATTTACCTTTGAAGTAGTAAATGTTGCCAATGTAACGGTACAGATCTGCTATGCTTTCTTTATCATCCTGTTCATTGGCAATATTTAAAGCTTTTTCAAAATAATCTATTGCTTCATTTAACATACCCCATGTGGCATATATTACACCTATATTCATATACGCAAGCATCATTGAGAACCACTCATTGATAA
>WAOD01000102.1 GCA_015521465.1 DHVE2 group archaeon
TAGCAACAGCAGAATCATGCACAGGGGGATTGATAGGAAGTCGTATAACGGATGTTCCCGGTGCGTCACGTTATTATGCTGGAGGGATAATTGCTTACAGTAACGAAGCCAAGATAAATATTCTCGGAGTGTCTCCTGAGACCATAAGGAATTACGGGGCAGTTAGCGAAGAATGCGCCAGAGAGATGGTTATGGGCGTGGTAAAAATTTTCAGAGCGAATGTGGGAATTGCCATAACCGGAATTGCAGGGCCATCAGGGGGAACACCTGAAAAACCTGTGGGGACAGTTTACATTGCATATTATTTGCAGGGACATGTAACAGCAGAGCGAGTTTTTTTCACAGGCTCAAGAATTGAGATAAAGGAAAAAATAGTGGACCACGCGCTGGAAAAACTCTTTGATATGGTGTCATCTTTATTTTAAATTTTTATTGGACATTGTTTCACAAGTGGTGAATTATAGAGTTTTAAGAAATTTAAGAAAATAGTTTATACCTTGAAAATATGAGGGTTTTACATGAAATTTATAATCGTTACCGGTGGCGTTATTTCAGGGCTTGGGAAAGGTATTACCACAAGTTCAATAGCGAAGATACTAAAAACGAGGGGATTGAAAGTTACTGCTATAAAGATAGACCCTTACCTTAACTATGATGCGGGTACCATGAACCCATACCAGCACGGCGAGGTTTTTGTTTTGGATGATGGTGGAGAGGTGGACCTCGACCTCGGTAATTATGAAAGGTTTTTAGACACCAATTTGAGCTTTGACCACAACATTACCACGGGCAAGATTTACAAGACAGTGATAGAACGGGAGAGAAAGGGGGAGTATCTGGGCAAGACCGTGCAAATAATTCCTCACATTACCGAAGAGATAAAGAGGAGAATAAAGAAGATAGCCGTGGAAACAGGAGTAGATGTGACTATCATAGAGATAGGTGGAACGGTGGGCGATATCGAAAGCATGCCGTTTCTGGAAGCTGCCAGACAGCTCTGGATCGAAGAGGGTTTTCGCAATGTGCTTTTTGTCCACACTACTCTCGTTCCCATCATGGATGTGGTGGGTGAGCAGAAAACAAAGCCCACGCAACACAGCGTCAAAGAACTGCGCTCGCTGGGCATTCAGCCAGATATAATCATCGGCCGGGCAAAGGAAAAGCTTACCACGGAAACAAGAAGAAAAATCTCGCTGTTCTGCAACGTGCCCTACGAAGCAGTCATAAGCGCGCCGGATGCGCGTTCTATATACGAAGTTCCATTGATATTTGAAGAGCAGGGTCTCGGGGAGTATATTATGGGCAAGCTTCAGCTATGGGGTGAGAATCCAGACTGGAAATCTTGGAAGAAGTTTCTTAATAATCTCTACAACCCGAAAGATGATGTGACAATTGCAATCGTGGGAAAATATGTGCATTTGAAGGATTCGTATATTAGCCATAGTGAGGCCTTCACCCATGCTGCGGCGAAACTCAAAACAAAAGTAAATCTCAGGTGGGTGAATAGCGAAGATATTGAGGATAAAGGAACTGAAATGTTAGAGAATGTGCACGGGATTCTCATACCCGGTGGTTTCGGAGCCCGTGGCTCAGAGGGTAAAATCCTTGCTGCCAAGTATGCAAGGGAGCATAATATTCCCTTTTTGGGAGTTTGCTTCGGTTTCCAGCTTGCAGTTGTGGAATTTGCCAGAAATGTGTTGGGATACGATGACGCTAATAGCACAGAACTGCAGCCCAGCACTTCTGCACCTGTAATAGACCTTCTCCCTGAGCAGAGGGAAGTGGAGAACTTAGGTGGCACCATGAGATTGGGTGCTCAGAAAATAGTGATTGAAAAAGATAGTATGGCTTACAGGATATACGGTAGAATGGATATAAAAGAGCGCCATAGACACAGATACGAGGTGAATCCTGCATATATAGAGGAATTTGAGAAGCACGGGCTGTATTTCAGCGGTAAAGATAAAACGGGTAAAAGGATGGAGCTTTTCGAGTTAAAAGGCCATATCTTTTACATGGGCTCTCAATTCCACCCAGAGTTCAAATCAAGGCCATTAAAACCATCTCCCCTGCATCTTGAGCTGATAAAAAAAGCCAGGGAATTCAAAAAATCTCAGTGAGTTTCCCTTTTCATGTATCCTGCAATAAATTCCCCCACAAACTTTCCCAGGTTGCGCACGTCGTGAAACTGAGAGGTCTCTGCATGGAGATACAGCATGCATGCCCGGGTACAGTTGTGCATGATTTCTCTTGCTTTAACGGCTTTTTCACCTGTGAGTATTGTCTCCAGGTCATCTTGGAGTAAATTACCGACGCGGTGCGCAAGCACGGCACACGGGTATATTATGTCCCCGTTTGCGTCAATTGTTACTGAAAACGAGCGACACCGATAATCTTTTACAAGTGCGTCTATAAATGCCCAGCTTGTTTCGATGGTGCTTCCATACTCCTGCTTCAAGTCAACAAGCAAATCATGAAGCTCTTTTTTATCCGGAGAGACATTTTCCGCACCGGGCAGGTAAACAGCGCTCATTATCAGAATCCTTGCTCCCGCCTCATGTGCCTTCTCCACACGCCAGCGGAGAGAAGATATATCATTCTTGGTAACTACAGTTTGCACGGTTATTTTCATCAATTTGGTGTACTTCGGAAGTTCGTCGAACATGTAAAGGTTGTTGTGTCCCTCATCTATAGATATGTGCATAAAATCCAGGTACTTTGCAAATTCTTCAACGGGCATCTTGTGCAGGAGGGTGCCATTTGTAGTCATGAAAAGGTAAAATGACCGCTTGTGTGCGTATTTTATTATGTCCAGTATATCTCTTCTCAAAGTGGGCTCTCCACCTTCCAGACTTAGAACTGTAACTGTGCTTTCGGCAAGGCGGTCTATTATCTTGAATATATCCTTGGTAGGCAAATCTTTCATGCGCTGGCGCCAAACGTCGCAGAATGGACATGTTAGATTGCACCTATGCGTTACTTTAAAGGTTCCGTAAACTGGGTGTTCAAAATCCGTGTAACTTTTGAAGAACCACTTAATTGCCCTTAAATTACGCGGGACTATCATTGTGATTGGCAAGTTCTCTTATTATTTAATTTTTGGTATTTCTCGCAGTGGCGACAATCAATCCTGCTCTGTTTATGTTTGTAAAAGTGCGGCTATGCAAAAAATATAAATTGTGAAGTCCATTAACCTTGCGGTGATTTAGATGAAGGTGTTTAGAGTTGAAGGTATGTACTCTCCGAAGGGTAAGAATTGGTTTAAGTTCACAAAGGAAGTAGTTGCAGATGATGAGAAGCAGGCAGAGGAAAAGGCTTACTCACTCATGGGGAGCAAGTACGGGATAAAGAGGAGGCTTGTAAACATAAAAGCGATTAACGAAATAAGTGTAGAAGAAGCAAGGGACCCAATAGTTCAATATCTCATGAGGGATACGAATGAATGAGCAGGAGCTTGAGCAGGGAATAGCCACGCTCGAGACTTTAAAAGCCCACCTTGAAAATCTGCAAAAGCAGGTGGAAGCGCTTGAAATATCCATTCAGGAGCACGAAAGGGCAATAGAGACCATGGAAAGTTATCGAAATATGAACGGTGATGAGATTCTTATTCCCATAGGTGCAGGAGTTTTTATCAGCGCTAATGTAAATTCCAAAAAATCTATGATTTCCATAGGTAATAATTACTTTACCGAGCTTTCTCCCGAAAGCATCGTTGAAAAGTTGAAAAGTAGAAAGAGCGATATGGAAAATCTAAAATCCAAACTGATTCAGGATCTTTACAAATTGCAGGAAAATTACGCGGTTTTAAGCGCAAAGGTTGAAGATGGATACAGGAAATATTTAGAGGCGAAGGGCAATGTTCAAGCTCCTTAAGGAGAAGATAAAGAACCTGCGAAAAAAAGCAAATGAGGACCTTGGCGAGGATTTCACTACCTCCAGTATTGGTAAGAAACTGAAAGAGGAAAAAATAGATGATTTCCTGTGGGACCTTGAAATTTCGCTTATGGGGGCAGATGTTGCAGTTGATGTCATTGAAAAGCTAAAAGAGGATATAAAAAAGGAGCTTGTGGGCAAGAAGGTTAAGATTGGTGCTGATGTGGGTGCCATTGTTGAAAGCACTCTTAAGAAATCTCTTAAAAAGATACTGGATAAGAAATTTGATTTTGATGAATTTATTGAGAATTGCGAGAGACCCTGTGTTATCATGTTTCTTGGGGTCAATGGTACCGGGAAGACCACAGTTATAGCAAAGCTTGCAAAGTATCTTATGGATCGCGGCCGCTCGGTAGTTATTGCCGCTTCTGATACTTTCAGGGCTGGAGCCATCGAGCAAATTTCCATACATGGTGAAAATTTAGGTGTTAAGGTTATAAAGCACCAGGCAGGGGGTGACCCGGCGGCAGTTGCTTATGATGCAATAGAGCATGCCAAAGCGAAGCACAGAGATGTTGTTCTCATAGACACTGCAGGCAGGATGCAAACAAATCGTAACCTTATGGATGAAATGAAAAAGATAAAACGCGTAGCAAAGCCACACTTAACAGTCTTTGTGGGTGATTCTCTTGCTGGAAACGATGCCATTGAGCAGGCCAGGGCTTTTGATAGCGAAGTTGGCGTTGATGCAATAATTCTTACCAAGATAGATGCCGATGCAAAAGGCGGTGCTGCTGTTAGTATTGCTTACGAAATAGGCAAACCCATTCTGTTCTTGGGAACCGGGCAGGAGTACGATGATTTAATGAAATTTGATGTGGACTGGTTCATAAATCGCATATTCGGTGAGTAGATGCCCCTTGTTAATTTGATAGGTAATACACCCATGGTTTATATTGATGGCGTTTATTTGAAGTTGGAGTATTTAAATCCCACTGGTAGCCATAAGGATAGGACTGCATATTATATGGTTCGCGATGCTGAAAAGAATGGCTTGAGGAAAGGGAATTTAGTTGTGGAATACACTTCAGGGAATACAGGTATATCTGTAGCGTGGGTGTCCAGGCTTCTGGGATATCTGGCTGTAATCCTTGTTCCTGAGGGGACAAGCGAGCAGAAGATGCGGCTGATACGCATGTACGGGGCCGAGTTGAAAATTGTTCACGAGGGTGAAGATGGTCACGGTATTGCTGAGGATATGGTTAAGGAGGAAGGTGGCGTTTATTTGCATCAAACGGAGAACATGGCCAATTTCAAGGCTCATTACGAAACTACTGGGCCTGAAATAGCCAATGCAGCAAGGCACATATCTTGTTTTGTTATGGGTGCTGGTACAGGTGGTACTGTTTATGGTGCTGGAAAATATCTAAAAGAGAGTATAAACGCAAAGATTTTTGCTATGGTACCTCGGGGCTCGTATGTTCAGGAACTGCTCACTGGAAAAAAGGAAGAGGATATGGCCATTATGGAAGGTTTCTCGTATCATTCTTTCAGTGAGCTTTTGCATCGAGCGTTAGATGAAGTTGTGGATTCCCTAATATATGTATCCGCTCAGGAGGCAATAGAGGGTATGAAGCAATTATGGGCTCGGGGGATTCCAGGCGGTCCTACCTCGGGGGCTAATTTTTACCATGCCTTGAAGTTAAAAAAAGAAGGCTGCATCCCTGGAACCATTGTGGCGGATTCCATCACAAGATATCCAAAAATTTTGGAGAAAGTTATTGATTAGTCCATATCCGGTAGGTACTTGTCTATGTGCTCCCTGTCCAGCTTTTTGAGATAGCTTCTGGGTATCATTGCAAACAGGTTCCATGCTATGCTGAGCGTATCTTCTATGCTTCTGTCTTCGTCTGGACCCTGAGTTATGAATTTAGCCTCAAACTCGTCTGCGAATTTCAGGAGTATTCTGTCTATCTCTGTAAGTGCCTCTTCACCTACCACTGCAACCAAATCTCTTAGCCTTAAACCCTCCGCGTAGGCTGCGTAAAGCTGATTTGCCACTCCCGCGTGGTCCTCTCTGGTGTGTCCCTTTCCAATTCCCTCTTTCATCAATCTTGACAGAGATGGCAGCGGGTTAATTGGAGGATATATGCCCCTGCGATGCAGTTCCCTGCTTAGCACTATTTGCCCTTCTGTTATGTACCCGGTGAGGTCAGGAATAGGATGAGTCATGTCATCATCGGGCATTGTTAGTATGGGTATCTGGGTTATGCTGCCCTTGTTGCCTCGAATCCTCCCCGCTCTTTCGTAAATTGTAGCGAGGTCAGTGTACATGTATCCAGGGTATCCTCTCCTTCCGGGCACTTCTTCCCTGGCTGCCGAAATTTCTCTGAGTGCCTCGCAGTAGTTGGTCATATCAGTTAGAATGACCAAAACGTGCATGCCTTTGTCAAAGGCCAGGTACTCTGCAACGGTCAGTCCCATTCTCGGGATAACTATTCTCTCTATGGCAGGGTCATTCGCCAAATTTATGAAAAGTACTGTCCTTTCCAGCGCTCCTGTTCTCTCAAACTCCCTTCTGAAAAAGTTTGCCTCCTCTGCGGTGATGCCCATTGCCACAAATACCACCGCAAATTTTTCACCCTCTCCGCGAACCTTTGCCTGTCTTGCTATTTGGGCTGCAATCTCGTTGTGGGGTAAACCCGATCCTGAGAATATAGGTATCTTCTGCCCCCTTACCAGTGTGTTCATGCCATCTATAGTGGATATACCTGTCTGGATAAATTCGCGGGGATACTCTCTTGCTGCGGGATTTATCGGGTAACCATTTATGTCTCTCATTTCCTCTGGCACAATTTCGGGCCCACCATCTATAGGCTTTCCCGTACCGTTGAATACCCTTCCCAGCATTTCCAGTGAAACACCTATTTTTAGCGTATCTCCTAAAAACTTCACGGTGGTATCTCTTATATCCAGCCCACTCGTACCTTCGAATACCTGAACAACAGCCATGTTCTCCCTGGCTTCAAGAACCTGCCCCAGCCTTTCCTCCCCGTCAGGGCCCCGTATCTTAACGACCTCTCCATATGCCACGTCTCTTGTTTTTTCTACTATCAGTAAAGGACCCTTGATTTCTTTTATTGTGCGATACTCAACTTCCATTTAGCTCACCTCTTTCACAAGGGCACTTATCTCGTCTTCCAGCGCTTTCTCTATTTTATCAAATTCTTCCTTGTACTTTTCGTTTGGTATCCTGCCCATGTACGCTATATCTCCTTTGACTTTCATCTTGCGTATGTCCTCTATGCTCACTCCCTTTTCCACGGCTTCCGTGGCAAGATGGTGGAACTTCAAGATGATTCTGAGCATATTATACTGCTTGTCCGCAGGGCAATATGTGTCCACATCATGAAACGCGTTTTGCTGCAGAAAATCTTCTCTTAGCGAACGTGCAGTCTCCAATAGAGCCTGTTCTCTTGCCGGCAATGCGTCAGGACCAACTAACTGCACTATCTCCTGCAGCTCCGCTTCCCTTTGCAAAATTCCCATGGCTTCCCTTCTCAACTCGTACCAGTCTTTTGATACATTATTTTCCCACCATCCTCTTATGGAATTCAGATAAAGAGAGTACGATCTTAACCAGTTTATTGACGGGAAATGGCGTTTGTGTGCAAGATCTGCATCTAATGCCCAGAATACTTTTACGATTCTAAGTGTGTTTTGCGTAACCGGTTCGCTAAAATCTCCTCCTGGGGGTGATACAGCACCAACTACGGTGACAGAACCGGTTTTATCTTCCGTGCCAATTACTTTAACCTGCCCGGCGCGCTCGTAGAATTCTGCCAGCCTCGATGCAAGATAAGCGGGGTATCCTTCTTCTCCGGGCATTTCCTCAAGTCTTCCCGAAATTTCTCTCAAAGCTTCTGCCCATCTGGAAGTGGAATCGGCCATGAGTGCAACGTTGTACCCCATATCTCTGAAATACTCTGCAATAGTAATTCCAGTGTATATACTCGCCTCTCTTGCCGCCACGGGCATGTTTGATGTGTTTGCAATAAGTATTGTTCTATTCATTAACGGTTCCCCTGTTTTTGGGTCCTTTAATTTTGGAAAATCCTCCAAGACCTCGGTCATCTCATTACCGCGCTCACCACAACCCACATACACTATTATTTCTGCATCGCTCCACTTTGCCAGCTGGTGCTGCGTAACTGTCTTTCCAGTACCGAAACCGCCAGGTATGGCCGCCGTACCTCCTTTTGCAATGGGGAAGAACGTATCCAGAACCCGCTGACCCGTTACCAGTGGCTCTCTTGGGTCCCCTTTTTCTTTAAACGGTCTTTGTTTACGCACTGGCCATCTCTGGTACATTTTTATTTCCTTGCCTCCTATCTTCGCTATGCTATCTTTAAGCGTGTAATCTCCCTCATCTGCCAATTCTTCTATCTTACCAGATATATTCGGGGGGACCATTATTCTGTGCTCCACTAATTTTGTCTCTTTCACAATTCCCAATACATCCCCACCCTGTACTACATCTCCAACTTTTTTATTCGGAATAAAATGCCATTTTTTATCCATATTTAGCGGGGATACATTTGCACCCCTCTTTATGAAATCACCCATGCTTTCTTTTATGTCCGGAAGTGGCCTCTGTATTCCGTCATAAATCTGTCCTATTATGCCCGGTCCAAGTAACACGGATAGTGGAGCACCTGTTCTCTCTACAGGCTCCCCCGGTTTTATTCCGGATGTCTCTTCGTAAACCTGAATGGTTGCGTGGTCTCCAGAGAGTGCTATAATTTCTCCCACCAGTCCCTCTTCGCCCACGCGCACCACTTCATACATCTCGCTACCTTTCATACCATCGGCCACGACCACCGGTCCGGCAACACGAATTATCTTTCCCATTTCTTTCACCTCTTGTTTAAATCAACACCAATTGCCCTTTTTATAATCTCGCTCATCGGGTCTTCATATTCCTCATTATCCTTGTGATCAGGAAGCTCTAAAATTATAGGGTATATTCCCTTGTTAAATTTCCACTCATTTATGTAATTTCTCAACTCCTTTGCAAATTTTCTCTGTATTAATACTATTGCCACATCTTTCCTCTCCTTGATTTTCTCCAGTGTATTTTTCGCTTTTGAAGCGTCATTTGATTCGTACACCTCTTTTACTCCTGCAAGTTGAAATCCTGCTATGAAGTCAATGTCACCCACCGCCACTACTTTCATGATGCAACACCCACCAGCAACTTCCATATTCTATCTTTATCCAGATTCTCTTGAAATCCCTTGATTATAGCTTTAAGGTTTCTTGCCTCGTATTCCTTGGATATTAAAAACATCATTGTTGGCCCTGACGATGTGGAGTACACCATACCCAGTTCTATTGCTTTATTTAGCAGTATGCGGTCTAAAATCAACTCGGATTCAAATGCGTCCTTTGCGTCCCTTATTTCTGCATATGAAGTACCTTCTAAATTACCCAATAATTCTTCCATGCTTCTACTCTCCCCCAACGTTTTGATTTTCCATGAGTCTATTTCGTAACCTTCGTTTACAAGGTACTTTTCAACGTTGATCCTCATCAATTTCCCTCTTATCAAAACCTTCAGGTTGTACACATCAATCATAATACCCATAATTTTGTTGATGGCCTCCATGCTATCCTCATCAAGTTTGCTTTTCTCCTCTATCAATTTTTCAAGTACTATGGCGTCTATTGCAGTATCCACTGCATGCAAGCTGTTCTTTTCGTTCCATATTTCTATTACTCTGCTGAATGGTGTGGCATCAAGAGCCGAGATAGAATCATCTACGCTTGTGGCTTCTACCATGTGATTTATCACTATGTCGCTTATATGCTTACAGCTGTAAATTGTTTCGTAAATTTTTTCCTTTGGAACCCCCACGGCCTTAGCTCTCAAAATCCTTTTTATTACCTGTGCATCGTATTTCAGCATATAGCTTTCTGCAAATTCCTGGGTGCCTTCTGGCAACATGGCTATCACTTCGTTCATCATCTCAATCATCTTTTTCTCTATTTCAACGTCTGCATTCTCTGCATTTTCAATGGTATATCCTTCTTTTTTTATGTCGTTTATTACTTCCGCCACGGAACTCATTTCCAATATTTTCTCCATGTTTTCTATTTCGGTGTATTTTGAACCTATTGCAAATATTGTCGCGTTGGGCCCCATAAAAGAGGCAATGCTCAGAATTTTTCTCAGGTATCCCATGAACACTACTACTGCTATCAGTATTGCAATGAACGCCGCCGAAATTCCTATTAGCATCATGGTGTACGCGTCAAGCATACTCTCCCTCGAACAGTTTATTTAGCATTATCTTTCTTATTTCGTTTATTTTTCTCTCTACAAGTGCATCTATGCTGTAATCCACGCTTTTAATCCCGTTAATGTCCTTTGCAATTATTCCTCCGTGTTTCACTTCTCCCATTTCTACGGTTGCTTTTGGTGCGAGACTTTTAACGATGTTATCCACCTTTCCCTTATCTTCTGGGATGCACACTACCACAAACTCCTCTCCAAACACGCTTTTTGCATCCTTAACTCTGGTTGCTATGTACTCCAGATATTTCTCGGAGTTTCTTGCTTCTCTTTTAACGATTTCTATTACTTTGTTCATTATCTCTTCTCTTGCAGCCATCAATTCTCTTTTACCTTCAAGGTTAGCATGTGAGATAATGAGACTTTTGATGCTCTCCAAGTCTCTATCTCTTTCCCTTTCTATCTTTTCCTTTTTGTGTTCCCATCTTGCATGCTCATCTATCTTTATTTTCTCTATTTTCTCGTTTGCTTCCTCTTCGAACATCTTGATTTTTTTCTCCACATCTTCGTTAATCTTCTCTATTATTCTTTCAATGGCATCCATTACGATCATCCTCCGAGTATGTGGAGAGCCATCATTATCAGAATAGCCATTAGCAATCCGAATATGGCGTAAGTTTCGCTCATGACAGATAGCACGATGCTCTGGGTCCTCGTGCCCGGATTTTTAACGTATGCCGCGGCACCTGCACCGGCGGTTATACCCTGACCAATACCGCTTATGCCCGCCAGACCAACTGCAAAGCCTATTCCAAGTACGCCTATACCTATCAACATCACCTGGTATGCAGATTTCATTGGTATAGTTCCGCTCATTAGGCCGAGATTCATTATCACAAGTATTGCCGCCAGAAGTGCATATATCGATTGTGTTTCTGGGAGAACGGCAAAAATCATAGAACTTGCAAATGCTCTGGGATTCTGGGCCGTTGCCGCAGAGCCCGATGCTGCTGCTATACCCTGTCCTATTGCAGTTATTCCACTAAGACCCATTCCAAGGCCAACACCTATTGCCGCCACACCCATGCCCATGGCGTATGCTGTTGGTGCGCCATTCTTTATAATTATGGCCATTCCCTGCAGGAGAAGTATTGCAATAAGCAAACCGTAAATTGCCTGAGTTTCTGGAAGGACGGTAAATACAACCGCTTTGCCCATTGTCCCCTGCTTTCTCGTCACTCCTATTCCCGTGCCTGCCACTATACCCTGACCAATTGCACTTAATCCTGCAATTCCTACGGATAGTCCTGCACCAAGCGCCATTAATCCAGCACCAACAGGTATGTTTGATGATGGGTTCAAACCCCCGCCGGTGAGCGCGCCGGTGTACAAAAGTATAAGAATGCCTATGAGCAAGCCATATATACCCTGTGTTTGCGGGAACGCCTGGAATATGAAAGCTGTTCTGAATCTGTTTTTGTTTTCTGCTATGGCAGCTGCGCCGCTCGCTCCTGCAATACCAACTCCTATGGCTGCACCCATACCCGATGCGCCCACTGCAATACCAGCACCTATTAACGCGAGAGCCATTCCAAGTGGGCCTTCATTTACCTTAACTTTTTGTGGGCCATACACAACTTTGCTCCCTTCTTTTACAGTTATTTCATATTCTCCTGATTCTCCAAAATTCACCCTTACCGGATTGCCCATGTACACGTTTTCCGTGCCATCTTTCTCGTTCTTTATTATCCAGGTTACGTTTGTAGCCGTGGCTCCTCCTTCTCCTTTGTACTCGAATATGTAATCCGTTCCCACAACTAATTTTGCTTTTTCAAGCGCGGTAGTTGTGTATCCATGTCCGTTCCAGCTCCCCTCCTTCACGTTAACCGCGCCAAATGCTGCGCCACTCATTATGATCATCAACAGCAGGGCAAACAACAGTTTTTTCATTTTTTCACACCTCCAGCTTCTACAATTCTTGAATTTTTCCTTATCTCCTTAAACGGCTCAAATTTTACACCATCTCCTTCATAGAATTTTGAGAAGAATTCCACATACTGCAATCTTAGAGAGTGTACCAAAGATCCTAATGATTGCAGTAACGCGTTTCCAATATGTGCAAGTACCATATACACACCTATAAACAGCCAAAGCGCTGCCTGTATGTTAATCATACCTACGATTCCTAAAATTACCACAAACGCAGCAATACCGGACATCCTGTTGTCTCTCTTTTTCCACACCATAGCCAAAAACCCGAAACCTATGATTACCAGCGGCATGCAGCATACCATGCTTCCCGTTGCAAGTACCATGCTGGACATAATACCTGCGAAGAGATTAATGGTAAGTGCAATTCCCGATGTGCCTAGATCCAGTGCAAGCAAACGGGAATAGGAAAGCCAATCTCCAACCATTCCTGTTATATCAAAGAATGCCATTGCGTTTATCTCTGACTCCCTGTTTATCATGTGTCCCGGCACTCCGCTCAGGAACACAAGACCTATCGCTAAAAGCAGCCAGCCAACGTTCATCATCATTGGTTCTACATACCACCAGTTAAACATAGCTCCTATAAGGATTGCGCTTGCTGGCAATATTAGGAACCACGATAGTTCCGAAGTTAAAAAGTCACCATAATTCTTGTGTTTTAAATGATGATAAGCGCCAAGTATCAATCCTAACGATATCTGTGCAATACCCACTATGAGTGCTATTGTTAGTACATATACCGCGTTAGTCATGGGGTCCATCAGAGGAGTGTAATGTATGAATTGAGACATTGGATTGTGTGAATCAAGTGGCCCGAAAATACCTCCCTGTATAATACCGAATATTATAGCAGATATGCCCGATGCAAATAGGATTTTTCCTAAAGTTCTATTCGTCCAGTCGTATTTTCCTATTTTGAACCAAAGCAGGTACCCCAACACGGTTATTATGAATCCATAACCTGCATCTCCAAGGGTAAGTCCAAAATATGCAACGAACAGGGGAGCTATTATTGCGGTTGGGTCAATGTACCCGTACTTTGGCGTGGAGTACATTTCCACAAATGCTTGGAATGGCCACAATATTCTTGGGTTGTTGAACATGACGGGCGTATCCTCTCCCTCAGCGTCTTTCCATTTGACAATGGCAAGGCCATTGGATACTTTGTTTATATCTTCAATTGCCGCATTCAGTCTCTTTTTAGCTATGTATCCCCTTATCACTGTGGTGTAATCCGTCTTTCCGAAGCGGTTATGGTAGTCTTCTTTAATTTTTTCGTTTTCTAAGTCGTCGTAAAGCACTGCAAGGTGCCCGTAATGCTCGTCTCTCATTTTCTTTATTTTTGCTTTGATTTTTTCTTTCTCTTCTTCAAGTTCATGTATCTTCTCGTTTGCCTTTTGTATGGCTTCGTTGGGTTTTCCTTCAAAACCCTCTAAATTAAATTCGGAAAAATTTGAAAATCGCAGGGCAGATTCCACATCCTTCCTGTCCTGGAGATGATATGCAATTACCACTATGTACAGTAAGCTCTTCTTCTTACCGTTTGTGCGGTACCAAATAGCGATTTTCCCCTCGCTTTGTAGCTTAAGCAAGTGCTCTATGTCTCGGGTTATTCCAGCGGAAACCTTTACGTATGTTTCTTCTCCCAAATATTTCAAGTCAAAATCAAGCCCAGTTAAAAGTCTCAATTCTCCTATGTGCTTTTTCACAGTTTCTATTTCAGCGTTAATCCTTTCCCACTCCTTTCCTAACTCAAGAATTTGTAATTCGAGCGCTTCAAGGGTTTCGTCTGCATCCGTTATTATTTTATCTCTACTTCTAACGGTTGCATCGTATTTTTCAGGTGCTGGAGGGTTTAGAAGCCCCTTTATGCCATCATTACTTTTCTCTTTCGCTATGTTGAGTATGCTCATCAATTTTGAAATTCTAAAGCTTCTATCAACTATTCCTCCAACATCTCTGGAAGGTTTTGCCTGTTCAACATTCTCAATACCGTGCTGAACTATGTGCATGAAACTCTTTCTCTGCATTGTTCTGAGAACATCGTATTTTACTGAATCGTGAACTAAAATCTCGACCTCAGCCATCTTGGCCGGGAAAAGCATTTGATTCACCCTATAATGTTGTTAACAATCTCACGAGCAGCGTTCAAAATCTTTTCTTCGGGTATGCCCCTTATCCTCTCTGCTTTTTCGTGGTATTCTTTTTTTATTTTCTCTGCTTCTATGGTTGCCTCTCTTTTTGCCTCTTCTTTCATTTTTCTGATCTCTTCAAGAAGTGCCTTTTTTTCTTTTTCTATCTCAATGGCTATGTCCTTCTTTGCCCTTTCCACTCTTTCTATAGATTCTACCCTAGCCCTCTCTATTCTCTCCTTGGCTCTCTTTTCAGCATCGCGAATTTTTTTGATATCGTCCTCTATCATTCATCGCCATATTGCTTTTCTATTTATAAAGTTTTGTTATTTGCAAAATAATACATTGTGGGGCACAATACCATATATTGTTTAATTTTGCTCGGATTTACCCAAGATTTTTGATGTTTTTAATAACTATTGTCTAAAAAAGTTAATTTACTTGTATTGCATACTCTTACCCGGTGAGTTAATGGGTATGAAGGAAGGGAAGCAGGAAGTTAATTTTGAAGATAATGTTCAAAAGTCTAAAAGACGGGTGCTTTTCGCAATCACTCTTGTCGTGGTTGCGATTATTATCTCTGCGTTCTTGCTCATTTCTTTTTTTATAAATCCTTCGCCGGTGGTGGGAAAGTGGCATTTTACCGAGGAGAAGGATATTTTGCACAGGGGAAATATCTCATATATTGTTGATGAGTATTGGATATTCAACACGAGCGGAACGGGATATGTTTCTTCAAACGACCAGGTTCTGGGTACTAAAACTCACTCTTTTGCTTGGGAAGACTTGAAGGATAGCAGGTTGGAAATCACGTCCGATGGGAATTCAAGAGTATATTCATATATCGTGCAGGGAGATAAAATAATCTTGGAATACATAGATTCTCAGGGGAACAAATTCATAAAGTACGGAGAGAGGGTTAAAACCATTCCCCCGCCCCAGGGTGGCATGTTACTCGGCAGTTTGATATTAAATGAAGAGACTTCCGATTTACCCAAAGGCTGGATAAATATGACGTTGAATCTAACGCATCCGGAAAGCATGGTGCCTTCGGACATCTCGCTGACGGTGAACAACACCCCACTTCGCTATGTGAATAAAATCACAGGAGATAAGCAGTGGAGCTTTGTGGATTTGGACGGCAACGGGAAGGTGAGCAATGGAGACATAATTGAAATACATTTCACGGGAGTGAAATCGGACGATGCAATAATCCTGACTTGCAAGGGCTATGTAGGGTATGTTTATGGAGACACTTATAAAGGCGTTCTATATGGAAGTTTAAATTATGATGCGGGCAGCTCGAACATCGCGGAGGGCTGGGTGAATTTAACTATATCCCTGACGAATCCAGGGTATTTGATTCCGCCATACGTTCATATTACAATAGAGAATTCAGGAGAATTGAATTACACCGATGAAATCACAGGAGACGGGCAGTGGTGTTTTTTGGATTTGGACGGGACGGGAACCATAACCAGCGGGGATAGAATAGTTATTCACAGCACATCGATAGGAGACGGGGACACAATAAAACTAACGTACGATTTTTACCAGGCGTCCTTTGAAGTGACTGTTCCGTAACTTTTACTCATTTTTGTCCAAAAAATATGATATATAAGTACACTTATCCCTCGCAAGGTGATGAAAAATGGGAGCACCGATAGATCCAAACCAAGCCAAGGCTATGGCTGAGAGAATAAAGCAATCGAAAGAAACTGAAAAGAGAATAGCTGAAAAGATGAAAAAAATAAAGCACAAGTTGATGGTGCTTAGCGGGAAGGGCGGTGTAGGAAAAACAACTGTGGCTGTTAATTTAGCCGCAACTCTTGCGCTTAAAGGCTACAAGGTTGGCCTTTTAGATGCAGATATTCATGGTCCAAACGTGCCAAAGATGTTGGGAGTTCAGAATGCAAAGCTAATGGTTAATGAGGAACAAAAAATAGTTCCTGTTGAACCCATACCCAATCTAAAAGTGATATCCATTCAAATGGCACTTCCCCAGGATGACCTGCCCGTGGTGTGGCGCGGTCCTTTAAAGCACAAGGCCATCCAGCAGCTTTTAAATGATGTTGCTTGGGGTGAGTTAGATTATCTCATAATAGATATGCCTCCAGGTACAGGAGACGAGTCTTTGAGTGTGTCGCAGTTAATTCCTGATTTGGATGGTATGCTAATAGTGGTAACTCCACAGGAAGTAGCCATCCTTGATGGTACAAAGGCCATAAACTTTGCTAAGCAGATGAACAAAAAAGTGGTGGGCGTTATCGAAAACATGGCTGGGGAAATTTTTGGACAAGGGGGTGGCAAGAAGGTTGCAGAGAAGTACAGTGTGCCTTTTTTGGGAAGCATACCCATGGATGGTAACATAGTTAAGTGCGGAGATATGGGCATGCCGTTTGTTTTAGAATACAAAGACAGCGAGGCTGCAAAGGCTTTTGAAAAAGTAGTTACCAACCTTCAGAAAGTGCTTGAAGAGAGCTGATTTTTCCCAGGGGGATTATCCCCACTTTTTCATCTATGCCTATTATTTTAAAATCTCTTTGATTTCTCCTTAAAATAGGAGATATGTAATCGTTTTTGGTGATATCAGTTCCTGTTGCGTATATGCTCATTGCTGGAATCACCACAATATCTTGGGAGTGGAGAAAGCATGGAACCTTGATTGTTGCTGCAATCTTATCTCTAATGCTCACGCTGGGGTGCTCGTGGCCCATAATTGTTACCCGCGTTTTGTCTATTTCCAGGTCCTTGTGACCGTGAACGAATATGTATCTCCCAAATTCATAGTTATTTCTCATTGAAATTCCTCTTTTTTTTAGTATGCCTGAAAGAAAGTTGTCATGGTTACCGCGCACAACCACGAGCTCTGTTCTATCCGCCAGGTAATCTATGATATATTCAATTTCGTTCCATTCCTGTCTCATGTTCTTTGAAAACTCGTGCTTTAAATCACCGTTTATAATTAATTTTTTCGGCTCGTATCTTTCAAAAATTTTTTCTAATGTAGACAGTATATGCCTCTTTTGTATTTTCGGTAAAAAAATCCCCTTGGTGGCCATGACCTCTTCGTACCCCAAATGCATATCTGCAATCACGCCCGTTTCGTATTCTTCAATATATAGCATTCCGTACTTTGTGAACGTTAAATCGCCTATTTGTAGCTCTTCCACAACTCCCACATGTAATTATGGTTAATCAATTTAAGGAATAATTTCCGTGGTGTTGTTGAATGGTGGATAGTAGAAATCATCTTTTTTGTACATTCCTTCATCTATTAACTTTTCTATCTCTTTCTTTGCCCAATTCATCTCATTTACGAGGTGCCTTACAGTTTCACAGATTTTGTAAAAACCGTCCATGCCCCACAATCTTTCTTTATTTGCAAAGAGACATCTACCCCCGCAGATTGGATACAAATCGCAAGATAGACATGGCTCGTCTATGCTTACTGAATTTCTTAAATCTTCAGGGTTCTTTTTTCTTATATCTCCCAGCTCGTTCCATTCAAACTCTCCTCCAATGGGACATGCGAGGATTCTACCGTCTGTGGTGATAGCGAAGGCATCCCTTCCCGCACCGCATGGCACACCGTTTTCGGGCCAGAACATTCTCTTTATAACTCCCTGAAAGGGTACTATTCCGGGTATTTGTCCCTTTTTAATTTCTTCAACCCACCATTTTGCAAGCTTGGTAATTCCTGGGTTGTATGAATTTTTAACCCACGCATCAAAGTCAGTCCATGAATCATCAGGGGCCCACACCACGTTTAGCTGCCAGTGCACGTGGTCGAAAGGCAGGGATAACAGGTGCCTGACGTCCCTGTAAATATCACTTTTTTCGCTTACTGCCATTCTTGCTATCAGGTCTCCACTATATCTTTTCCTTATCTTCTTTACTCTATCAACAACAATTTCGTATACTCCGTTGCCCCTGTAATAGTTGGTTACATCTTTCACACCATCAATGGATACAAGTATGGAATCAATTCTGTTAAGATATTCATCAGGTATTTTGTGCAGGAAGAACCCGTTTGTTTGAATAACAAATTTCTTTGCTTTCACGTTATCCATTATTTCCTTCATCTTTTCGATTCTCAAAAGGGGCTCTCCACCGTAAAACGCAATTATCGCGTCTTTATCTTTTTCCACGAAATTTTTCAGGTATTCTATTTCATAATTGATTTCGTGAGGCATCACTTCATCAGGTATGGTTCCTCCACAGTACCTGCAATTCAGGTTGCACACACCTGTGAGAAATACTATATATAGCATATCTCTCCATCCCCTCAAAAGTAATAAAGCTTTTCTTGTGTAAAATATAAGTCAGAGATATGTATTTAGCTTATAGCAGCGCTTTCTCTTATTTTTGAAAATCTTTCCTGGAGTCTTCTCAGTGCATAATCCAGAGTGTCCTTTGCGCTCAGGCTACCATCGGTTTCAAACTGAAATATGAACCAGGAGTTATCTTCCTTTATTTCCGGATTGTCAAATGACAGAAGCTTTGCCATTGCTTTGCACTTTCTATCATCTGTAAATGTTATCTTGTCCTTGTCCTCGTAAATCACGTTTTCAGGACACGAATTCTTCACTTCTTCCCAGTAATCACTATCATCTTTTTTAACGGTAATCTCCCTGTGGTACTTGTAGCTAACACCGCTTGTTACCTGCCATTTGGCATGCTCTCTTGCGGTACCCATTATTGCTTCGGCTTCAAGTAATATTGCCTGGTTATCTTTTAACTTTACTATGGGGATGAGCGAATCTACTGGTCTGAATTTCTGGTCTCCATGTGGAACGAGGTCCCCAGAGTAAACAGTAGCTGGACCATGTTTGTTAAGGGTATAAGTTACTGTACAAAGAGGGCATCCCTCATCTGGCGGATGGTCACAATCATCCCTGAACTTCATGTTTAAGTCAGTGGGAAGGGGAATCAAGCCCAATCTGTGTGCGATTATTTCATCAAACAGTGGCGTGGTGGAATCATGAACGTTACCGTTTTTGTCTCTTATCTGTCCGTGATGGAATATGACCTTGTGTATGGCGAGCTTGGGTATGTCATTTATGAGGGTCCTTCTGAGTGCATTGGCCATAGATGGAGTTATCCCCTTTATTTCAAATTTTATGTATTTTTCTTTCAACTCCAGTATGTTGAGCTCCATTTAAATCCGCCTACCTCTCTTCCCACCCTTCTTTCTTGTTGTGTCGTGAGGAATAGGGGTCACGTCTTCTATTCTCAGTATTTTCATACCTGCTCTGGCAAGAGCTCTTATCGCAGCCTGAGAACCTGGACCCGGAGTGAGGGACTTGTTGCCACCAGGCGCTCTTACCTTGACGATGATTTCCGTTATTTCCTTTTCTTTTAGCTGTTCAGCAACCATCTCCGCTGCGCGCATTGCAGCATAGGGAGATGATTCTTCTCTATCTGATTTTACCACCATTCCTCCAGATGCCTTTGCAAAAGTCTCTGCACCTGTTATGTCGGTTGCAGTAATTATTGTATCGTTATGGGAAGAGTATATATGAACAACACTAACTTTTGAAGCCATTACTCACCACTCTCCTCTTTTTCTTCATTAACAGGGCTTGCCTCTATAACCTGTGTTCTCATAGGGTGCATCTCATCAGATAGGGGTGACCGCTCGTTGTACTCTATAAATTGCTCTTCATCTTTTCTCACCATATAGCCGGGTATTGTTATCTTCCTTCCGTTTATGGCTATGTGCCCGTGAACTATGAACTGCCTTGCCTGCTTTGGTGTCCTCGCAAGTCCTTTCAAATAAACTATTGTTTGCAGTCTTCTCTTAAGTATATCTTCTTCTGAAAGGGATAGCACCGCATCAAGGGTGGCGTTCTCCTCGTTTAGTATTCCCAAGCGTGCAAGTCTCCCAAATAGCTGTTTTTGTTGTTTTTCAGCCTGAGGGTCTCCATATCTTAACTTAGCTTGCAGGTATCTTGCCTGAGATCTGAAGTTTCTAAGTATAGATTTTGCCTTCCAAATCTCCTTCTTATTCTTAAGCCCATATCTTTTCTTTAGCTCCCATTCCTCCTTAATCCTTTCGGATTCCCATGGGTGCTTTGGTGTCTCGTACGTTTTCCTGTTCTTTCTTGGATCTCCCATATCATCACCTCTTATTCCTGCTCACGCCCACCGCTAATCCTCTGCGACCGTTGGAGCGCGTTCTTTGCCCCCTAACCGCCAATCCGCGCTCATGCCTTATTCCACGATAGGCGCGCATTCTCTTGAGTCTGTTTATATCATCCTGTATCAGGAGGTCTAAGTCAGTGGATAGCACATGCTTATCATCACCAGTTATAAACTCTTTCCTGTGATTTCTCATCCATACCGGCAGAATATCCTCCAGCTTTTCCTCTACCAAAACCCTTATCTTTTCTATATCTTCATCGCTAAGATTTCCTATCTTCTCCTTCGGGTCAAGCTGCTCGTGCCTTACTATTCCTTCTGCCACTCTGTACCCTATTCCTTTTATACTCTGCAATGCGTAGAGTACAGGACGGTTTCCATCTATATCCGTATTTGCAATCCTGACAATGTACTTGAACTCGGCCATGTTTATCGCCTTAATCGCCCTAAAAACATTCCCATATATATCTATTTTCCCCTGAACCAATCCATGCTTCTCCTAACTGCCTCCTTCCAAAGGTTGTACCTGCTTTGTCTCCATACTTCCTCTTTCACAGGAGAAAACACATCATATTCCCTGACTTTAGGGACATCTTTCATATATATTTTATCGTTTCCTATTGCGCCGATTATGGCAGCTCCCCTTACTGTCATTTCTTTTATACGTGGCACTATTATCTTCTTTCCAATAATGTCTGCTTGGAATTGCATCAAAAATTTGTTTTCGGACATCCCCCCATCTGCGTGAATAGTGCCAATTCTGCTCATATCCATCATTTCAACTACATCTCTAACCATGTATCCTATGGATTCCATTGCGGCCCTTACTATATGCTTCTTTTTGGTATATGGCGTTATTCCTATCAGCATTCCCCTTGCATCAGGGTCCCAGTAAGGAGACCCCAGTCCTGAGAATGCAGGTACAAAGTAAAGCTCTGTTTCATCTCCTATATCATCGCTCCAAAGCCCGTTTTCCTTAAGCCACTCGACAACTGTTCCTGAAGATAATATGCTTCCTTCTTGAGCAAAGGTTCTTTTTTTTATGCTCCAGGCAACGGTGGTGAGTAATCCCCTGTTTTTTACAGGTTCTCTTCCCGTATTTTCCAGCAAAAAAGTACCGGTTCCGTAGGTAACCTTCATGTCTCCCGAGTTAATGCACCCGTGGGCAAGAAGCGCCGATTGCTGGTCCCCCAAAACCCCGGTTATTTCCGAATTTAATGTCTTTACATAACCGTAATCTCCTCCGGAATCCCTTATCTCCGGAAGCATGCTTTCAGGTATATTGAATATTTCCAAGAGATCATCATCCCAAGTTCCTTTTGTGATGTTGTAGAGCATTGTCCTAGACGCGTTTGTATGATCCGTTGCGTGAACTTTACCATTGGTTAGTTTCCATATTAGATACGTGTCCACCGTTCCAAAAAGGAGCTCTCCTCTTTCTGCCATTTCTCTGGTGTTTTTCACATTTTTCAGAATCCAGCTTATCTTTGAAGCAGAAAAGTACGGGTCAACTTCCAGTCCTGTTTTTTCCTTAATTTCCTTTTCGTATTCTTTTTTTATTTCTCTTAGCATGTTTGCTGTTCTCCTGCACTGCCACACTATTGCGTTGTAAACAGGTTTTCCTGTTTTTTTATTCCACACGATAGTAGTTTCCCTTTGATTTGCTATACCTAATCCATATATCTTTTTTCCGGCCAACCATTTATTGAGCTGGTTTATTAGTGAACAAACAGCATCCATAATTTTTTCAGCATCCTGCTCGACCCATCCCTCTCGGGGATAGTACGTTTCTAGTCTCATCTTCCACATTTTAATCATGTTAAAATCTTCATCGAAAACCCCGACTTTTACGTTGGTTGTTCCCTCATCAATTCCTACATACATTTTCATCACTTCCTTATGTGTATGTCTACCTGCTGATAAGGTATCTCTATGTTCATCTCCCTGAATTTATCCACAATTGATTCCCTTAAATCACTCATTACTTTCCACTGGTTTTTCAGATTGTCAATCCACACGTATAACCTGAAATTCAAGCTTGAATCCCCGAACTCTGTGAATACTACGTTGGGTTTGTAATTGCCTTCCTTGAGAATATCTGGGTTTTCCATGGCAACCTCGTATAGGGCTTTTTTAACCTTTCTTACGTCGCTGTTGTAAGAGACTCCCACATCAATTCTCACTTCCAGCCTATCATCTGGACGGCTTAAATTTATTATTTTATTATTTGCTATTATGTTATTTGGTATGTATATTACCGTATTTGCGAAAATGTCGTAAAGTTTAGTGCTTCTCAACCCAACATCCTTTACCCGGTACACGTTGCTGTCCCCTTCCAGCAACACGTAGTCTCCTATTTCTATGGAGCGGTCTAAAAGGATGTGAATTCCTGAGAAAAAGTTTGCCATGGTGTCCTGTGCAGCAAAACCTAAAATGATACCCAGGACACCCATGCTTGCCAATAGAACCGTAACATCAACGCCCAATTCCTGAAGAATCATTATTCCCGATATGCCAAGTATAGTGGCCACGCCAACTTTTTCTATTGCGGAGATTAGTGCTGCTTCCATTTTTCCAAGTTTCTCTCTGTATCTGAATGCATAGTGTATAATTAAGTCTCTAAATATTCTGTATATTATCCAGGTTATTATCAAAATAGTAATTATGCTATATACTGTATATAAAAAACCAAACACATCGTTCGATAGAGGAAACAGTAAAACAGAGGTATAAACGCCGTATGTGATAATCCATATTACCGCTGGACCATGGACTATTCTGAGGAGAATGTCGTCTATTTTCGTTTTTGTGACTTTAACTGCTCTTTTCATTATGTACAATATGATAAATGTTGCCACACCTGCGACAATCCAGAATATCAATGCGTTAAGAAAGCTTCCCCAGTACCCCCACTCTTCTGGAAAAGGTATTCCGAAATACGCTCCCTCATATACATTCATTTTGAAATTAATTGACACTTCTATGGTCTTTGCTTCCACAATTCCCGTATTGTTGTAAAGCTCTACTTTCAGGTCTATGAACCATTTGTGCTTCATGGATACCCTTGGGGCCGTAAAAGTAGCCTTTACGTGCGCGGCGCTTCCTGGCTCGATGATTCCACTTTGAGGTTCCACATCTATTTTCCAGTCATCGACATGCGGGGTTTCTACAAAATAAAAAAGTGTCTCGTTTTTATCGTTAAATATTCCAAAATATATGTTGAAACTACCTCCCCCTGTAACGCTCTTCTCAAAATTATCGGGTGAAATCTGTGCGCTTGCAAGAGGTAGTGATAGCGTGATTATTATAATCGCTAGAAATATAGGGGTGCTTTTCATCTCGGAAAAGATAAAGAAAAAAAGTATAAAAAACTATCACAGCAGGAAGAAAGACGCAAATATCAGTGAAACAATGCTCATCAATTTTATCAGTATGTTTAGTGATGGACCAGCCGTGTCTTTCAATGGATCACCCACTGTGTCGCCAACAACCGCCGCCTTGTGCGCATTGCTTCCCTTGCCTCCAAATTCTCCCTTTTCTATGTATTTCTTTGCATTATCCCAGGCACCCCCTGCGTTGGCCATGTAAATGGCAAGCAGGAACCCAGTTGCTATAGAACCTCCCAGTAGACCGCCAACAGCCTTTGCGCCAAGGCCAGGAGTAATTCCTACTACGATGGGTATTATTATGGCAAGTATGGTGGGAAGTATCATCTTCTTAATGGCTGCGTCTGTGGATATCGTTATGCATCTGTTGTAATCCGGCTTTGCTTTTCCCTCAAGTATGCCTTTAATCTCCTTGAACTGTCTTCTTACTTCGTTAACCATGTCTTCCGCTGCAATACCCACTGCTTTTAAGGCAAGAGCCGAGAACAAGAATGGCATAAGTGCTCCTATGAATATGCCAACGGTAACCGCTGGATCGGATATTTCCATGGTTATGTTGCCAACTGAGTGGGTGTACGTGGCAAACAGTGCCAATGCAGTAAGTGCTGCAGAGCCAATGGCAAATCCCTTACCTATCGCGGCGGTTGTATTCCCTATCGAATCTAAATTTTCTGCGCGTTCTCTGACTCCTTTTCCAAGGTGTGCCATTTCGGCTATGCCTGCTGCGTTGTCAGCCACGGGACCGTACGTATCCATGCTCAAGGTCATTCCTAATGTGCTGAGCATGCCCACTGCCGCAATGGCAAGCCCGTATATGTCTGCTAAATAGTATGAAATTATAATTGCTGCACTTACCGTTATTATTGGTATTACCGTGCTGAGCATTCCTACTGCCATGCCGGTAATCAGATTAGTGGCAGCTCCAGTGTTGCTTGCCCTTGCAATCTCCTGTGTTGGTTTGTACTTGTCCGAGGTGTAGTACTCAGTTGAAAATCCTATTACTATTCCTGCACCCAAACCTGAAAGGAGGGCAGCGAACACGTAATACCAGGGCACGGTTTTGTGTTGTGCAACCTGTATACCGTTTGTTCCTAAGAAATAGAGTGCAATTCCTGCAAGTATTGTCATAATTACTGCACTGGTGATCACACCCGTGTTCATTGCCTTGGATGGGTCCTGGTTTCTGAGCGCAATAACAGCGGCAATTCCTATTACTGAGGCAATTATGCCTATCCCTGCTATTAGTAATGGCAGTATGACAATGTCGCCCATAACCGAGGAAAACATAACACCAATGGCAATTGTTGATATTATTGAGTCTACATAACTTTCGAAGAGATCTGCGCCCATTCCTGCGGTGTCTCCAACATTGTCCCCCACGTTATCTGCAATAACCGCGGGATTTCTCGGGTCGTCTTCGGGTATGCCCGCCTCTATTTTACCCACAAGGTCAGCACCTACATCGGCAGCTTTGGTGTATATACCACCTCCAACTCTTGCGAACAGCGCTATCGAGCTTGCGCCAAATCCAAAGCCGAAGAGTATGTTTGAGAGGTTTTCTGGGCTTACAAAGCTTCTGAAACTCAAGTATATTGCGCTCACGCCTATTACGCCGAGTCCTACCACTGTTAGCCCCATCACCGCACCTGACGAAAACGCTACTTTAAGGCCCGCGTGAGTATCCTCTTCTACAGCTTTTGCCGTTCTAACGTTTGCCAGCGTGGCTATGCGCATCCCTACATTGCCCGCCAGTGCCGAAAATATTGCTCCAACTACAAATGCTATCCATGTGTATTCGCTGATTCCTGAGCTGAACATGCTTCCTATGTACAGCAATATCGATACTACCACTATGTATATTGAAAGGTACTTGTACTCTCTGTTTAGAAATGCCATTGCTCCATGCCTGATGTATCCTGCAATCTCTGTCATCGCTCCTTCTCCCGCATCCTTCTTTTTGACGTAAATGGCAAACGCCGCAGCAATGGACAGGGAGAGCAGTCCCACAATAAACGCTACATACTCCAACATCATTATCACCCTTCCACGTGGGATATGTATTTAAAATATAAAATTTACTGGTTTTTCCCTCTAATTTTAATAGCCTTCCCCTTTTCTTCGTTAATCATATCGAGGTAGCTCATTCTTGCTATACCCCAACCTCTTAATTCTTCAGCATGAATTACGGATACTTCATCTCCTTCTCTTATATCAGCCGTGGCTTTTAAAATTCCGGCGGCAAATACATCTCCTTCAGGATGGAAATCATCTATTTCCACGGTGTATTTTCCATTTTTTGCAAGTATTTCAGCGCTTTGTTTTGTGAGAGTGAGCATACCACGATTTATGTCATAGCCAAAAAACCTCTCGCCGCCCATCTTTATGTCTATTCTCGGGTATCTGCCCTGTATTTTTGCATTTGAAAAATCGAATGGGTGGTTAAACTGAAACATTGCAAGGGATTCTAAATTATTTCTCAGCATTTCTCCTTTTGATACCCTGTAATCAAGTTCCTTCGTTACCTTTGCAAGTTCTTCCAGGTCTCCGTTCCAGATTGTTAATGCTCCTTGTTCTCGCAGTATGTCATCTAAGAAATCCATGCTTTTTGGTAGGAAGGATATTATGCTTTCATAATGGTACTTTTCTAACAACCACTGCAAAATATCACGTATCATTTTCTTCTCTTCCTCGTACCATTTCCCAATGACGGGTATGTCGTAATTTTTAGCGGGATAGAATGCCTCAAGCTCTCTTGGCACCATGCCCAGGGGTGAGGTGAGTATTACTTCGTGCATGGTAGATTTAATGTACCTTCTCATTAGTCTGTGACTTTTTGAGAGTGAATACGGTTTTCTTGCAGAGCATGGAAGCAATAATAGGTATTTTCCGTATTTTGGACGGACATACCTTTCTTTAAGACGCACGAGCCATCTCCTTACATCTGGCCGGTTTAGTGAATTGGCGCTCACGGCATTGAGTTTTTCCTTGTATATAGGGTAAAATATCTCTAATTTTTCAAAGTACCTGTAATCGATGTACCTGAGTATTTCCTGGCTCTTATTGTCCGGTATTCCTTCTACAAATTCCCTGAGCATCTCTTCATCGAAAGCCGCCTTCGTTAGCTCAAATACATGTTTTGTGTCAAGTATCTCTCTGCTGGATTCCCCCCATGGGGCATAATTTTGCAGTTTTTCCATGCAGTTGTCAAATATGTCGTATCCAAGGTAGAACAGCACGGGAATCAGGTTTGGAGGTACCCCGGGTATGTAAAATAACGTTCCGTAACCGTACTTTTCCCGTATCTTAAACGTGTAGTCTACAAATCCCCTTGTGTTCCTTAGTAATGTATTCCCGTTTGGAATAAGATACAAATTTTCTGCAATTTTTATCTCTTTTTGAATGAGACTTGCCTGGTAATTTATTCCTTTTTTTATCGTGTATCCTATCATTCTAAATTCTTTGTCATCTACCTCTATATCCTGCCCACATCTTAAAAGAAGGGGGGTATCAAATTTTCCACTCGTTTTTTTTGCCAGCGCGAATCTCTTAAGCAACATATCAATCAAACTTGAATTCCTGGCCACATACCTTGCATTTTCCAATCCTCTTGGCGCATGGTAGATGGTAAGTGGCTCCGCAGTTATCACACACAACCATATCCATACCTGGAAGTATTGTTCCCCTGCACAAAGCGCACTTTTCCTTCTTTGTGGCTTTCTCTATATGAAACCCTTTTTTCTCCTCTTCCTGTTCTTCCACTTCAAATTCTCTTGTAAGGTTGTATTCTTTCCCGTCAAATCTGTAATATGTTAGAAACACGTTTATTTTGTTGCCGTGTCCCTCTTTTAGATATACTTTCTGTTCGTCCATGGCTCCCTTTTCAATTTTAAGAATTTCTATGGGCTTGTCTGAATAATATGCTCCTCTTACCATGATTTTTATGTTTTGCGCATCTGCCGTGCCTTTATTTCTTATGCTTATTTTACCAATGTACCCGTCTCTGCTTTTATCTACAATCTCAATGTCCACATCAATATCGGGCTCCAGAGCGTCAATCATGCTGTTAATTTTTGATTTCAAGTCCTCCAGTTCTAACTTGGCACCGCTCATGTCTTTTGGTGCTTTTTCTTCTATTTCCTTAAGTTTTGAAATCAAATCTCCAACTTTTAGCCCCAGAGATAGAGCAAATCTTAGCCTGTCTTTTGTTTCTTCGACCATTTTTCCAAATTCGTCCATGAATACGCGGTACTTTGCAACGAAGTCGTTTGCCTCGTTGTATATCCGTATTGCTTCTTCATAATTCTCAACAGAGCGCATTTTTTCAATCCTTTTGGCGTAATCACTGGCAACCTCCTCGCTGAATTCACCTATTCTCTTGCTTATTTTGTTCCTCAGGCTCTTCACGTACTCGTCAACGTACCTGTTAAAGCTCTCATCAACTTCCTGAAGCATCTTATATATCTCTTCGTAATCTTTCTCCTCCATCATGGAAAGTATATCGTAGAGTTTTGAGTGAAAATCGTCTATGCTTACCCCATACTTTTCATATTTATCCAGTTTGTTTTTGAGAATTTCTATTTTCTTCTTGATGAGATTTGGCATCTGCTCGTCCATCTTGCCTTTTATGGTTGCTGCGTAATCAAAGAACTTTGAATAATTGGAGGCTTTCAATTTTCTTAATTCTATCTCCACTTTTTCAAAATCTATTCCAAGATCCATGTGCATCTCCCTGAACAAGCGCATTTTCTCCTTGAAATCCTTGAGAACGTTATCGCTAACTTCAGCAAGTCTCTTGTCTATTGCCTTTTTTAACTCGCTTAACTTGACCTTAATCTTATCGTAATCCCCGTCCTCGAATAGTTTTTCCATCTCACGCATATCGTCTTTGAATTCGTCCTGAAGCCCAATTCTTACAACCAGAGTTGCCATCTTGGAGTATGCGCTCTTGTACTTGTTTACTGCGTCAATCATGAGAAGCTTTGCTTCCTTGTAACATTTATCCACCAGTTTGAGTGATTCAGTGTAGTTCATCTTCTTGAACTCTTCTTTTGCCTGGTTAAAAATTGCAAGGACTTCGGTAACGTCCATTCCCAGGCGGTGCGCCTTCATGACCATTTCTCTGATCTGTGCATTCTTGTCTTTGATATAAGCTATCATCCGTTCAATCTCTGAAATTCTGTCGCTAACGCGCATGGATCTCTCTATAGATTTCTCGTAAAGCCCTTTCAAAAATAGCTTTTTAGAGTACTCATAATCCGTTATGATGTCTTTGGGAAGTATTTTCTTCATGGCTGCGATTTTTACTTCCAGCCTCTTAAGTATGCCGTATGCGGTGTTTTTTTGTATCTCGTATTTTTCTATCTCTCCTAAAGCGCTCATAGCCCTATTTAGCGCTTCCACGTACTCCTTCTCCTTCAAGCTTGACTTGGCCTTGTTTAGCATGTTTTCAGGGGCAGTCACGTCCTCTCCGCGCCTGCGCATTTTGTCCAGCTCTTTTCCAACTTTTGCAATTATTGCATTTACTTTTTTGTAAAGTGCCTTTTCTATTTCATTAATTATTTTATTTGCTCGCCCCTCTGCATCCTTTATGTTTGTCATTGATGAAAGCTCGTCCAGCTCTTTTTTGTATGTGGATACATCTATTCCTAAGGATATGCCCATGTCTATGTACTTTTTGATTTTTGCAATGATAACTGTCATCTTTTCGTTTCTCTCGTACACTGATGCTATCTGCGTCTCAAGTTTTTTGAGTATGTAAAGAGCATCCAGGTACCGCCTCTTTATGAAGAGGTCCTTTGCATTTTCCAAATCCGCTAAATTTATGTTCAGGTCGTATCCTTTCCCCTTTGCGTCATATATATCAGTTTCAATTTTGCCAATGTAATCGGTGAGTATCGTTTCAACATGTTCTCTAAGTTCTGAAAGTATCTTTTCGCCTATCTCATAAAGGCCATCGTATTTCATATCTTCGTACTTAACGTAAAACTGGCGAGATTTTTTCTTGAATTCCCCTCCAAGTCCCAGCTCTCTCATAACCTTTCCTATCTCATCCAGTTCTTTTCTGATGTACTCTATTTTCGCCTTGTTTTCCATAGAGTTGGCTTTTTTGACGCAACTTATTGACAATTTTTCAGCTTCTTCAAATTCATTTTCCTCAAACTTTCTTTTTGCCTCCACTAATGTTTTTGCCACTCCTGATACATCGGCACCCATGTCCTTTAGCTTGGCTACCAGTTTTGCTGCATTTACCAACTGGGAATATGCTTTCTCGGCTTTATCCCTCAGCTCTTTTGATAGTTCTTTTGCCCCCGAGGCGTATTTGATTGCGTTTTTGTAGTCTTCTTTCTCTATGCTTTCCTTTGCCTTTTTAAGCAATCCCATTATGCGCTGTTTTCCTATATCCACACCTATTCTCTTTGCCGCCGCGGCAACAATTTTTGCCGAATCAAAGGTATCTTTTGCAACCAGGCTTTCTAACTCCTTAAGTGCTTCCTTTCCCCTCTTTATAAAATCTTCAGCTTTAACTATGTCCTTCTTTTTAAGAGCCACTTCTGCCCTCTCTATATATCCAAACACTTCTGTTACGTTACCACCATTATTCTGCAAAAACTCAGCTTCATCTTTCATTTTCTTGATTTCTGCTTTGAATTTCATTCCCTCTATTTCAAAAGTTATGTCCCTTATTTTAGCAATCTCCTTGAGAGCGTTGTCTATATCCCCTTCTGAAAGCATCCTCCGCGCACTTGCTATCGTTCTATTAATCCTATCATCGTTGTACTTTGTCGTTTTCTCTTCAATTTCCTTAAGGTAGTCTTCGGTTCTCTTGTAAATATCCTCCTCTATTTTCCTCAGGGATATTATGGCATCTTTGTATGCCTCGTCCCCCATTTGAGTTTTAACATCGTTTAGTGCAAGCTTAACATCATCTAATACAATGCCTTCTCCCTCCGCATTTTCAATCATATTTTTTATGTCTCCGTAAAGAGATTGAGCAATATCCCGCAAACTGAGTTTTATGTTAGTTTTTAACTCGTTAAGCAATTTCTCGGCATTTTCCGCGTTTCTCTCGAGTTCCTCCTCTATGTTCTTAACAGACTCGTCCACTCCCTCCAATATTATATTTTCACTTTCTAAATCTTTTATTTCTTCCTTGATTCTTTCTATTTCATTGTGAAGCTGCTTGTAAAGGTCAAGCTTTCTTTTCACAAGGTCAATAGTTTCTATAACTATGTCGTATGCCCTCTTGTGTTTTCCTATCTTTAAAAAGTTCCTCGCGCTATCTATTTTTTTGAGGAAGGGCGCAATGTCTATTCCCCTTTCTTTAGCCTCTAAGAAGATTTCCCTTGCTTTTTTAATTTCTTCCATCACCTTCTGGAATTTCTGTGTTTCCGCGATACCCGTGGATTTTCTTATTAGATTAACTGCTTCTTCAATATCTCCCGCTTCGTATTTTTTCTTTGATTCTTCTAAATATTGCATGGACTCCTCTATATCGATGCCCATCCCTTTGCCCTCTTCGGCAATTCTTTTGGCAATATCAAATAGCTTTTTGTAGAAGAAATCAAACGCTTTCTTTGCATTTTCAAGGTACTCTTTAGCTGTTCTCAGAGCACCAGTGTAATTGTTTCCATCTAACAGTTCTTTTATTTTGCCCTCTGCGCTTTTATCTACAGGCAGGTTGAAGTGGGCGGATGCTGCAATTTCTATAATCTTTTGTGTCTTTTCTACCTGTTCATTGACTCTTTTCTTTATTTCATTCGTTGCTTTATCTTTAAGTTCTAATAGCCTGTTAAGTGTCTCCGAGTTCGCTTTATCTCCTATCTTTTTAGCCTCATCAGCTACCCATTCAAACCCCTCTATTTTTCCTATAGCCTCAGTTAGCTCTCTATAAATGTGACCCACGCTCTCCTCCACAACCTCGTTAATCA
>WAOD01000103.1 GCA_015521465.1 DHVE2 group archaeon
GTGTGAGTTTTTCAATGTTCGCGTTTCAGAAGAACTTAGTAGTATGGAAATATATTATTTTCCTATGCCTTGGCATTATACTTTGGAATTGTTTCAGAAGAACTTAGTAGTATGGAAATGAAGCAGTAATACTTTGCGATAGTGAAGAGCAGGCAAAGTTTCAGAAGAACTTAGTAGTATGGAAATCAAACACTTCAATGGGTTGCATTTATGAATGCTAAAATAATTTGGTTAATCGGCGCAATAGTATGATTCATTGTTGGAGGCTACTTTATATTCACATCGCTGTGATGTTTAAAATTTGGGAACAAATTAGAATAAAAACTCTTCAGTCCCAGAACTGCCGATTCTTCGCGTATTTCAGTTCTTCTTTCAATACTCTCCTGACCACATCCAGCTCCTCGTAGTAAGGTATGCTTAAAATCCTCGCGGCGGTGCTGAGCCCGATTCCCCGCCCGGCAAGGACCATCGCACCCATTCTCCTGTGCCGCCTGAGCAAGTGGGATATTCCCATCAATCTATCAAGGTCCTGCTTCTTAAGCTCCTTTATTTTCCCGCGCCTTAATTTATCCACAAGCTCCTCCTCGTACGGTTTAACAAGGGCAACGCGAATACTACCGCAAAATGGGCACACAGGACGCGTGAAATCCTTTACTTTTATATGGAGACTCTTCCCACATGAGAGGCAAACCATAATCATGTTCTCCTCAAGAAGCCGGCGATGGACCGCCTCTAACACCGGCCGCGTGGCAACAATCGGAGATGCCATGTCTCCCTTTGCCTCTAACAGCACACGAGCAAGCTCGCTCAACTTGCCCTTATTTATTTTTATTTTTCCGGCATTTAAATCTTTCAAAAATTCTTCAACATGCTCTATGTCCATGTAATCGTGCTCTAATTTTTCAACAACCTCACGGTATAAAATCGTGTTTTTGTAATATTCTACAATCTTATCCACTCGCCCACCGGTAACGCTTGCATCTTTTTTTATCACTCCCATTTTTTTGGCAATATGGATAAAAGTATATTTGAAGAGCCGCGAGTTACGAGCAACTATATTCAGGATTCCCCTTACATTTTTAATATTTTTCAGAAGAAACTCAACATCATCAGAGAGAACATTCGGGTTGAAAAGGGCAACGCTGTAAGGAGTGACGCTAAACTCCACAGACTCCCCTATCTTTTGAGAAAGTATTGAAGAAAGAATTAAACCGAGGGTGTAGTTTCCCTTTGTTCCGAGCCTTATACCCACAAACACAAAACCAGTACCCTTCTCTATTCTAACCTCCTCTTTACCCCACATATCAAAATCTTTGAGCTTCTCAACAGCCGCGGCATTCATTTCCCCAAAAGACGGCTTTTCCGCTGCTATTTCGTAAGGCACAGGTATTTCCTCCCCAAGCCATGATGGAGGCATGGCTATGTCCATTATGTACTCCACCACTATCTTGTCATTCTCTATGCTAAGTACACGCCAGGTTTTTCCTGCAATAACGAAGGTATCCCCGATGTTCAAAGAAGAAACAAACCTCTCGTCCAGAACACCTATGTAATTATTGGCAGTGCTCACCACTCTGTACGATTTCTCATCAGGTATCATAGATATATTATCGTAAAAGAACAGCAATCCTGAGCGGCTCTTCCCAAATTCCATGCCATCATACCATATCTTCCCTGACTCTTTCGCAAACTGAAGCACTTCTTCAAACTCTTCCCACGTAAGATCGTTGAAAACATAAGCTCTCTTGATGGTATCGTAAGCAAATTTAGCACTCACTTTTGAGCAAGTGTTTGCCATGGCAACAATCTGGTTGTACAGCACAATAACCGGCTTCTTTCTTATTTTCACGCTCTCAACCCACCCCTTTTTAACCAGAGACAATATAGCACCTGCCTCCCAGATTTCCACAGGGTTATCGCAGTATATTATTCCGTGAGACACCTCTGATTTACTGTGCCCTGCCCGGCCGATTCTCTGCACAAGCTTGGTCACCTGACGGGGTGAATTGTACTGAAGTGCTAAATCAACTATGCCCACGTCAATTCCCAGCTCCAGAGAAGATGTACAAACCAGCATCTTCTTTTTACCTGCCTTGAACTCTTCCTCCACACTAACCCGATGCTCCTTGCTAAGGGAGCCGTGATGCACAGCCACAGGAGGATTTTTGAGCCATATGTTATACCTCATAGCAATATCTTCTGCGGTGCATCGCGTATTCACAAAAAGTAGCGTGGCCCGGTGCTTGCTCGCCTCTTCCCACATCTCCACGAGTGATGATGCATAATTAACATCACAGCCCATAGTGGCTGCTATATCTTCCCTAAGCACTGATGGTGTCCGTATCTCAACATTAAGGTTTCTGCCTTCTTTAACCTCTACAATTTCCACTTCTTTCACTGGAGAAAGGAACCTGGCCACCTCCTCTGGATTTCCAACTGTGGCCGAAAGTCCAATTACCTGAAACTCCGCAATATTTCTCAGTCTTTCAAGAGCCACAGACATTTGCGCGCCCCGCTCGTCCCCGGCCAACTCGTGAACCTCATCAATAACAACGAAATCTACATTTTTAAGGGATTCCCGCAACCGCTTACCAAGAAACAGTATCTGGAAGGTCTCAGGAGTGGTTATCAATATATCTGGGGGATTGAGTGACTGCTTTCTGCGCTCGGATTTGGATGTGTCTCCGTGTCTCACGGCAACCTTCAAATTTAACCGCTTTCCGAAATAATTCAGACGAAGAAGCATGTCCCTGTTTAAAGCCCTCAACGGTGTGATGTATATGCACTTAATCCCCTTTCCAGTGCCCCTCTTCCTTTCATTCACTATCATATGCATCACGGGAAGCATTGCCGCCTCGGTTTTCCCGCTGCCTGTTGGCGAGATGATTAAAATATTCTTCCCATCCAGTATTTTAGGAATTACCTGTTTTTGTATTTCCGTGGGCTCGTGTATTCCCTTTTCCTCCAGAGCCGCTATTATCTCCTTGTCCAGTGCCTTCAACACGAAAATGTGTAGCATTGGGCATTTATATTCTTTTTCCTCACCAAATATAGGCAAAAATTTATATGTAGCACCCCTCTAACAAATAGTGATTGAAATGCACAGCCAGAGAAAAATAAGCAAAAATATGGTTATGCTAGTAATTGCCATGATTGTGTTCTCAGCCGACGGAGTGCTCCTGATAAGTCACATTAATGTTCCTCAAATCCAAAATTCACAAAGCCATGAAATTATAGAGCATAGAAGCACATCCTACTGGGCCAAAAGTTACGGAACCTCCGATTACGATGATTTCTACTCCGCCGTGCCCACAAATAACGGCTACGCAATCACAGGTACTTACTCCGGCAATGTATCCCTGACCGCCATAGATGATGATGGAGGAGTATCCTGGGCCAAATCGTACTACATGGAGAACTCCCCGACCATAGGCAGAAGCATCGGTGTCACAAGCAGCGGCCAGTACACCATAGCTGGCTCGCTTTACAACGGCAATGATCAGGATGCACTGGTTATGATGACCACCTCGAACGGCAATGTGAAGTGGGTTAAGAAATTATCCACTTCCTACGACGACATGTTTTACGGTTCAATGGTTACCGGCGACGATGGCAATCTCCTTTTGGGATTTGAAGGAGGAAATGGATACGATAGTGTGTACGTTGTGAAGATGGACACATCTGGGAACATAATATTTGACAAAGCATACTCATCCAATATCGACGGCAACGATATGAGCGGGGAAGCTTATTCGGCGGTGGAGGTCTCTGATGGATATGTGATCGCAGCCCTTATGCGAAAAGGAGATACCGGCATAACAAACGTTGTTGTGTTCAAGACAGACCCCAATGGGCTTGTGCAGTGGGCTAAGGAATATAATACTACGAAAGATGAACACAATGTGGTAATAGATAAAACCTCCGAGGGCGGTTTTATTGTAGGTGCAACCTCGGAAGCGTTCAGTGCCACCTACGATGCATGGGTAATGAAATTGGATTCCAGCGGAAATATTGTGTGGCAGTACGCGTACAACACCGGAGATACCGATTTCATAAAGTCGGTAAGGCAGACCAGCGATGGAGGATACGTAGTGGCAGGTTACACGGACGCAAATGGCGGAGGTTACAGATTCTGGATGATGAAACTAAACTCAGATGGAGACATTGTCTGGCAAAAGACCTACGGGGGCTCAAATTTTGACTATTCTACAGATGTTCATGAGACCTCTGATGGAGGATACATACTCTTCGGCGACACATATTCCTTCGGAGCAGGAGAGAGAGATGGATGGGTCGTGAAGACGGATAGCAACGGATACATAGATTTCAACGTTGATTCCAATGCCACAATAAAGGACACATCAGCAACTAAGAAGGCAACTTCAGTCTCACCATGGAGCTTTGATTTGAGTAGCGAGTCCCCTTCCATAACCGTTTCCACTCCGCAGGTAACAACAAATTCCATAGATCCAGATGTGAAAACACAATCCGATTCAACTATTCCAGAGATGAGCATTGTAGCCGTACCCATCGCAGCCGTGGCCATAGTTGCTCTCCTGAGAAGGAGCGAACATTAAATTTTTCACTTTTTAATTTCTCCCTTTTTCTTAGAGAGTTCGAATGATTTCGTCGCTCAGCCGCGGGGACATCCCCTTACCATATCTGGAATGGGTTAAATGGTTTTCTGTGGTGATAGAGCTTCTGGTAAAGTTTCAAAGGAAAATTTAAATACCTTATGACATTTTGTTAGATAGTGGGTAAAAAGGAGTTTAGTGAAGTTGTTTCAACGGGCGCAGGAGCAGCGAGGTTGGAGTTCACGGGAAATTGGTTTATCGACGTGGGGATTCTGGGGTTTGTGAATCTGATGGAGGAGGTGTATGGGTGGGATCTGGAGGAGTTGCAAAGGATAATCAGAGAGGACCCAGATGTCGTTTATTATGGATATTTTCCATTTGCATATCTGTTTTATCATTCCAAGGTTAGAGGAACCCTTAAAGAAATAAGGAACATCAGAGAGAAAATTAACGA
>WAOD01000104.1 GCA_015521465.1 DHVE2 group archaeon
ATGAATCTAATGAAGCACTTTGATCTCTGGCATTCTGTTGATAGCAAACACCAAATCCAATCCCCTTATTTCAGCAAACCCGGGATTATCTCCCAGAGCATCTACATTATTAACCTGCTCTTCAATCTTCTTTGCAATTTCTTCAGAGGTTAATCCCTCAAATTTACCAGAGCTGGAGAGAAGACTTGCAATATAGATCATCTGAGACTCTTCCCTCAGCGCATAGTTTCCCTCCAATCTAACCGGCCTTGATAACCCCCGTGCAGTTAACCATAAGCCTCTAATTTTTGGTTTTTCCAAGCAGGGCATCCTGACAATTTTTCTAACTGCGGGAAAACTGTACTCTCCAAAAGACACGTTATCGTTTATTTGCAACACGCGGGGCATGTAATCTTCCATAATAATCAGTGTATCAGCAACCTGAATTATCGGTGCAGAACCACTGGAAACCATCACCAGAGATACACCCTTTTCCCTCATTGATGTTGCATTTTCCACAATAGTGCTAACTGTCTTGTGTTTGAAATGCCTCGAAGTTCGATCGTCGTAAAACAGGAGATTCGTGGCGGAGGTGTCCTCGTCAATCATGATAAGCCTTGAACCCGCCTCTATGGATTCCTGTATGGATGCAGCCATACTCGTTGCGCCGCTTGCATTATCCGTGTTAAAGCAAAAGGTATCTTTATTGTTTGGAAGGTTGTATATAAAAGATGATATGTCCACGCACCTAACTGCCCTCCCCTCTTCTGCTCTGATGTTGACCGCATCCCTCATAGTAACCACTCCTTCCCTTCCATCTCTTGGAACGTGATTGTATATTCCGTCAAGCAATGCATTTAAAAGTGTGGTCTTACCATGAAATGCAGTCCCAGCAATCACGGTAATCCCTTTTTTGATTCCCATTCCCTTAATATCCCCGTGCTCAGTTTTCATGACAACTTCAAGCTCTGGTGGAGATTCAAATGGAACAGCATCCTTCAATGGTTCTTCGCAATCTCCACACTTTCTCGGCAGCAATGCACCGTTTGGCACGAAACTAACCAATCCCATACTATCCAGTTGATTCCTTAAAGAATTCTGTATTTCGCAAGAAATCAAATGCTCTTTAATAGAAGTATGGGAAAAAGACATGACATCCTGTATGGCAGAAGGTATCTTCTGATATATAATTCTCTCAGCTTCACCACCTAAAACGCGCCTGTGCCTGGCAGGCAGGCCCACCCAAAAACGATATTCCACGCTCTTTTCTCCAGCAACTACCCCACTTCTCCTTATCATTATATTTTTCGGCTTTGGCACACCCAGAAAGCAGCTGTGCCCCTCACCACACCTCTCCGAATATTTTCCAAGTGCTTTGCTCAATCTCCTGTACAGGTAATCTTCAACTCCAAGCCTGCAATTTCCATACCTTCTCCACGGGAAATCAAGAGATACCTTAACAACGCTTGGCGAGGCAAATGGATCTCCCTGAACCCGAAGGAATTTCAACTCAAAATTTTCAATATTCTCTTTCTTTCCAGTAAGCTCCTTGTATCCTTTATAGCCCTTCGAATCTATCTTCCTTATAATTTGCGATATCAAATGCTCACCTGTATTCTGGATTAGGTATGACCTCGTACCCACTTTCTACTTTCACCACAATTTTCGCAAATCCACGCTCGGCAATGCTCCCGTAATCATGGCCTGCGTCTCCCGGGTAAATGGCCAAAAACACAAAATCTTCATCACCTGTGTTTATGCTCCTGTGGGCCCAGTACGGAGGAACGTAAACTATCGTTCCTCTCTTCATCTCCTCCCATTTCACTTCATCTCCATTTTGCATGAGTAGCAAGCCCTTTCCCCTGATTCCAAGATATATCTCTGCCCTGTCCCTTTTCTCGTGGTAGTGTCCCTTTGTCATGTAGAACTCATCGCCCACAACGCCAGAATGAAGAAAAGTCACACCGTAAGACAACTCACCTTCCCTCTCTTGTGGCACGGCGTAAACCTCGTATATCACGGGGTCTTCTTTTTCTATCAATTCGTTTAGTGCTTTGGAATCCGTGTAAAAGCCTTGCATATCCGAAGCTCTCCTGATAACCTTGCTTGTATACTCGTTCAAAATTCCAGAGTCGAGGTCTATCCAGTTTGAAATCATAGTTCTAAAATTGCAGCGGCGTATTTATACATGACGATTTCAAAAATTTAGATTTTCCACGAAAATCCAGTAACTTCAATTTTTTATTTGCGTTTGATAAACTTCGCACACATGCATCTCCAATCCCAACTTGAATTTTTAGATAATTTTTCCTCCCCTCATGAATAAAGTAAGAAAATTGTAGAAATTTTTAAATATAATTATGTTATCTCTCATAACAATGAAAACTATCATAAAAAATGGAGCATACGACGCATTAAAAAAAGTGGTGTTGCACAGAGGACTTAATGACATCGAGTCTGAAATTTACACACTACTGGTTCTCAGCAAGAAAAAGATGAGCGCAAGGGAAATTGCAGAAAGCACAGGATACGCATACTCATCTGTGGTAAACGCGCTTAACAATCTAAGACGGAGATATTTAGTTGATAGAAATAAGAGGGGACGTTGCTACGAGTATGAAGCTAATGCAGACTTTGTAGGCATGTTGAGAAGAGAAAGAAGGCAGTTAATAGAATACCTGACAGAAGCAAAGAATGCTCTAAAGGACAAGGATGACTACAAGGATTTGGTAGAGCATATAGATGAATGTATAAACTACCTTGGAAAGGTTGAAAAGGAGGTGAATTAAATGAATAATAAAGACAAAAAAAATAATTTTGATGAGGGAGAGATAATAGATTATTTGAACAAAGTGATGGACCACAAGTTTACAAAGTTTATAATGAAAGAGATGACAGAAATCAAAAAATTAGAAAGGTCATTCGCAATTTATGCTGAAGTTGAAAAACCAAAGGGTGTAAAAGAGAGACTTCATGCAAAAATAGTCGGCGAGGCACTTGAGAAAGGTGCGGAAAAATTCGGTGCATCGCCAGATGCTATCAAGAACTTTCTGAAAGATTCTTACATGAGAAAGGCGTTTGCTGTAATAATAAGAAGTATAGCAGAATACGGTATAACCAAACCGCAGAGATTGATCGCCCCATTTATGGTCGTGTGGAACTTCACCAAGCAGTGCAATTTAAAATGCAAGCACTGCTATGCAAATGCCACGCCTTATCCGGCACCAGACGAATTAACTTTGGAGCAAAAGTATCAGGTTGTTGACCAGTTAGACGAGGCTGGAGTTGCAGCCATATCCTTCTCCGGAGGAGAGCCGCTCACCAATAAAGATTTTCTCAAGGTTGCCAGATATGCAAATTCCAAAGGATTCTATTTGACAGTAGCAACCAATGGCACTCTTATTTCCGAGAAAATGGCTCAAAAATTAAAGGAAGTGGGAATAAGGTACGTTGAGATAAGTTTGGATGGCCCCAATGCAGAGATACACGATGAATTTAGAGGAGTTAAAGGTGCTTTCAATGCAACTATACGTGGTATAAAAAACGCAAAAGCAGCAGGGTTAGAAGTGGGCATTGCCACCACCGCCACCCATGAAAACTTAGACACTATCCCTGAGATTGTGAAACTTGCAAGGGAGTTGAAAGCGGATCGCATGATTGTGTTCAATTTCATACCCACCGGCAGGGGAAAGGAAATAATCAACGAAGATCTGACTCCCGAAGAGAGAGAAGATTTAATGAAATACCTTTACAAAGAGTGGCAGAAAGGGGATATGCAGATTTTCTCCACCTGTCCCGCATATTCAAGAATCTCTCTAACTGCAATGTACAATGGAAGTGGCGATAAAGTATCGCCCACGCATTTTGCGGAAATGGAACTGCCCGCCGAATTTGGCGGTGCGGCTAAGGCCTTAACTGAATTTATAGGAGGTTGTGGAGCCGGTCGTATTTACTGTTCAATAGAGCAAAACGGAGATATTCAGCCATGCGTGTTCCTCCCTATAAAGGTCGGAAATGTTATAAAGGATGGCTTTGTGAACGTGTGGAAAAACAGCCCTGTGTTCAACGACCTGCGCGATAGAGACGCAAAGGATTACGCATGCTCAACATGCCCGTTCAAATACGTTTGTGGAGGTTGCAGAGCCAGGGCTTACGCGTACTACGGCGATATAAAAGCCCCCGATCCCGGATGCATACTGATGAAAGACGAGTGGGAAAAACTGAAAGTACATGGTGAAAATACAAAAAGTGGTGCCGGGGATATGAAACCGGATAATGAACAAAAAGTAGATGTTGCGATGATCAAGTGATGCCCTATGAAAATTCTCCTTATTTCTCCACCCACAATTAGTGCCATTAAGGCCATCGTGGGCACAACGGGCCCGCCGCTGGGATTGGCATATTTGGCATCCATGGTTCGTGATGAGCACGATGTGAAGATAGTTGATTCAATAGCCGAAGATTTGAGCTATGAAGATGTCTATAAAATAATAAAGGAATACGACCCGGATATAGTTGGCATAACTTCCACGACCTCAATGATTCCCGATGCTTACGCGGTGGCCAGAATGGCAAAAAAGCACAACGAAAACATAAAAGTGGTCATAGGCGGCCCACATGTTACATTTACTCCAGAGAAAACAATAAAAGAATGTCCCAGCATAGATTACGTAGTTCGTGGAGAGGGGGAGCTAACATTTAAAGAGTTAGTAGATAACCTTGCCAAGTATAAAGATACAAAAGATATACTGGGATTGAGCGTTAACCTTGGAGGTAAAGTTAAAAACAACCTTGCCAGGCCTTTGATTAAAGACGTTGATACCATTCCCATGCCATCATACGATCTGCTCCCCATGGACAAATACCAGGCAGATGGAATCAAATTTGGAACTATAATGACATCTCGCGGCTGTCCATTTGAATGCGCCTTTTGCTCTTCTTCCCTGCAATTCGGAAAGCGGTGGAGAGGACATAGCGATTCAAGAGTGTTGGAAGAACTAAAGATACTCCGTGAGGAATACAGGCGCAAGGAAATAGAGTTTTTAGACGATACTTTCACATTGAATAGGCCGAGAGCCATAAGGATTTCCAAAAGAATCAAAGACGAAGGCTTGGACATATCATGGACCGCGTCTTCCCGCGTAGATATATTCACGAACGAGGTTGCAGATGCACTGAAATACGGCGGATGCCATACAGTGTATTTTGGGATAGAATCAGGCTCTCAGAAAACACTGGATTTCATAGGCAAAAGAATAACTCCTGAACAATCCATGGCTGCAGTTAAAAAAGCAAAGGTCAGAAAACTTCACGCTTTGGGAGCTTTCATAATAGGGTTCCCTGAAGAAACAAAGGAAGATGTAAAGAAGACAATAAAATTTTCCAAGAAAGTTGGCGTGGATTATGCCCAGTTTACTGTTGCAACACCTTATCCGGGAACTCGCCTATGGGATTACGCAATGAGCAGAAACTTAATAATGACATTTGACTGGAGAAAGTACACCACCCTTGACCCAGTTATGAAATTGAAAAACTTCACGACTGAGCAGATAACTAAAATGCTTCAGTGGGCGTACATATCATTCTACGTCAGACCCATATACCTGCTAAAAGACATTATAATGCAGGGCGGCTTCATATTCAGAAGGGCAATTCCTAATGCAATTAAGGTGGCAAGACAAACCATGCAATCGGACCAGGAGAGATTTACAGAGGTTAGTAATATATAACAAGTTAAAGGTTTGAAAGTGAAAAAATAAATACCTCTCTCTTTTTTTGATGCCATATGGAAAAATTGGAGTACGATATTAAAGCGAAGTGGGACGGAAACGTTGGCACATATATTCAAGTTAGGCATTTCTCTCTTCGAACCGATTCCAACACAGATGGAGGAGATGAAGGCCCTTTGCCTGCGGAGATGCTCCTCTCCGCGCTGAGCGGATGCCTGATGATTAACTGGGGCCGATTGATAAAGAAAATGCACCTTCGCGTTGATAAACTGGAGATAGAAGTTAGCGGGTGGAGGTCCCGCGATGAGCCGCAACTGCAGGAGATAAATTATGTGGTTCATATTAAGACATCCGAGACGAGGGAGAAAATCGAAAAAGTAAAATCCCTTGCGGAGAAGTACGGCACAGTGTTTAACACCATAGGGAAGGAGAAAATATCGGGGAAGGTGGAAATTTTATAAGCTATGTAAACCTCTTCTCCAGCACCTTCTTATGCACCGCCACGCCGGAGAAGAAGAAAATTAATGAGAAGAGGAGCATTACAATGAGGTCAAGCCAGAGGGGAAAGTAGCCATGCATTGAGACGGAGTAGCGGAGCGCATCAACCATGTATGTAAGCGGCGATATCGCAGACAAGGCGCGGGCGTACCACGGCAGTTTTTCCAGAGGAACAAAGATACCACTTATAAACAGGAGGGTGAATTTCACCAACGATGAGAGCATCATAACATCTGCGGGGACATCCGTAGGGGGATAGGAGGACATCAAAATGGTCATTGCGGAGAATGTGAGAATTGCAAGAATTACAACGGTAATGAAGAGCAGGAGATTCAGGGTAATCCCCAGGAAAATAGCGGTGAGCGAGATAAAAGAAGTAATAATTAAGCCGAAATAAAACGATGCCTGCATGTCCCCGAACAAAACGGTTGTGATAGAAATAGGCGATGATATCAATCGCTCAAATGTTTTGCTTCTCGCTTCCCAAGGGATTATGGTTGGTCCAACTGCTGTGGAAGTGAAAAATGCTGTCATGGCTATGAGCGCTACAAACAGATATTCATGGCTCAAATCCCTCCCTATTAGAAATGCGCCAAATAAGAAGAAGGGAAACAGAAGACCCATGATCACCACGGGACCCTTGAGATAAAAAATAAGCATGTCTTTCTTAACGATTGCAAGCGAGCGGGAGAGCTGCGAGAGCTTACTCATTTTTCTCACCCACCAAAGCCATGAACACGTCTTCCAACGAGGGCCTTTCCACATTGAGCGATACAATTTTCAAATTCTCCCTCTCCGCATACCTCACTATCTTCTTTATCGTTTCATCTACCTCCGCGGTATATACCTTAACCTTATCGCTCAATATTTCCACCTTGCCCTCCACGATGCCCTCTTCGAATTTGAAAGGTGATAGTGAGAATTCAATCACATTGCTCTTCGCTCCTATTTCTTTGATTTTCTCGGGGGTGTCTATCGCAATTAACTTTCCGTGATTTATTATTGCCACGCGATTACACAGCTCGTTTGCGTCCTGCATGTTGTGCGTGTTCATAAATATAGTTTTCCCCTTCTTTTGCTCTTCCCTTATTATCTTCTTTATCAATCTCGCGGACATGACATCCAAGCCGGAGGTTGGCTCGTCCAGGAACAATAATTCAGGGTCGGGGAGCATAGCCATAGCTAAACTCAACCTCTGTTTCATTCCCTTTGAAAATCCTCTAACCTTCGTATCCTTCTTCTCGTAGAGGTTGAATAATTTTAAGAGCTCCACGCTTCTCTCTTCTATTTCTCTCCCCTTCATCCCGTACAGGCGGCCCATCAACCGCAGGTTTCGCATCGCACTCAAATCAATGTACGGATTGGCCATTTCTGGCACGATGCCCGTTCTCTCACGAATCTCAATTTTGTGCTTCTTCATATCCATGCCGAACACTTCTATTCGCCCGGAACTCGGATTCAAAATGCCTGTGAGCATCCTTATGGTTGTGGTCTTCCCGGCGCCGTTCGGCCCCAAAAATCCAAATATCTCCCCTTTATTCACGGAGAATGAAATGTCATTCACCGCTAGAAAATTGCCATAGTATTTCGTCAGATGCTCCGCTTTGATTATTTCTATATTCATTTGATTGCCTCTTGAATTTTTAGGGGATTATTACAATCAAATATTTAATTGTTATTGTAATTATCACATTTTTCACCAATGATTTGATTATTGTTCAAATAAAAAGTACAAAAAGCAATAATTTTATAAATGATAGCCCCATGTGCGGTGTGAAAAGTGATCTCAATGCCCCGAGGGATGATAAAGAAAAAAGAGCAAATTCATAACATGATAATGCGCATTAAATTCGTTTACAGCGAGCCGCGGTGGAGCATAATAAAAGCTATTGGAGAGGATACTAAGGGCACCAACGAAATTTACGAAAAAATTAAAGAAGAAGGATTAGAAATGCCAAGATCCACGCTCTACTACCATCTTTCCTCTCTTTCGGACGCGGGCATAATTGAGATGGCTGGATACCGAGAGGAAGGAGGAGGAGCGCCTGAGAAGTTGTGGAAGTTGAGAGTAAAGAAAATATGTGCGGACCTAATATCCGGAAAAATAACTGAAGAATGAGGTGATAAAAATAATTTACCGATGCTTTATTCTCATTAATCAAAAATAAAACTACTTTCTTTTAAGATAAAGTATCCCTATAACACCCACCATTATGACTATTGCAACAGAGATTATAACATATACATAATTTCCATGCACTGAAATTTCTCTTACTTCATTGCTTATTGTACTTTCCCCTCCAGGACCGACCGCAGAGACCCAGTAGACATGCTCTTTTCCATCAGATATATTATCTGTGTAACTAGTGAAGTGGCTTCCCACCTCAGCAATAAGCTTACCATCGCGGTATATTCTGTATTTTGATATCCCATCTCCCTTATAAATTGGGCTTTCCCATGAAAGTTTGAAATGACCATTCACATTCTTGATAGTTAAATTACGGGGGGAAGATGGTGGTAGCGAGTAATTGAATGGGATTTTCTTAAGAGGGAAATAATCAACTGCATGTGCAGAGCCGGGTATTTTGTACGGATAATCAACTATTCCATCATGGTTTTTATCGTTTGTATTATTTTTATTTGCCCAGCTATCCCAGTAATTACCCTTGGTTGAAGAGTTCCAGAAAGAGTAAGGCGCATAGGAATAGTTCCAATAGATGCTGTCGGGAGTGCATCCATCATCTTTTGCTGTGGAATTTAAAAATATGTTACCCCATATGTAATTTGAGCCATCACCTGATAATTCTATCCCATAATCCTCAGAGTATGCAAACAAGTTGCCAGTTATCTCATTGTTATGCACAGGGGAATTTAAACTATCAATGTAAATGCTGTATTGGTTGTAAAAGAAGCTATTGTTTTTTACCACAATGTAATCGCTTCCAATATTCGAAACTCCTGAAGCTCTCCCAGCAAATGTGTTATTTTCTACCCATACATTGTAAGATCCAATGATATTTAATCCGCTTCCCAAAAAACGAATTTGTTCAATGGTAATATTCTCAGAATATCCAACAACCCCTGCATGAGAGTTAAAGTATGAATCCGAAATAGTTATGTTATCTGAATAAGTGCTCCAAAAATCAAATTTCATGTTCAGACCTGTGAGATTACTTGCCGAGATGTAGGAACTATGATATATCCAGAGTTCCGCACCATTGAGATATGAATCATAGAAATATATGTTTGAAATTTTAATATTTGATGAATTGAAGATGTAAATTAGCGTTAGAAAAGTATCTTTGTTGTAATTGCAGGAGCTTATGTTTTGAATCTCTGCATTTTTCACATTATTAAGTACTATCCCCATCCCCCCATACCAATCTTTTTTGAAATCCGAGAACTTTGAGTTTTTCAAAATGAAATATGAAGAAGTGTTGCCGATGTATATTCCAGATGGCGAATTTGAAATATTAATGGAAATAATATAAGGAGATTCTTCAGCACCTCTCCCTGAAAATCCATTTTTCTCAACAAAATTTTTTAAATCATGGTTGTTATCTATCTTTATTTTGTAATGAAATTTATATACGCTAAAGTGAAATCCTTCATCACCTTTTACCTCTTGCAAAGTTTCAGAATTAATCCCCACACTTATAGTGAGTATCAATAATGATAAAACAATAAACAATGCAAGATAGCTTCTTTTCATAAAAATCTCTAAAACTTATGACTACAAAAACTTTACTTTATTATCAACCCAATAAAAATACATCAAAAGTAGAATAAAGCCATATAAAAATTGCCAAATTGATACAAAAAATTTTTGAGATAAATAAGCATGGGCTCGGAAGGGTGATAAAATGAGAGTTGCAATACCGAGCATAAACGACGGCGGATTAGACAGCGAGGTCAGCGACCATTTCGGTCGCTCCCCGTACTACACCTTCGTGGATATTGAAGACGGAGAAATAAAAAATGTGGAAGTGCTTCCCGTGCCCTTCGAGGAGCATGGCCCCGGAGACCTGCCTAACTTCGTGAAGGAGCATGGAGGGGAAGTTGTGATTGCATACGGCATGGGCCACCGCGCAGTGGATTTCTTCCAGCAATTGGGCATAGATGTGGTCACCGGTGCTGAAGGAAGGATAAGGGATGTGATAGAGGCATTCATCCACAACATGCTTGAGGTGGACCCTTACTGGAAGGAGAAAATAGAGAGAGAAAAGAAGAGAAAGGGAGAATGCAAGGAGCATTAGCCCTTGCATATCACATTTTTTCCTTTGCAGCGATTTGTCTCTAACTGAATTGTGGTATGCGTAATCCCGTAATTTTTTAATTTTTCATTTATTTTATCGATGAGCACCTGTGCCTTGCTTACCATCATATCCTCAACTTCTATATGGCATTCAAAAAGTACATCACTTTCTCCAATTCTCCACGCATGAAAATGATGCGCATTCTTTATCCCGTCTATTTTTTCGATTTCTTCTTTGATTTTTTCGAAATCTAAATTAGGTGATGATTCCATCAGTATTTCAACGCTCTCCTTTATTATGCCGATTACCTCGTAGATTATGTAAATTGCAATCAATATGGAAATGAGGGGGTCAATCCACAGGATATCGAAAAATATTACGAGCAGTGCGCCTGCAACAACTCCAACAGAAGAGAGAGTATCGCTCATAAGGTGAATATATGCAGATTTCACATTCATGCTATCCTTCGCGTGTGAATTTAAGAAAATAACCGAGAGAAGATTTCCAATCAGACCGACTATGGCCACGATAAGCATAATTACTCCGTGAATGGGGTTCGGATGCACGAATCTTTCGTACGCTTCGTAAATTAAGAATATGGACACTGTAAGGAGAAACACGGAGTTACCCAAGGCGACCAAAATCTCGGCCCTTTTGTACCCGAATGTGTATTTTTTGTTTTTCTCCTTCTCTCCAATTTTTATAGCTTCGTAGCTTGCAATGAGCCCTGCTGAATCACCCAAATTGTGCACGGAATCGCTTAATAAAGCAATACTCCCAGAAATTATCCCGCCGAAAATCTCAACTACTGTTATAAAGAGATTCAAAAATATGGATACGATGAGTTTTCCCTTGACCTGCGTGTGCGCATGATGATGCATAAAATGGGAATTAAAGAGAAGATTAAAAAGTTTGAGATTATCTTTTTTCTATTTCTTCTATCTCTTTTTCATGCTTTGCCATCTGTACTTAATACTGCTTTGCAGTCTCCAGCATCTGCTGTGAAAATTTCTCATCGAGCATCTTTTTCACTTTCGTGAATATTTTATTTTCTCGCTGCTACCCTAGCCACCTCCGCTGAAGGAAATTCTATGGCACCTACCGGGCAAAGATTGGCGCATGTTTTGCATCCCACCAAACAATTGAAGGGCTTTACCACCATCGGCTTTTTGGAAACAAGGTCATAGGAATAAACTCCACAAACGCAGATCACTGCGCAAAGACCGCAACCAATGCAAGCAGCAGGGTCTATTTTGGGGCATCATTTTATTTCTTTTCTCGGCACTCCGAACCAGTAATCAAATTTCTTACCACCCCATTTTTATCACCATTCCTACATGTCAAGTATTTCAAATTTTTTTAAAAAATGTCTTTGTAATACAAAATTTAGCAGTATCACAAAGGAGATCGTCTAAAATATTCCCGACAACGTATGTATTAACATCGCATAGGATAGTTTCTAATATCATCTTTCTATGTTGTAGAACACTGATCACCTTGAGGGAGAGATAATAGAAAATTACATAGCATATCCCATCTGCGATTTAAGAAAAAGGTTTTGCAGAAAAGTCTGCAAAAAATAGAATTATGACATTGATTTATGTGCAAGTTTCTCCAACGCCTCCTCTTCTGCAAAATGCAATTGCCCGGGGAGAACTAAGGAGTGCAGAGGTGGTCCGAAATCCTCGTGAATTAATTCTCCTATATATCCAGCGCGCACCAAGCAATCGGGCGCCCCCGCTCGGGCTATTACCGCAATCAATGTTTTTTCGTTGAACAATCCCTTTCCTTTTTTCTCCTCCATATCCAGCAGGATTTGCATTGCCTCGTTTGCACTCATTGGCCTCGGATTGATATCTAATAGAATTAATGTGTGCAGTCCCCGCGAGTAATTCTCGTATATGAAATCGTAAGCACTGGTGGGGAAATAATTCTCCTGAGGAAAAGGAAGTGATACCGTTCTTCCAAATTTGTAGTTTTGGAGTCCAAGAAGACCGGGCGCAGCACTAATTATTGATGCATTATGTACTATTTTTGTTTTAATTCCCAGTTCTTCCGCAATGATCCTGAGAGAGACATGGGTTGTTGCTATCATTGGGTCTCCTGCCACCAGCAGCACGACTTTTTTGCCAGCTGCTTCTTCAATTATGCGCTTTCCATCTTCCACCTCCTCTCGGGACAGCACTTTTATCTCTTTTCTAATAGCACGTTCTAACTCATCTACGCCCATACCTATCAATTTAGAAGTGTAAAACTCAGCAAAAACCACATCCGCCTCTTCAATAGCCTTTTTTCCTCTTATTGTTATATCATCCGCATCGTAAAGACCCAAACCTACGAAGGTGAGCATAAGCGCTTATATACAGTACATATTTAAACATATCATGATTTTCTATCACTTAGCTTCTTTACAAGATACCATATAACAACCAAGAGAAATGTTGCCAATCCCAAAGAAATAAAAACGCCAGAAGAACCAGGCAACAACATGATTAGTACTATAGGAATTAAAGAAATGGTATTTGCCACCAATATGAGCACTAAAAATCCAAGAGCGCTCATACCTGCACTTGGCCTTAATCCCAAGGTATCACCCATGTACATAACAAGCATACATGAAGCAAATATACCCATCGTGAGCAGTGCATAATGCAAATAGTTCAGCGGAGAGCCCCTCATAAAAGAATAGACAAGACTAATTATCAATGTTATAAAGTACACGAAAAAAGCCAAAATAGACTTCTCAAAATATGTCTCAAATTTAGAGACTGGCAAGACTCTCAACAACTCCCTATTTTCGTATCCGTAAACTGAATAAAGGTATATTATAGTGAATGTTACCAAAACTCCCATCAATCCTAATCCTGTAACGTTCATGCTTTCCAGCAAAACCGCCTCAAATACCGGCAACAAGAGCAACATGGCAAGTCCGGGATTTCTCGTTGTGAGCCTAAAATCTTTCAATACCATCGCGGCAACAGGTTTTCTAACCTTAATTTCCATATATTTTTCATAATCATAACTTATAGCAACTCTCTCGCCAATTACACGCATCACCCAGCGGATTGAAAGGTATCCTAAGAGAAGGAAAAAAATCGTAGAAACAAGAGAAAATATATCTGGTGAAAGCATCAAATAAGAGACATTAAATGGAAAAAGCATCATGAGTGCAAATTTATATTCGTGCATATAATAATTGTATTTTCTAAGCATGTGCAAGATTATGGGCATCCACATCATTATCGCGTAGAGCATGAAAAAGGCTGTTCCCCATATAACTATGAAAACAAAACGCATGGCTGATTTCCATCCCCTTGTAGGTGAGGCAAGCTTTTGATAAAACAACCTGGAGAAATATGTGACTATTAAAATGGAAAAAGCCTCAGCGATGAGCACCCCTAAAGCAGATGCCATAGCCGCAAAAGCCCCCGGACCCAAAAGTACCACCAGTGGCACTGCTACGATATTAGTTACCAGAGGTATATCAAAAATTCGTATAAACGTTAAAAATATCACTCTCTCACGGTTTTTCCTGGTTATTGGCAGAGTTTTTAGCAAATCAAAATTAACCTGAAAAAAATAAGTTACAGATTGGAGAAAAAAGAGAGAAAACATGAAGGTGAGCATTAAAAAATAAGTGCTATATGATATAATTGTATTCTCGGAAACTGCGTATATCCCCGATAATAAAAACACCAGAGATAGAAATATCTTGTTCATTATCATTGAAGTATTTGATTTTGAGAGTATTCTTCTTACAGTAAGCTCGCTGGCATTGGGTCTCCTCATGTCAAGCAGAGATTTGAAAGACAGCTCCTGGTAGAATATACCCGAAAGCTTCCACAATTCACCTGGAAAGCGCATTCACAATCCCTCTAACACTCTCTTCCTCTCCAGTGAGTTTCAGGAATATGTCCTCAAGAGTGCCCTCCGTTTTGGCTTTTGCCCTTAGGTCATCTATCGTTCCCACGGCAACTATTTTTCCGCGGTTAATCACAGCAATTCTATCACAGAGCTCCTCGGCGATTTCCATTATGTGTGTGGAAAAAAGAACCGCCCCATTTTTCTCAACGTTTAACCGGAGAATTTCTTTAAGAATTCTGGTGGATTTTGCATCAAGACCGTTGAGTGGCTCGTCCATAATCAAAAAAGGAGGATTGTGCATGAGCGCTGCAATAATCTGGACCTTTTGCTTGGTACCCATGGAAAGAGTTGCAATGGGCTTATTCACATGGTTTTCTATGCCAAAACCGTAAATGAGCCTGTTAAGTCTCTCCATATAATCTCGTTTAATCCTGCGCACTGAAGCAATAAATTCAAAAAACTCCATGGGCGTTAGAGAATCTATGAGCATAAATTCCTCCGGCACATACCCAATGTCGTTCATCTCTTTAACCCCTATTCTCCTGCCAAAAAGCTTGATTTTCCCCTGAAAATCCACCAATCTCATTATTGATTTCAAGGTGGAACTTTTGCCCGCTCCGTTTGGGCCAAGAAGCCCAAAAATTTCTCCATCTTTAACCTCAAAACTTATTCCGTTAACTGCAATAAAGTTTCCGTATTTAACGGTAAGATTTGAAATTTCAAGCATCACTCTTACATGGAATTAATTTATTAAACCATTTAGAAAATCATTCCCAAAAAATAAGTATGTGCGCATGCATAACCCCATGCCCCGATGATGAGTTCAGCCTTAGCTGACAGTGATGAGAGACGGGCGGGCTGAGGGGCTTATTATTAACTTTGAAAATCTCCAGAGATTATTACCACGGAGCATTTTTAAAATATGGTTGAGAGAAATAACTATGATGAGTGCTATTAAGGTACCTCAATTTGAAATAATCGATGAGGAGCAAAAAAATGAATTGTTAGTCATGGCACGTGCATTTTTGCTTCTGAAAGGTGACTCCAAGATTGCAATGGCAAGGGCAATGCTAACTTTTATGGACACTTAATCCACGATTACCTCGTATTCAATTTCGCATCCGCTGCGGCGTAGCATGGCACTTACCGGGCAGTATCTATTTTGAGATAACTCCACTGCTTTTTTCGCTTTCTCATATTCAACGCCTTCAAGATAGTATTTAATATAGACTTTGGTGTACACTTTAGGGTGCTCCTGTGCCCTCTCTCCTTCAATCTCAATCCTGAATTTTTTTGGAGGCTGCTTCATCTTCATCAGAATTGCAACTACGTCCATACCTGTGCATCCACCTAAAGAGAGAAGAAATGCCTCCATAGGTGCCACAGCCTTTTGCACATTTAAATAATCCGATTCTAAAACTATTGAGTGTGTATCTGTCTCACCAATAAACCTCATACCTTCTATGTGTCTCATTGTTATCTTCATACTCATAGTTTGCCTGAAATTTCGCTACGATAAAAACATTTCTACCTAAATCTCAACGATTTTGGCAACAATTAAAATAAAAAAGATGAATCCCACAACCATAAGAACAGTAGCTGCAATCTGAGAGTATAGGAGTAATCTGTATATCTTCACCCTGCGCTTTACATCTATATCATAATTTGACGGTGGTTTCAGTATGGATTTAAGCATTGTTTCTCGCCGCCAGGATACTTTTTATTCTCTTCCTCCTGAAGAAATCCTCGCGTTCCCTCTCATCCAAAACGAGCTCTATGTACTTCTCAGTGGCTTTAAACCTCGGGATGAAAATGTGCTCCAGGGCATTTACCCTGCGCTTTGTTTTTTCTATTTCCCTTGCAAGGTCTTCTATTGTACCCTCCACCTCTGCCAACTTCACTATGTCTCTCATAATATCCCTGAATTTCAAAGTTGCTTCATCCAGTTTTGCCGATGTATGTAAAAATCCGTACTCAAGCTGGTTTTTATCCGAAAACATTTCCATTTGGGGTGTGAGCACACCCATTATGTTCATAGTGGTTGTTTTAACTTCGTCCATCGGCTCAATCTGCCTGGCAACATCCACAACAGAAGTCCTGCCCATTATCATTTCCGCATCAATTAAATCTGAAAAAGCTTCTTTTAATGAACTTTCGACCTTCTTTCTGAGTGAATTGCGAACATCTATAATTTTGAAAAATTCAGAAATCAACGCATCTCTCTTTTCGCTTAGCAACTTGTGACCGTTTTCTGCCAGCTTTCTCTTCTTTCGAATCTCAAGAAGCTGCATGCGAGTGGGTTTCACACCTTCTATTATGTCCGCCATTAGTCGCCTCATGTAATTTGGTTTTATTATATTTTCCCCCGTTGTGATGTAGGATTTTTTAAAAATTTCTGTAGCGTAGAGGAACAGTTTATACGATATTCTGTGTAAAGATAAATAACATAAAAAGCTTTATCTTCTTGAAATTTATCACCGCATAATGAGTATAGAAAATAAAAATAATCCAAAGATTGGCATTGGATTTGCAGGAGGATTTGGGGGCGTTGCGGAGCACATAAAAAACATAATAAAGTACTCAAAGTATCAAATTACTCCAATACACCCACCCAAAAATAAGTGGATTATAAAATATAAGTATTTAACAATATGGAC
>WAOD01000105.1 GCA_015521465.1 DHVE2 group archaeon
AAATGTGATCCAAATACGATAATACTGATGCACGGAGACAACAGAGAAGAACTTGCAAGGGACCTGAGAGAAAGAGGTTTTGAAGTGAAAACACCTAAAAATGGAGAAACTTTCACTATTTAGACCTTTTTACGGTTATGGGTATAACTCCCTTCTCAAATTCATATATGGCAATATCCAGCGGGTCATACATATCCCCAGGGATGTGAATCAGGATTGGAGCCCCTAACGCTATTTGAAGTGCGCGAGCACCGATTATCCTTGCCTTTTCAAATCTTGTGTATTCCATAAAATCACCAGGCGAGGAGGCTTAAACCATGGCAATATATAAATTTTTCCCACAGTCGGGCAAGTTGAATTCCTTGAGAAACATGAAAAAAGAGAGATAAAAAGGAGCAACGATTAAATATAAAGATCGTAAGAGAGTACTTTAAACATTAGTAGTTTAGAAGCGATGTAGAAAGAATGGAATACAGATTCCACGATATTTCTATGCGAGTATTTTTTTCTTCCATTTTAGAGATTTGCCATTTTTCAGTAATCGTTTACGCAATCCACTACGTGCATTCTCACGGATTACAATGTATAGTATTTCCTTCCTTTCAAGAACAAATCGTATGTTTCGTAAAGAGTCTTAGCCTTTATCCGCATAGACTTATTTTATTTTCTCACAATCCAAAAGAGGGATGAGATAAGGAGAATCATTAGTATACCATTTGGTAACTATCTCACCTTCTCTTCTCGCTTTCCTTCCGATTCGACGTGTGTAGTAATACGAACGATAATAAATTTGAATATCCGTGGAATCTACTGCAAATTTATTGGGTATTCCTACGATCTTCACTATTTCCCTCTGCACGAAACGGATCCACTGCTCGGTTATTCTTTTAACCCGTTTTAATTTATGCCTTTGTGCGGATTTTCTTTAATCTTATTCTCTTCATTGCTCTTTATCAAAATCAAATTTCTTGTTCTTGTGCATTAATCTTTCCTATTTTATTTTTTTGTAGAGTTGCAACTTGCCCTGCTATTAGAAATATTTATAATCCTCTCCACATTCCTGAATTCTATGGAAATTCGTAGTGTGGCTGACTTTCCCATGGTGGAAGAGGAAATACTCCGATATTGGGGTGATAAAAAAATTTTCGAAAAGGTTCGCGATAAAAACAGGGGCAAAAAGAGGTTTATATTTTTAGAAGGCCCGCCAACTGCAAACGGTATGCCGCACATGGGGCATGCGCTCACCCGCTCCGTGAAGGACGTTTTTCTCAGATACAAATCAATGACCGGACACGAGATATACCCGTGGATTGCGGGTTGGGACTGTCACGGTTTGCCCGTTGAGATTGAAGTTGAGAAGAAGCTTGGTATAAATTCCAAGAAGGAAATCGAAAAATTCGGAATAAAGAAATTCAACAAGATGTGCCGTGAGAGCGTGTTCAAGTACCGCGATGAATGGATTAAAATGTCCAAGCGCATAGGTTTCTGGATTGATTTTGAAAATGCGTACGTGACTATGAAGGATTACTACATAGAGAGCGTGTGGTGGGCTCTTAAAAAGATTTACGATGAGGGATTGCTTGTAAAAGATTACAAAGTAGTACCGTACTGTCCCCGCTGCGGTACGCCGCTGAGCAGTCATGAGGTTGCCCAGGGGTACAAAATTAGAAAAGACCCCTCTGTTTATGTAAAATTCAAGGTAAAAGATGAGGATGCTTATTTTCTTGTATGGACAACAACACCATGGACCCTACCCTCAAACCTCCTTCTTGCAGTTGGAGAAGATATTGACTACGTTTTAGTGGAAAAGGATGGAATTAGGTACTACCTGGCGAAGGCAAGGTTGAAAGCCATACTGGGTGATGCTAAAATTATCAGGCAGATGAAGGGAAGGGACATGAAAGGCATGAGATACGAGCAGCTGATGCCTTTTATAAAGGTAGAATACGATGCTTTCTACGTAACCACTGCGGATTTTGTGAGCACGGAGGACGGCACGGGCATAGTGCACATAGCTCCTGCGTTTGGAGAAGACGATTATCTCGTGTGCAAGAGGGAAGGTGTGCCTTTAATTAAGCCGGTTAACGAAGAGGGTAAATTCACAGCTACTCCTTGGAAAGGTATGTTCGTAAAGGACGCAGACCCTCTGATAATTAAGTGGCTTAGAGAGGAGGGGAAGCTGTTTAAGAAGGAAACTGTAGAGCACAGTTATCCGCACTGCTGGAGATGCGGCACTCCCTTGCTATACTACGCTCTGGATACCTGGTACATTTTGATGAGCAAAAAGAGAGATGAGTTGATTGCAAATAACGAAACTGTAAACTGGAAGCCAGAGCACTTGAAACACGGGCGATTTGGCAATTTTCTTGAAGATATAAAAGATTGGGCGCTATCGAGAAATCGGTACTGGGGAACCCCGCTTCCAATATGGAAGTGCCCCGACGGTCATGTTTTCGTACCATCTGGAAAGGAGGACCTTTTAAAGCATGTTGAGGGCGAGATCCCCGAGGATTTCGAGTTGCACAGGCCCTGGGTTGATGAGATTCGTGTAAAATGCCCTGTATGTGGCAAGGAAATGAAAAGGGAGCCATATCTGATTGATGTTTGGTTTGATTCAGGGAGCGCACCATTCGCCCAGTTCCACTACCCGTACGAGAACCAGGATGATTTTAAAAATGCGTTTCCTGTTGATTTCATCACTGAGGGTATTGACCAGACACGTGGCTGGTTCTACACGCAAATGGCCATATCTACACTTGTGTTCAACAAGGCGCCCTATAAGAACGTGCTTACTTTAGGGTTAATACTTGACGAGGATGGAGAAAAGATGAGCAAGTCCAAGGGCAACGCCGTGGACCCCATGGATATTATTAACAAAGTCGGTGCTGATGCAGTAAGGATGTATCTTTACTCTTCTCCTGTTTGGAAGAGCCGTAGATTCTCCGAATCGCTGGTACGTGAGTACATGCAGAAAACCATAGGTACACTCTGGAATGTAGTTTTGTTTTTCAAGAAAAATGCGGAGTTGGACAACTATCGTGGCGAATTTTTCGAAGTTAAAAACGAACTTGATAGATGGCTTCTTTCAAGAATCAATTCCACGGTAAAAGATGTTCGCATGCACTTGGATAACTACGATGTGCACCTGGCCACGCGGGCTATTGAGAGGGCAATTGACGAGTTGAGTAACTGGTACGTTCGCAGGTCCCGTAGAAGGTTCTGGCGCGAGGAGATGAGCGAGGACAAGAGAAGCGCTTACACATCACTATTCATTGCTCTTAAAACTCTATCTCTCGTGATGGCTCCTTTCACTCCATTTTTATCCGAGATTATATACGGTGAGCTTTTTGGAGATAAGGAAAGTGTGCATCTTGAGGAGTATCCAGAGGTAAAAGAGGAGCTAATAGATGAAAATCTTGAGGAAGAGATGAACGTGGCCATAAAAATTGCAGAGGCAGGAAGACGCGCAAGGCAGCTTGCAAACGTAAAGCTCAGGCAGCCCCTTGGCAAGATGATAGTTTCCTGTGAGGAAAAATACGTGCCAATAGTGACTAAATTTATGGATGTGCTCAGTGAAGAGATTAATGTAAAGGAGATTGAGATAGGAGATATGAGTGAACTTACAAATCTTGAAATGAAGATAAACTATCGTGCTCTTGGACCCAAGCTAAAGGGTGATTTGAAAAAAGTGGTTGAAAAGATGAACAAAATGCCCGTCGCTGAAGTCAGAGAAAAAATGGGGAAAGGAGCTCTTGAAATAATGGGTTATACAATTACAGAGAATGACGTGGAGTTTTTCGAAAGACCCAAGGAAGGCGTTCAGGCCATAAATGTTGAGGGTTTGCCCATTGTTATATATTTGGATACCACGGTGACGGAAGAGCTTAGAAAAGAGGGTCTTGCGAGAGAAATAATAAGACGGGTGCAAACTATGAGGAAAGATATGAATCTTGAGTACGATGCAAAGATAATTACTAAATATTCTGGAGACAGTCTATTGGAGGAAATTATGAGGGAATACGCCCGTCGCATAATGGAAGAAACTCAGAGTATTGAGCTTGAAAAGGGCAATGATGGAGAATACGAAAAAGAATGGGAAATAGATGGCAGAAAAATTAAAATATTCGTCTCCCGCGCCTGATGAGTAGCATAAAAATGAAAATTAGGATGATAAGTGTTGCGGAAGACGTAAATTCCGGGACCTCTTCGGGCACATAAACCACGTAGTATCTTACAATGTATGTGTATCCATTGTACGCTCTAACGTATATTTTGTGATATCCACCACCCAGCGATGACAAATTATACAACACATACCATTTATTTGTCCCGTTCACTTTAATCGGATTCTCGAAAGATGGATCATCTATTGAAATCTCTACCTTGCTAATTGCGTCGTGATACTGGAATACTCTAACATGAAACTCGCTGTTATTATCCGGTTGTACATTGCCAGTAACAATGTCCTCTTTTCCATTGTTTGTCAAGTCTCCCGCGTACACTGCCGACAACGTGCCCATGTCCGTTGCGTTTAAAGTATATATCTCTTTGAAGCTGGTACCGTTCCATTCAAGCACGTGTATGAAGTTAGTTCCAACGATCAAATCCGTGATTCCATCAAAATTTATGTCTGCGGCGGCGATGGCGGTTAACACGGGCGACTCGTTTCTCCATGTTTTGTTGTAAATTTCATTGTATGCGCTTCCGTTCCACCTGAAGATGTAAATTTCAGGGCTCTCGAGCCCTATTGCTATCTCATCGTTGCTTTTTCCATCAAAATTGCCAATGGCTATTCCAGATGCATTTTCTGGAAGATTCTTGCATATGTAATGTGCAACCAGAGAATTATTATCCCATTGCAGTACAACTGCCTGATTACCTGGCGTGGCAATTATTTCGTCGATTCCGCTGTTGTACAAGTCTGCCACGCTAACCTCAGGAGCAGACTGGTTCTCGTAAGGATCCTTCCACTCTGCCTTTTCTTTCCAGGTATTGTTTACCAGATACAGCACCGTTATTTCTGAAGTGCCGTTAAGTGTTTTGAATGAAAGTACCACTTCATTGCTTCCATTCCCATCTACATTACCTATTGCGCACCCTGTGAAATTAAAGGATGAGTTTTTACCCCATATGTCTCCTATAATTCTAAATGCACTGCCATTCCACTCAAAGGCCGAAAAATCGTATTTCCATGCAACTGCAATATCTTTAATACCGTCTCCGTTTAAATCCCCTATGGCGTAGCCTTCTGGATTATCCCCTTTTCCACTCGGGTCGGTGATGTTCCCTATTTCTAAGAAATCTGTGCCGTTCCATTCGAATACTCGTATAAGACCATTGTTTCCTCCAATTAACAGGTCATTTTTTCCATTGTTAGTTACATCACCTATTGCTTGTGCACCGTGTAAAACAGCGCTGCCGTAATTCATGTTCCATATCTCGTCAAAATTTCCTGAAATCGGGTCTGATGCCAGTCCAGTTATATTCACCTCCCCCTCCACTTCACTATTGTTAAGCGGTGTGAGCAAAGTTACAGAGGTATTACTTTTGATGGTAACCTTCAAACTATCCGATATAGGAGATATGGCACCTTTTGAATCTATGGCACGAACGTTCACATTGTAAGTTCCCGGTTTGAGCCATTTGTGTGCCAGATTTACCGTTTTCCCTGAGGCTACGTAAGGTGTCACGGACACGTTTCCATCCCCCCAATTAAAAATGTACGCCACCGTATCGTTGTCCGGGTCAATGGTGCTGGTTGTGTATCTGTACTCAGCTCCTGTTTCTCCCTCGTCCGGACCGTCAGGTGCAGATGGTGTTTGGGGGGCTTTATCCCCCGAGACCATCAGCCAGCTTATTATGTTATTCATTAACAGAGAGCCTGTAGTATTGTTATTATTTTCCACAGCAACAAATGAAAACGCCGTGAAGACTGTTCTGAACAATCCCGAATTGTACCTTGATGCTGTAGCGTTCCCCGATGAAGAGTTTTTGAAAATCATGCTCGCAGAAGAACTCACATTTATTTCGTCATCGTAATTAGTTATTCCCTGGGGATATGTTAAGTTAATTAATGAGAAGTCTCCGGATATCGGGTCATTTTTAACCCCGCTCACCTGATTGTACCCCACATCATTATTGACGTAAGTCACTTGAAAATACTCTTTTATGAATTCGTTGTTTATATATCCGTTTACACCATTGGTGAGGTCCCACAGAACGTCCTGAGAGCTTAGATACAGCCTTCCACCTGTCTTAAGAAAATACGTCAGGTTTTTTTGATCTCCCGCTGTTAGTGTGTCCCTGTATTCTGCGCCGTTTTCCCATATGACAATTTCGTAGTTCTCAAGTTCCTCAAAAGATGGAGAACCCTTTAAAGACACGTTCCACACATCATATTTGTAACCGTCATCATTAAGCGCATATTCAAAGTATTCCTGAAAATTTGCACCACCATCATCGTCTACCAGTAGAATAGGGGGTCTTATAGTTGTGGTGGTTACAATTTTGGCACTTTTAGATGAATTTCCCTCTGAAACTCCCGTCACCGTGATGTCTGCACGCTCCCCGGAAACTGCGTTCTCAGGTGATTTGACATACAAATATACCATGGTACCAGAATACGGCTGCAAAGTTACTGTATATGATGTCAGTTCAGCGGACCAGTTTGCAGGAGCGGTAATTTCCAAATCGTATGTGTCCTCGTAAGTTCCAGTGTTATTAACGAATATCTCATAGCGGGCAACGTTTCCTATTGAAATCTCGCTTTGGTTGTCTTTGCAACTCATGTTTATGGCATAACCCATTACCGTGATGTTTTTCCATGCTATGTTGTTACTTTCGTTCAGTTCTGCAATGCTCTTAGTAGAATCTGCATAAACGTATATTCTGTGTTTACCGGCATATCCGGTGGTGCTCCACGATATGTTTTCAGTCACGGATCCTCCTTCAGTTATGTTTCCATAATTGACTGTGCGAATCAGGTGTTCTTCATCAATTTTATCTACATAGAACGAAACGTTGACATTATAAGAGTTGTTGTTTCCCGTGTTGTGCACAGTTGCAGATATGTTAATCATTTTTCCCTCTTCCGGAGTGATGTTGCTGAGACGAATGTCTGATGAGTTAATTACAAGGTCAGATAAATCGGTTCTTTGAATCACGTTTATTACTATGCAGGAATATAGTGAGTACAGGTTTCCATCATATGCACGTGCGAATATGTGATGCTGTCCCAAGCTTAAATTAGAGAGATCCAAGCTGTACGTCCATGATGCTGTTCCATTTGCTGGCATCCAATTCCCCCTGTCTATCTTTACCTCAACCTCCTGCACAGTGCCATCTGGGTCACTGGCGTTTCCTGATATTTTTATGGTTGCTGTTTCTGGAAAGCTGCCGTTATTAACGGGAGATTCAATTGAGCAGGATGGTGCCTCGTCATCATCGTTTGTTTTCAGGGTGTAAACCTGGTGAAGCATCTCATCCCATTCTGTTTCTTTAAATATGTAAAACGAAGAATCTACCTGTGATTCTGAGTCCGTTTCGGCCATTATTATTTTTCTCGAAGAAGTATCGTAATCGTAGAAATTTATGACACTGTAACTGGCGTTCTCAATTAATCTGTTTGCCCAGTATCTTACCTGGGTGTTGTTAACATGGGATAAAAGCTGTTTTGCAAAATCTCCAACATCTTTTCCACTGCCCCAGTACTGGGAATCAGCAGATACTGTGTCGTTGAATGCCGCTCTTATTTCTGAGTTTTCCGTTCCCGCGTCCTTTCTTATTGCCTGCGCTAATTCGTTGTACGCTTCCATAAATTTGTAATCCCACCGTGTAACGTTTATTGCGGCCATGGTTACAACGCTCTGGTGGTCATTTTCGTCATCAACATGCTCCACAAAGCTGTATGCAAACTGCTCCGGGTTTTGATCGTAATTCTCCGTTAAATTGGTTAGTATGGCATTGTAGTCCCATCCATCGCTTCCTTCGGTATGTTCGGAAGCCACGATTATATTTGCTGCTTCCTTGATTTGATAATTGTCCGCACCAGCGTCCATCAAACAAGCATCGTAGCCCCAGATATCAATGGGCCTCCCGATAACCTCTTTAATATTATCCGCCGCTTCTTTAAGGTCTTCCAAGCTCAAATGCGTTCCTGAAGTGTCGTCCCACATTGCTCCGCTGTAGTCTCCTCCGTGGTCCCACAAATCCAGAAAATAATTCTCAGCGGGATAATTTTTAACAGTCCATTCCACAAATTCTTCAAGGGTCTGGGGATTGCCCATGTCCACCTCCGCGCTCATCCATGGGGCGGAAGATGATATATCATCGTATCCCCCTGATTTTATCTTTATTAACTTTGAATCGCCATTGCCATTTCTGTCCCAGAGCACAATTACATTTACCTCTCCGCTTGCAGATGCTTTATAGCCATTTTCCATTTCATCAATGTCGCCGTAGCTTGAGGAATTTAAGTTGTTATCTGCATCCATGTACACCATGAATGTCCATTTTGCCGTGGCTCTTCTGTGAAATGTTGCAAATCCCCTATTCATATACGATATTTTCTTTTTAGGCACCACTTTCTCACTGATTATTTGCCAATCTGTGTAATCCATGGTGGTATAATTTTTGAAAATCCACGAGTCTTCCGACTCCTCTTTTACGGAAATTCCATGTGAAAATATTGAAATATGGCGTATTGGAAAATATCCTTTTTCCACCTCTTCAGGAGGGGAAATTTTCTCTTTTTCAACGTAAGCTACAAACAAGTTGTTTCGGGAGTTCCAGGCCACTATTACTTTCCCGTCGTAATATACCGCAGTGGTTGTTGATTCTTTATCGCTTATCTTCATCCCTTTCCACGTCCCGTTTTCTTCGTAATATAACCAAGGCCTGTGGTTTATTGATGAAGATACAAATATTCCCTTATGCGATATGTACCAGTTTGCGTAACTTCCTCCAACGTACTCTTTTTTGCTCCAGTTTCCATTGTATTCTCTGAAGTAGGTATTTATTTCACGGGATTGCATTGCATACAGAAGGTATATTTTGCCTCCTTCCGAGACGTGCCGTTCCCAGCTCACATTTTTACCTAATATTTTTTGGTGCGTCGAGTTACCGTAATACAGTGTTGAGTTGTTTATCCATACTTTAAAATCATCATTGATTTTGGGGCTGTTACCGTGCATGAAATATATGCCGCTTCCAAATATCATTACGATTAAAATTCCAATAACAGCAACTTTATTTACAGGACTCATTATATACTCTAAATTAGGAGGTTATTTAAACTTTCTCTGGTATTTACCGTGGATATATAGATTGTTTGATTTTTTATTTTACGTTGTTCTGCGAAAATAATAAATTGGGTGTTGGACATGACCAGCCAATGGTTAAAATCCTCCACACGATTAAGGAATTATCCTCGATAGTGGTCACGTTTGTAATCCTACTAATTCTCCTTACTAATTTTGTTACCATGTTTTACTCTGCCTGGTATATTATCCCGTTCATTGGAGACAAGTATTTTGCCATTCCATTTTATATACTGGTTCCAGTGCCATTTCTTTTCGCAATAGTAAGGGGTTTGGCAGCTTACGGATGGTACCTGTTTTTGGTTGCTGCAATAACAACGAGCGTCACCCTTTTAATGGTGAGGGGTTTTCCAAAGTATCTGCGCAAACTGAAGCACTCTCCACTTTCGTACGAAACAAATTCCGTGCAGGAGTACGCGGAGATATTCTCCATGGTTCTTTTCCTAGATATTTTAGTGGTATTTATAATGAGAATGTTCAGCGTGAAAACACCTTCAATAGGCATTGAAAACACACCCCTGTATTTTCAGATGCTATCGCTCCTTCACGCGTCAGTGTACGAAGAGATTGTAACGAGGCTTGCATTTATTGGCATACCCGTGTTCATCTGGAGATTGCTGAGGCGAAGTAAATACGGAGACAGTGTAAAGTTCTGGCATGTCTTTGGAGGAACTAACAGATTTGAAACTCCCGAAATAACTTTCATACTCATATCCGCGGCCATATTTGGAATAGCGCACACGCCCGCATGGGGTTGGTGGAAATTCGTGCCCACTTTCATAGCGGGAATAGCCATGGGTTATCTCTATGTGAAGTACGGGATGCATGTGTCCATACTTATGCACTTCACCACGGATTTCATGACCATACCCATGGCTTTTGACTCGCGATTGTACCTGATTTATTCCGTACTACTTATTGTTGTCGTGGTTTTAGGTTTCATATTCACCGTTTCGTATTCCATTAAAATTTTACAGCATTTCTTCGTGGTTGGAAAAAATAGAAGAAAGAGAGTAGATAAGGGTATGCAAGTGGCACCATGGATTGATATTAAATGTCCAAACTGTGGCTCCCAGAAATTCGTTTATTTGGGCAACGGAAAGCTACAATGTGTAAAGTGCGGGACTATAATAGACGGGTATTCGGAGCAATCTCATCAATTAGATGATGGAGGTTCTCGCCTATTACCTCCACCCTGATATCTCCTAAAGGTACATCACCCACCGAAAAGCTGACTTTTCCCACAGTAGCTACTTGCTTGTTTAATTCAAACACGAGCCTGTTGCCTCTCAGGTTAGATAGCATAATCGACCTGGCAGCATCTCTGATTCTCTGCTCTTTCAGAAGCCTGGCAAATGTTGAGATGTCACAGGATGTACAGGTTATGTTTCCTGAATTCACAGTGCAATTCGCATCAGGGAATATGGTGTGAATAGCATCAATAACCTTTTTTTCGTCTTCGGTGAGGTGCAGTTCCGCAGTTATGTTTATTTTCAAACCCATATTGCATGTCTCCTCCTCAGGTCTTCCTCGCTCTGATATGTTCTTTCCATAAGCTCAGACACCAGTGAATCCAACAAGATAACCGTGGATATTTCAAACATTGTACCCAGTGGCGCGTAATTTCCGTTTTTTTCCGGAATATTAACATGTATCACCACGTCTCCGTATTTGGCAAGAGGCGAGTGTGCGTTGGAAGTGATTGCGATTATTTCAGCGCCTATATTTTTAACCACACTTGCCACAAGCAATGTTGATTTTGTCTTGCCCGTGTTGGATATCAAAATTACTGCATCGTCCTTTGTTACTACAGGAGTTATGGTTTCCCCTATGAAGTATGATGTAAATCCCAGTTGAACTAGCCGCATTGCAAAAAACTTCCCGACCAGGCCGCTTCTTCCAGAGCCGTATACAAATATTTGCTTACTTTTTTCTATAATGTCCACCACTTCTTTAACCCTTGAATCACTCACGGAGTCAAGTGATTTGCTGGTGTTGGATATTATGTACCTGTACGCGTCCCTAAACATCAGGCTCCCTTCTTTCCCATCTTTCTCTGAATGACTCTCTCAGTGATGGTTCTCATGTACGCTGCATCGTGTTCTAAAAGGGGAGACGCTGAAATAACCCGTATATTGTACTCCTGCTCGTAAAGGGCAGTGGCAAAGGTTTCGAATTTTAAATCACCTCTTTTTATTGGAGTTAGCCTCAGCTCGTTTCCGTTTTCGTATTCCACTCCAGAAAACTCCACGTAGTGTTCATCACCCATGTACTTTTTCACCTTGTCCAGTACTTCTACAAAATCTTTTGCATCCTTGAACTTCCCATCTTCTCTCGCGTGAATGTGGGCAAAGTTTACTATGGGCACCAAGCCTTTGACTTTCTTCACCAGGGATAGTATTTCGTTGAGGGTTCCAAACAGGTCCTGTTTACCGGATGTTTCGAATCCCAGCTTTGGCCTTAAATCAAGTTCCTTGTACCTTTCTTTTATTGCCTTTACATTGTTTACCACGTTGTTCATTGCTTCTTTCTTTTTCAAACCACCGTACAGGCCAATGTGATTTACAACTATGTCCGCGCCCATCTCGTTTGCAAGTATGCCCCCCCAAACTATGTAATCTATAGATTTCTCGGTTAGCTCTCCGTTGCTAACAAGGTCCATGTAATATGGAGTGTGCAAGCTTAACTTTACATCAAGCTCTCTTGCTAACTCGCTGAGAATGTTTAGCTCCTTATAGCTTGATGCCAAATTCCAGAAAAGCTGCAGAACGATATCCTCTTCCTCAAGTTCCCTGTCTATTCCAATCGGAACGTAATTTCCTTCATCGTCGGGACGAAGGGTCTCCACAATGATGGCATCGTCAACTTCCCTAGGTTTCATTCCTATCTCATCTATAACCGCACGCTCCTGCACATTTGCCCTTAGAAATTGAATTTCCATTGCGTGAAGACCCATCCTGTGAGTATCCTCAATGGCATCCTTTAAAGTGCGACCTTTACATGAAAGAGGTATGCCTGCAAGACCAAATCTGAACATCTGTTGATGTTATGCGCTCACCTATAATAATCTTTTCGGGGGAAAAGAATTTAACCCTCTTTGCATTTCAAATCTAATGCTTCCATACATGGTTGATTTTCAGAAACTCAGAGATAAGATAATGGATAAGGGATACAACAAGGTTCTGCTGCAGCTACCTGATGGTTTAATCACGTATGCGAGGGACATAGTTAAAGAGCTAAGTGATTTTGATGTTTTCCTGTCTGCAGAGCCGTGCTACGGTGCCTGTGACATAGTTGTTCACGAGGATAAACTCACCGTGCAATTCGGGCATTCGGAGATTCCAAATATACGATATCCGGAAAACGTGATTTTTGTTGAAATGTTCAGCGATAAAAAATTTGATGCTGTTGTTGAGAAATTCATCGAAAAATACAGATGCGATAGTGTGGGCATAGTGGCATCTGTGCAGCATGTGAATCATGTTAATGAAGTAAAAGCTCTTTTTGAAAAAAGAGGTATAACAGCGTTAATTGGGAACGGTGATTCGAGGGTAAAGTACCCCGGGCAGGTGCTTGGATGCAATTTCTCAGCGGCAAGAGAGGTTGATATGGATGTTGATTGCTTCGTGCTGTTGGGTACCGGAGTGTTCCATGGTGTGGGAGTAAGAATAACTACTGGCAAGAAAACTTACGTTCTTGACCCGTTTTCAAATACTGTAACTGATGTTGAGGTAGAGGCAGACCGTATTATGAGGCAGAGGTTCGGAGCAATTGCCTTGACTGAGCAGGCTGAGCGATTCGGGATAATAATAAGCGATAAAATAGGGCAGAAGAGGGAGAGACTTGCAATGACTCTTAAATCAATGATAGAATCTGCAGGTTTTGAGGCATACCTTATTTATGCAAACAGAGTGGTCCCGGAGAGCTTTTATTACGATGTTGATGCATACGTTAATACTGCTTGTCCAAGAATTACATACGATGATTACCTCAGATTCAGAAAACCGGTTATTTCCCCTGTGGAGTTGCAAATTGCCCTGAAATACAGGCTATGGGAAAATTACTCCTTTGACGAAATAGTGAATGTTGATTAATTGAATCCATTTTTGCTATATTTTCAGGAAAACTTAAAATAAGGTATGAATTAATACTCTCGCATGCACAGGGTAGTCTTAGCGGTACTCGCGATACTAATTGTTTCAATTATGCCTGCAATTTCTGCAGTCAATGCTAATGTGAGCCAGGAAAACAATATACATGTTGATATGAGCACTAACAAGGGGAACTATCTTAATTTTGAGAGTATAATAGTCACATATCATGTTTATTCAGAAAATGGGCGCGTGGTTTCAGGTGGGAACGGCACATGGTTTTTCAGGTATTCTTCAAACGGCACAGTTGTAGCAAATGGAACTCTTGAGGATTCTCACGGCTATTTTAAAATTAATCTTGGAAGATACAATATTTCCACCGGAAGTGATACAAGTTTTAGCATAAGCATCATCTATAGTTACAATGGAGAGGTTGCACGTTCAACTTCTTATGTTTATGTTATTGGTGTGGATTATTTTCAGTTTAGCGTCAAGGCTGTGCCCTTTTCAGGTGGCTATTATCCCGGAAACTATGTGGGTTTGGAGATTTTTGCTCCCGTGGGTGGTTTGCACGTGGATTTCATTCATGTGAGTACTCCTCACTACCTCTGGTGGAATATCACTAATTTAAATCTCAATTATGAGGGCTTTGGGAGATTTAATTTTAAGATTCCAGAGTCATGGAAACCTGGAACTACTGTTAATGTAACCGTGCAAATTGCCGGAGTGAAGGAGAATACAAGTTTTAATGTTACTAAGAATTACGATATTTATTTGATAGTAAGTCACAGGGAAGAGTACATCCTTTCTGGGGAGAGCATAGGAATTGGCGTTATCAATACTAATTCAATAAGAGACGCTTATTTTCATTTTCAAATTCTTACAAAAGATGGAAGTAGGGTGCTCTACGAGCGCTACACTTTCAACAACGTTACCGTTTTCACTGTACCTTCTAATTATTCTGGGTACCTGTTTGTTATTTGTGATGTTTTCAATAACACTGGCAAGATAGCCACTTTGGAGAAGGTCGAGAAGGTAGTTTATGCCAATTTAAATGTTTATTTTGACAGGGAATCGTACCATTCAGGAGATACTTTCAATGTTTATGTGAATATGACATCTTATGTTATGAAAAGTCCTGAATTTCAGTACAGCGTTTACGGGATATACAACGATGGAAGTAGCAATTTTCTCTACAGAATAATCACAAAAAACAGAAGCATAAGCGTTCATGTACCTGATATTGCCCCCGTGAAATATGTGGTAAAGGTGATCGCAATCTCTGGCGCTTTTACGATTCAAACCTCATCGAGCATAGACTTTTCAAACTACGTAAAAATAGATGCAAATGTTATTAGCAGGTCTCCTTACACCACAGGAGCTTTTACCCCGGGAGAAAGTATAGAAGTAGCTTACAGTGTATCCGGGAGTTTCAAGTATGGTGTCCTTTATTATGGATTTAGTGATTCATTTTACACGAACCCTGGAAAGATGGTTATTCACGGGGATAAAAAAGGAGTATTCACTGTAAGCATACCGCAAGATGCAAACAGCGGTATTTACACGTTTCACATAAAGTTAGTTTACAACGATGGTGTGGTTGAAAAGAATGTTATGCTATTTGTGGATTCATCGCCACCGTGGAGCCAGTATCTCATATTCACCTTTCCAGCAGGTGATTTTCTTACTATAATGATAGTTCTTTCCTCTGCAATATTTGTTATGGTCTATGTGAAATATTCACCGGAAAAACCTAAGAGAACCAAAGATAAAAAGATTGAGAATACTAAAGGAAAAGAATCAAATTGATTCCATATATCTCTCCACGCCATCCAGTCCTTTTTCAAGGTTTTCCATAGAGGTTGCAAATGAAATCCTGAAGTGATTCTCGCCATAATTTCCAAAAGCAAATCCTGGAGTGATGGCGACTTTCTCCTTCATCATGATATCTTCTGCAAGTTTCTTTGAGGGTACATTTTGCTCGTAGCGAGGAAACATGTAGAAAGTTGCACGTGGCTTTCTTACCTTTATGCCGGGCATCTTTGACAAACGCTCGTAAACGTAATCTCTACGTTTTTTAAATTCAGCAACCATTTCTTCCACGTAACTTTTTGTTTTCAGCGCTTCCAGAGCCGCGTACTGAGCCATGCTGGGTGCACATGAGATTGTGTGCTGCTGCACCTTTTCAAGTTCAGGTATGTACCTGTGCGGGGCAATTAGGTAGCCTATTCTCCATCCAGTCATTGCCCATCCCTTTGAGAAACCGTTTACTATAATGGTGTTCATTCTCAGGTCGTCGTATATACCAGGAGAGATGTGTTCTCCCTCAAATATTATCTTCTCGTAAATTTCATCACTTATCAGAATAAGATCAAAATCCAGAACTATATCGCGTATTGCTTTTATGTCTTCATTTGTGAGAACTCCACCGGTTGGGTTGGTGGGGGTGTTGATGATGATAACTTTTGTTTTGTAGTCAATTTTACTAACAATGTCGTCTACGTCAAGGCGCCAGTCCTTTTCCTCGTCCAGTCTGATGCTAACGGGCTTGCCCCTGGCAAATCTAACCATTTCTCTGTACGAAACCCATCCAGGATCAGGCACCAAAACCTCATCTCCCGGGTCAACGAATGCGGATAACACGTTGAATATTGCCAGCTTTGCAGGAGTTACTATTATGTTATTTGCGTCCACATCCACGCCGTTCACGGTGCGATATTTCTCAGCTATTGACTCACGCAACTCCTTAATTCCCGAAGGGGGTGTGTAATGTGTTTTTCCCGCTTTCATGGCTTTACAGGCTGCATCTATTATGTTAGGTGGTGTTATGAAATCTGGCTCGCCTACAGCCAAAGATATTATGTTGTATCCTTTTTCTTTAAATTTTGCAGCCATCTCAACCAGGGCGAGGGTCTGAGAGGGGTACATACCCTGTACTCTCTTGGAAATGAGCATACCGTGCGATTATATAAAAACAGTATATTACCTTTTCCTTTAGATTTCCACAGGAAACACAGCCAGTTTTTCGACCGCTCTGGTATATTATGTTCTGTGCCCAATTATTTTAAGAGATGAAGTATTTATATGTTGTTCTCATACCCTATATAAAGGTGGTATAAATGGGCGAAGAAGAAAAAGTGCAAATTGAGAATATTGTGGCTTCAACTGCGCTTGCTGATAAACTGGATCTTGGAAAAATAGCGCTCACTTTAGATGGTGCAGAATACGAGCCGGAGCAGTTTCCAGGTCTTATTTACCGTTTGAAGGAACAGAAAACTGCCGTACTGATTTTCCGCAGTGGCAAGGTAAATTGCACGGGTGCGAAGGATATAGAGAGTGTCAAGAAGACCATAGATACCCTTGTGAAGAGATTGAAACAGGCGGGTATAGATGTATATGATAATCCCAAAATTGTCGTGCAAAATATAGTTGCTGTTTACGACTTGGGAACGGAGCTCAATCTCACGAACATAGCTCTGAGCCTTGGTCTTGAAAATGTGGAGTACGAGCCGGAGCAGTTTCCGGGGTTGGTTTATCGCGTTGAGGACCCTAAGGTGGTATTGCTTCTATTCGGCTCTGGCAAGGTTGTATGCACCGGTGCAAAGAAGAAGGAAGAAATAGTGGAAGCGATAAAGAAGCTCAAAAGCGAGCTGAAAAGCGTGGGATTGATTTAAACCATTTTATTTTCTATCTTTTTGTATGTTTTAAGATTTCTGACATAAAAAATGTTAAGTACGTGAATGGTGTATTTGAATCATGGACCCTGCGGTTCTTGTCCTCGCAGCTACATCCGTTCCAGTGCTTGGTCACAACGCTTACTGGCTGTACCGGGAAAGGGAGGTAGACTTGTATTATGGAGTGTTGTCGGGGATATTTACTTTTATTGGTGCGGTGCTTGTTGCATACGGCTTTCCCGGCTCTTTGATAATGCCACTTGCGTTTGGTATAATTGCGATTGGCGGCTTTCACGGGTTTATTAAAGTAAAGAAAAGGGGTAAGTTAGTTAAGGGAATTCTTTTTGCAGCCCTGTCCATGGGTATATATCTATCGGGGGTGTTCCTGTGAAGGTAAACTGGAAAAAGGTGATATCGGCCGTGTCCGCTTATCTTATAATGATGGGAATTTACGTGGCCTTTTTCGCATACCCCGTGGCTCCAGCACACAGTTCACATTCTAACTATGTTGAGGTTGAAAACAAAACCTATTCCACTTTGCCTTATGTGGTTTACCGCGTTTATGTCAGGGGCTCAGTGGATCCGGGTATCCTGTTAGTGTCTACTGTGAGAACGCCGTTCTTGCCTGATAAAACTTACAGCAAAATTTTGAGGTCTATGGAGAGCATAATTGAAAATGAAACAAAGAAGAGATACCACGCGGATATTGACCTTGTACTTGTGGGTACAAAAAAGGCGGTTATTGGCAGTCATGATGTTGTGATGGATGACTACGATGTGCATTTGAGGTATTTAAACCAGTTGCCCGGCTGGGGAAGGCCTGATACAATCAAAATGTACTTTGGAGCATTCTTTTGCAGGGAGCATTACGAATCAGTTATAGTTGCCTATGTGGCTCCACCAGATTTGGGAGACTTTAATGAAGTAATGTCGGAGGTGAAGTGTTGAGGTTAGTGAGAGTGTCTCTTCCAGAGGATGCCTCTAAGAGATATTCCTATTTCAGGCGTTTTTTGAAAACGATAAATGGTAGCTGGATTCAGACATACAAGTATTGCCCATACCAGCTGTATTTGGAGAGAGTTAAAAAGGTAGAGGTGCCCCCTACCAGGAGCATGAGAGAAGGCACAGCAGCACACATGGTTCTTGAAGAAGAGCATAAAAAAATGGTTGAAAGGGAGCTGAGCATAGAGGACGCACTCTCTTTAGCACCTTTTGAAAATGAATCTTACGCTTACCGGGAGGTTAAGTACATAACACAGTTTGATAATTTTCAGCTAATAAGCAAGGTTGATGAGATTGTAATTGGGCCAGATAAGGTAGTGATAATTGACGATAAAAGAAGCAGGAAAGTGTATGATGGCCAGATATTTCAGGTGTACGCTTATGCCTACGCTTTCAAGCACATGTTCGATGTGGACCGTGATATTAGGGTTCAAATAAGAAGCCATGTTAATAGCAAGCTACTTTACGACCACGAGTTTGGAGGGGAAGAGGAGAGGGCAATAGAGAAAACTCTTGGGGATGTTTTGCGTCTTTTGAAAAATGAGTTTGTTCCTCAGGTTGAATATCGCTCGTCTAAATGTGATAGGTGCAGGTTCAGGGATTACTGCGAGGTATATCTGAAACACATGGGGAAATGGTAAATCCATCATCAAAGAAAATCCTAATAAAGTGCTTTGAGATACACCCGTATCATGGAATCTATAAATGACGAAAAGGTAAGGGAGTTGAAGCTGAAAGCCAATGAAATCCGCAAGTGGGTAATAAAAATGGTGTACGCTGCCCAGTCTGGGCATCCTGGCGGGTCATTGAGTGCCGCGGACATTTTAGCAGTGTTGTATTTTCATGAGTTGCGTGTTGATCCCAAAAATCCATATTGGCCACAGAGAGACCGCTTTGTGCTGAGCAAGGGCCATGCCTCTCCCGCGTATTACGCAGCTTTGGCAATGCGTGGATTTTTTCCGGAGGAAGAGCTTTTGAAGTTTCGCAAGGTAGAATCCTTTTTGCAGGGGCATCCATCCCTAATGGTTCCCGGGGTGGATATGTGTACCGGTTCTCTTGGCCAGGGACTAAGTGCTGGAATTGGTATGGCACTCGCTGGCAAGATGGATTCTCTTGATTACCGTGTATACGTGCTTCTTGGAGATGGGGAGATAGAGGAAGGAAATGTTTGGGAAGCAGCCATGACCGCGGCCACCCGTAAGCTGGATAATTTGGTGGCCATTGTGGACAGGAACAAGATTCAGCTTGATGATTTTACCGACCGTATGGTCGAGTTAGACCCCCTTGAAGAAAAGTGGCGTGGATTCGGATGGAGGGTCATATCCATAAACGGACATGACATTGTGCAGATAATGCGGGCACTGAACGAAGCAAGGAAGACTGGTGGAAGACCCACCGTTATTATTGCTCATACTGTTAAGGGAAAGGGTGTGAGCTACATGGAAAATACTCCTGTGTATCACGGTAAGCCGCCGCAGAGCGAGGAAGAATATGAGAAGGCTCTTAAAGAACTTGAAGAAGTGAGGCGAGGAATATGAATTGGGATTACGAGTCTCCGAGAAAAGCTTACGGAGAAACATTGGTTGAGCTGGGCAAGGAACGAGATGATATAGTGGTTATGGACGCGGATCTCAGCACAAGCACAAAGACTGCAATGTTCGGTGCCGAATTTCCTGAAAGATTTTTCAATGTCGGGTTGCAGGAGCA
>WAOD01000106.1 GCA_015521465.1 DHVE2 group archaeon
GTATAACATAGGTGTAACATGGGCGGGTAAGGCCTAGGACCCGGTGCGTACCTTGAGGTGCGCGTGAGTACCGACCTAGGGTCCGCCAATACTCTTTCTCAATATATCTGTTTTGTAATTATTGTCAATTCCTCCGATGACTCTAAAATTTCTTTGTATACACAATCTTGGCGTTCTATGCACCTGAAAAAAGCATAGGCTACAAAATCCACAACCTGAAGTCCGTTATCTGCTACAGAATCCTTCTGGATCACATCCACATGAACATTTGTTTTCTTTTTGAAAACCTCATTTTTTAGATAACTCTCTAATTCTTCCCTTCTTACTGCCTTCGCTTTGTAGTACATATCAATTACTATTTCTATCACGCCAATATTGCTCAATAAAGCATAGGGTACAAGCTCAACAACTCTACCCATAAGGTAATTATAATGATATGCTTTGTTTTGAGGTGTGCGTTTTACATACTCATATGTATTATTTTTGTCTATCCATAACCAAACAATTGCGGTATCTTTGCATTTAGATAGTTCTTGTAGGAGTTTCGTCCTTACTCTCTCATCACCGTTGTTTGCTTTGAGTTCAAGAACCTTCTTTTTGCTCTTCTTTAAAACCCTCTGCCTTATTTTTTTGGGTATTTTCTCCACGCATTTTCTGTTTTTTGTTACTATTGCACCCATAACAAAATAATTTGAGCTACCCTTGGAATAGCCGAGGTCTCCCGATTCATCTATGTATATGTAAAGTCCACCATTCATCTTTCAGTCCCAAAACCATAAAGGCATTCTGCCTATTTAGTAATTTCATTTATCCCCACATTCCCATTCCTCTTCATGCCGTTTTATGAACGCAACTCTTTCCTCAACAGTTGGATGAGAATTTAGGTACTTTAACATCAATTTTTGAAATTTTATGCTTGCGTTTTTCTCTATGTTTATATATTCCATAGTGCTTACATAACCTTTCCGCTGCCCAGAGGTCAGCATAATACTCATCACGATGTCCCCAAACTTTGAAAAAGAGCCTCGAAAAGAGAATTACCACGAGTACGACAGTTAATAACAACCCAAGAAAGATTATACCACCGGCAACAATATAAAAAATAAGGGTGTATGAACTCTTTAAGAAAGAGAGCACATCTAAAATTGGATAGATCAAGTAAATCAAAATAGGTAAATATATAAAACATCCAAAAATTAATCCAGAAAACATAATAACTGGTCTTCGGAAGGATCCTCTTTTTTGGTGTCCTCTCTCGTGTAGCAATGCAAACATGATACATTCTCTATCTATCTCAACATCATCAAAACGTGGATTGTATTCAATCCTGTTAAATGCGCCTGCTCTGAAATTTGGGCAATCTTTAGATGCAACTAACTTAACTTTTTCCTCAATCAACCCCATCCCCTGCAGCTCCCGGAATATTCTCTTAACTTGGCTCATTCTAATGCATCACTCATCCTAAATGTTATATCAAAGTTTTTGATAAACTCCTTTTCTTCATCAGTGAAACCATAGTACTCCGCAAAAATATCATCTATATCGTCTATTATAGACTTGGAGTGTTTTGGGTGTATTTCTTTTATCTTTATAACATATCCTCCACTGCGCTTGTTGTATCTTATAACAGAGTTCTTCTCGTAGTCATCCATAAGTTTCTTGCCTAATCCTTTTAGTCTGTCTCTCAGTTCATTGGGAAAATTATCTAAATCAATGGGAGAGGTTTTGATATGATTGTCTAAAAGATGTCTTCCATCTGACCACAAGATAAACCACCAATAGAATAGAGAAGCATTCAAAAGAGTTAGAACAACATATACATCCTTTTTATTAATTATAATCTTTTTGTACTGGTCAGTAATCCTAATATCGGTTGGCTTTCCGATAGGCACGATAACATTTCTTCCATCGCTTTTTTCTTCTTTCCAATTATCATAGTACTCCGCTTTAGGTAGGTATTCATCTGTATGGGCGTGAATCCAATACTGTGGTGCGTTGTGGTACCACACTCTTTCCCCGTCTTCAACTATGAAATCTCCAAGGTGCTTACCCGACGCCTTATCATGTAATTTATCAAGGATATCTTTTTCAAGTTCTGTGCCAATCTTGGGGATTAGTTCTTTTGCGTCTCTAATTTCCCATTCTACAGTGAGGAGATTTTTAAACAAATCAGGCCGGTTACGAGTGTACCATCTGTGGTACTTGGATGTAATTACCTTATCCGTGCTTTCACCCTTTCGGGTGATAACTATTGTTGAGCGGCAATGTTCAAGCCCGCTAAATATCTTGCCGGGACGATCGTCAAAATTGTAATATGCAACATAAGATGATTTAGAGAGTATGACTTTTCTCACCGCACCCATACGAGGTGTGGAGACAAGGGCGATGGGAACTATAAAGCCAAATCTACCTCCATTGCGCAGTAGTTTTATGGAACGCTCTATGAAATATGCGTGAGTGTTTCCACAGTCTTTAGATTCATAGAAAAGAGGAATATCCGTTTTTATTTTTTTCTTTCCTTTTCTTTCAACTACAACCGATTTGATTATTTTCTTATCATCTTTGCTGTAATTTCTATCTTCGATGTATGGGGGATTTCCCACAACCACATCAAATCCACCTTTATCAAGAACATTTCTAAAATCAATTTTCCAGTGAAATGGTATATTTAACTTGATTTCATCAGGATGTATGTTTGTATGACTGGCAATGTAGTCGATAAAGGACGAATTTATTATGTTGTACAGTTTTTTCCTCACATTTTCGAGTATGTTTCTTATTTTGATAGCCTTATCTCCAGATTCTTTAGAGTAAATACTTACGAGTTTCTGATATGCTCTTATAGTATCTGACAGGGACATCCTATTGAAAAGTTCCTCTATTTCATCAATTTCTTTCTCGTAAGATAGGCGTAAAGCTTCCAGTACTCCTTTCACATACTCATCCTCTGCGAGATTTTCAAGGGGGTGTGTTGTTAATTTTTCATCAACCCAACCAATAAGTGAGTTTCCAGATATTATATTGAAATCCACATTTGGCAAGGTATCAATATGCTCCACGTTGGAAACATCCTCTATAAGAGAGAGCCACAGCCGCAACCTCGCAATCTCAACCGCATGCTCATCTATATCAACGCCAAACAGGTTGTGCGTAATTATCTCTTTCTTAAGGTGATATCTGTCTATATCCTCATCCTTCGGTGTTATCAGGTCAAGCAAAGATATCTTCACCCGCAAAATTACTGATAGTGCAGCAGTGAGAAAGTGCCCGCTGCCAACTGCTGGATCCAATACCTTTATCTCATTGATTTTTTCAAGTATTTTCTCGATAGTAGGTGCATTCTTTGAAGTTAAATATCTTAATACATCATTGAGGGTTTTCATATGGGCTAAATCAGGTTCTTTCCAACCAACTTCCCTCATCGCTTCAATCATCTTCTCATATATAACAGGTTCCAAGGTGTGCTTTATTATGAAACTGACAACATCATCCGGCGTATAATATGCGCCTTTCATCTTCTGCTCATTCGTGCCGGTTCTAGAAATGTAGTTTATTGTTTTCTCAAAAACATAACCAAGGATATCCGGATTTATCTTTGAATCAACACCAAGACCAAACGAGTACCTCTCGAGAAGCTGCTCAATTACTAGTTCTATTCCTTCATTAGACACATCGTATTCCTTCTCCATTGGCAATATTTCTCTGAACAACCCGCCATTTAAATATGGTATACTTCCGTAAAAATCATTCTCCTTTACATGGGATGGCCTGTTATCGGGACTCTTATTAAACACATAATAGAACAAGGGCCTCAGATATACTCTGTAAAAAGATTCTATCGGTGTAGATTCCTTGTATATCTCATAAAGGTTTCTTAGTAGATACTTCTCTACAATGCCTTTCTCCTCTAAAAATTTGATAAATAGCAGCCTGTTCATTAGTATTACAGCAAATAATCGCTTATCGTGATCGGTTTTGCCCACAGGAGGTCTTATGGAATCAAGTAGATTTATTCCTTCAACAGGTCTGCCTTTTTCATCCAAGCCAAAAACATACTTAACATAATCAGTGTAGAATTTTTTGGATATTTCCTCTTTTTCCTCTTCCAACTTAACAGAATACTCATTTATAAAGCGCAGAATGTGATCTTTATGGAGAATCAAAAACTTCTCCTTTGCCTCTTCGATTTTTTCATCCTCAATAAATATGTGGGGATTCAATAACTTTTTGAAGATATCTTGAAGATTTATATACAAAATAGGCTTTACTCTAACGTTTACTGCGTCAAATTTAAGTAAAATCCATTCAAATCCGTTTGTTGCAATACCATATTCGGTATCTGCCGCTTTAGATATCAACCATGACTGTACCTGAGAAACACCGTGTCTCTTATCGTACAGATTTTGGTTAATCGGTTCAGCTTCAACATATAAAATTGGATTTCCATCCGGTGGGGAGATAACATAATCCGGTTTTCTCAAACCTTCGGGTGTAGGCAATCTCGTTTCAGGAATTGTAGTATAACCTAAAAATTCAAATAATGGTTCAATTATATTTCTCTTAGTAAACTCCTCTGGCTCCTGTCTACTGGTGGTATGCGACGAGGTGAAATGTGCCCCTTCAACCAATACTTGATTTAAAGAGTGTGCGTCTCTGAAATTGTGCCTTAAACGGTCTAAAATTTCTCTAAGCACTCTATTAAGTTTCTCCTTTTCACTAGAGGATATATCAAAAGAGTCCCCCGACATAAAAGAGTATCACAATGAATCATATAAAATATTCTCTAAGATGGTATAGGTATGAAAATAGACAAGAGCATACATTAAAAGCAGAGTTAAGGTATATTATCTCTCCCGGAACCCGCCACGCTCTCTAATTGCGCTCCGTAGGAGCGTGGCGAGGTTCCGAACCCGTCAGGGTGAGGCCTTTAATACTTCTAAGTGGACAAAATAAAGCGAAGCGGTGCCGCCATGGGCGAACGCCCTACGGCGGCAAGCTATTAATGCGTTTAGCGAAGCGACCCCGAAGGGGGAAACGCTTTAATAGCTAGCGAAGCCATGTTTATAGTACATTGCGCTGGTGTATACATCTATGGTAGATTTTACTCCGTACTCATTATCTGATGTTTTCCTGCTATTCTTTTTTCCCTGTGTTTTTCTTGCTCTGCTTCTTGTTTCTGTCTTTCCTAAAATTATCTATTTTTTTATAGCTCACGCTAATTTGGTGGTGACTTGGTAAGATTTGGCTTGCGGAGCGCCTGTGTGGCGTCCCTAGCCCGTACTAGTGTTTTGGCTAAATTGAGGTCAAATTCTGGTTAAGAGCGACTATTTTACCAATAGTAAATGTGTAGAGATAGCACATTGTTCGAATCCTTACGAAAAATTTAAACAATCCTCTAAAATCGAAATATGTAGGCGCCGCCGCCAGGATTCGAACCTGGGACCTGCCGGTTAACAGCCGGCCGCTCCAGCCTACTAAGCTACGGCGGCACAAATAAGGGATAGAAAACCAGTATTTAAAAATTTTCAACAACGGGGGTAAGTTGAATTCCTGAGAAAACATGGA
>WAOD01000107.1 GCA_015521465.1 DHVE2 group archaeon
CCATGGCCATAGGTATTTCTTCACCCATGGGGAAACATGGGGGAGGGGTAAAAAAACTTAACTGATTATGAGGAAAATTAATAACCTCCAAACCAATTCTGTATTCGGAGGAAATGTTATGAACAAGGCCCCTGATTATTTCCTAGTCTCCGTTTCAAATCGAAAAAATTTGGAGTTGTGCATGAAATATGGTATGGCCGGATTTACCAACAGCATAAATGGGTTGTGGACATTTTTAGATATCGAGGTAGGAGATTACATTTCATTTTTATACGGGGCAAAGGTGAAAAATCTCTACAGGGTGGAGAGAAAAGTGGCGTTTAAAAATTTCAAGAATTTACCACCTTGGCCACCGGTGACATTCAAAATGTCAGGAAACACGTATTATTTCCCATTTAGACTGTCCCTTAAACCCGAGCGCATTATAGATGAGCCCATGATTCGCGCGGAATTCGCTTACGTGGCGGAAAACTTACTTTTGCGCGGGGGCTACAGAAAAACGCATTTTGAGGCGGATAGTATAACTTTCCACAACGTTTCAAACATGGGTGAACCATACGATGGAAAGATTGAGAAATTGAAGATAAATGGAGAGACGTTCGTTCCGCAAATCACTTTTGAAAGGGATAAGCAGGATATTCCTGAAATCTTCTATTTTCGCGAGTTAATTCTTCAATCGCTGCTACGCAAAAAATTGAAAGAGCCGGAGATAATGAAGAGCATTACAGATTATTTTGATATTGATGATTCACCCGAGGATTTCGAAGTTTTAGGTGAGAAAGCATTGCCTGAGGGTTACGTGGACATATTCATCAAATTGAGGCATCCCATTGCCACTAACAAGTACATACTGGTTGAAGTGAAGACAAATAAAGCAAGCAGAAAGGATTTCGAGCAGCTGAAAGGTTATATTTCGGAGTTTGGTAAAGAGGCAATCGGCGGCGTTTTGATTGCAAAGGGCTTTCCAAAGAAAATGGATAAAACGAAAGGGATATTTCCTTTGGAATACCGGTTTGAGCCTTTCGATAAACACATCTCTTACACCTATGAGAAACTCTTTGAGAATCTAACACTACTGGCAAATCGGTGATGCTGTTTAAAACGCAATACCAAACCTACATTTTCACAAAGGCGTTCCCAAAACCTTTAACTACTTCCCTGAAATAAAGGGAATTGTGATAATCAACTGCAAAGAGTTAGCAAATAAAATAAAGAAAAGGGCAGTAGAAGAGGCAGGAGGCAAAAAATTAGTCCTTCACGCCATAATAGCAGGAGAGGATAAAGCATCTATAGTTTATGCAAAATCAAAAATAAAGACTCTTAGAAAACTGGGATTTGACGGAGAGATTGATAAGGTAAACAGCGAGAGAGAAATGCTAAAAAAAATTGAAGAACTAAATGGAAGAGATGATGTGCACGGGATTATGGTAGAATTCCCATTGCCAAAGAGATACGATGCAATTAAGGTTCACAGCGCTATATCGCCCATAAAAGACGTGGACGGTATGAACCCGGTGAACTACGGATATCTTCTATTGGGGCATGAAATCTTGACACCGAACACACCCCGTGCAGTTATCAGGATTTTAGAGAGCATAACAGATATAGAGGGAAAAAACGTGGTAATAATCAATCGTACCCCCGTGGTGGGAAAGCCGTTGGCTATGATGCTTCTAAACCGCCATGCGACACCTACAGTTTGTCATAGCAAAACAAAAAATCTTAAAGAGAAAACTAAGAGCGCGGACATCGTGGTGGTGGCCGTGGGCCATGCCAATTTCTTAACGGCGGACATGGTTCGCGATGACACCATAGTTATTGATGTGGGAATCAACGTTGTGGATGGAAAATTGCAGGGAGATGCAGATTTCGAAGCTATTGAAAAGAAGGCAAAAATCACGCCGGTGCCCGGGGGCGTGGGAGCGGTGACCACTGCGTGCATGGTTGAAAACTTGGTGAAAGCGGCTAAATTACAGGGTGTAATTTGATACACCTTCTTTTTTAAAACAAAATCACCAAAGACAAAATCTAAGAGTTCAAAAGTTTTTAATCTCAGCACACAATAACGCACGCATCATGGAAATCATTGCGGAAATGTGGGGAAATCTCACAGAATTTTTGCTCGGAGAGGTGCGCGGCATACTCGAAGGAGAGAAAAAGGCATACAAATTTATCATGGTTGATGAGCCGATTATCGTACTAAACGCTGAGAGTGCTTATCCTCTCAGAAGAGCTGGGCTTCTTCGCCGTGTCTCATCCCTTCTTTATTGGGGCAAAGAAGTTCCTTCATTAAACATCAATTTGAATGATTATGCAATAAGGGTAAGAAAAAACGGGAACTGGAGTGAGAGGGAAATTATAAGAAAGCTTGGGAAAGGAATCAAGGGAAAAGCAAATCTCGAGAATCCAGAAAATATAGTGAGAGTGTACGCCTGTAAAAACATATATGTTGGAATAGAAATAAGAGAAGGTGTGGAGCAAGACTTCGAAGTTAGAAGATCAAAGAATCTCCCAATATCCTACCCAATAACCATGCACCCCCGTCTTGCTAGGGCAATGATAAACATTGCTCGAGTTAAAAGAGGTGCAAAAATTCTTGACCCCTTTTGCGGCACGGGCACAATACTGTTGGAAGGCTCGCTAATTGGGATGGAGATGCACGGGAGCGATTTAGATGAGAGAATGCTCAGAGCCTCGGAAATCAATTTGAAAAAATTTGGCGTGAAGGCAAATTTAACCCGCAGGGATGTGGGAGAAATAGAAGGTAATTACGATGCAATCGTCACCGACCCGCCCTACGGAAGGTCATCGTCATCCATGGGGGAAAAGCTAAACGAGCTGTACGAAAGGGCGTTTAAGAGATTCTCCGATGTTACGGATAAAGTTTCAATAGTGCTCCCGGAGCGCAGCGCGGTGGAAATCGGAAAGAAATACTTCAATCTTCGCGAAATATTTCCAGTGAGAGTTCACAAATCTTTGACCCGCTACTATTGCTTCTTCGAGAGGGAGTAATATGAAAATCGCTCGCTACGGGGATTTGTTCATCGACGTTCCTCGAGATTCTTGGTACTCTTTTTTCAATAGCCCCTATGTGGGTCATCGCTCAGGAGCGGCAGTTGATGTTTATTTTTCCTCGCTCCCCCTCTTTCCAATGGAATCCGGGAAAGTTGTGGAAATTCGCAGGGTTAAAGCGCCTAAAAATCTGCCGATGGAGGAAGATTATGTCATAGCGATTGAAATTTCAAATAACGTGTGCCTGAAGGTCCTCCATGTGAGACCAAATGTAAAAGAAGGGGACAAATTATCCCTCAGAGATCCTTTGGGAGAGATGCTTATCTCCGGATTTTTCATGCCGTGGTCATCCAAGCACGCACATTTCGAGCTTCGAAGCTGCGAAGACAGGATACGGGCAAGAGGTGCTTTTCCTCTTACTCCGCTCATTCAAAGGTTAGTTCCCAGATCCTCTGGAAGAGAATTTGTGGTGAAAGAGAAGCATGAGAATTTTTACTGGCTCGTTCCCCGAAGCATCTCGGGAATGGGCTTGACACCAATTGAAAATCCACCGGTGGAAGGAGGAATTCCTCATTACAAATACGGGGCAGTCTTTGGCGAGCTGGAAAAAATCAATCTCTTTGGGAGAGAGTTTAAGGTGGAGAAGAAATACGGAGAAATTGGAATTTTCTCTGCGGATTTTACCATGCAAATAGAGGGGCAGAAAATAAGGGGAATAGGTATTTATTGCAATCAGGAAAAAATAAAATTGTTGGGCGGGGATTTTGAAGAGGGAGAGGAAATAAGAATAGAGTTCTAAAACTAAAAAATCAAAGAATTTGCATTATACTTCGCCAAACACAATTTTCTCTCTGAAAGCGGCACTTATTTTTTCTCTGAGTTTTTCGATTTCCTCTCTGTTGTTGAGGTTCTCCGGCCCGATGCCTATCTCCATCACTGGAACTCCGCCCACTGGGGAAAACCAGAGGCGTATCTTGAAATCCTTGCCTTTGAGGTCAAAGTACGCAATTTTCAGAGTGCCGGTTTTATGGACTTTTTCTTGTTCAAATATGTATCCATTTTCTTTCAAAAATGCCCAGATAAAAGATACGAGAGTCTCCCAATTCAATCCCTTATCTCGAAATGCGGAAAAATACCAGCCATCTTTTTGAGTGTCTATTCTCTTCAAAACAACCCATATAATCACAATCGCTACTGCGATTATAACTGTGGAAAAGATTGCGCTTAAGATTTCCGGCGACATGCCCCCAATTGGAGAATCAATCGCTAATAGGAACATTTGAAATTCTAACCACCACAGAATTAATAATATTGCCACAACGCCAGCACCCTTATTTTTTCTCATTTTCTTTGCGTCGTATCTCTCCCACCTGTTCTCCGGAAGCATCTTGAATTTTTCGTCGAGGTTCATACAAGTGTATAAAAAAGAGCATATTTAATTTTTATTTCACTTAAAAAGAGGTATTCAAGAAATAAAATAAAAGAGAAATCAGTGCCCCGCCCCGAGCTCCTCGGCTATGTCTTCAAGGTCCAGCGCGGCGAGCTTCGCTTTCGTCGGTATACCCTCCTTGCTCCAGCCTCTAGCCATGTAGTACTCGTCGAGCATGTGCTCCAGCTCTTCTGGCTTCACATACGAGCCAGCGCTCTTGCCCTTGGGTATTGGGTCGTGCATCACGCGATATGGCAAAGTGTCGTCCTTACGACCGAGCCCTTCTCGAACGTTGAAAGCACGTGCGATATTGTATATGCGCTCTCCTGCATCAATGAGTGAGGAATTGCTGAACTCCACTCCGGTAACAGCCTTTATAAGCTCAGGGATACCTTCCAAGAGATACATATGGCGAGAGAACTTGCATATTCCAGCAGCGTCGTACACTTGCATCAAGTCCTCGTGCATTTTTATCTCGAAGCCTTTTTGGTCTGCACTCAATCTATCGATACCTTCAAACTTCCACCACTTGCCCACAAGCTCGGTGCCGTAAACTCCGGCAGTGAGGTGGCAAGCGCCTCTGTAAGAAACCGCTATTGCAAGAGCCATGCCCTTTATGCCGCGCACATCGTAGGCAGGCAATTCGAGACCTTTAACATGTATTGCAAATTTATAGCTCTCTTTTCCTAACTTTTCGCTTGCGGCCTTGCTTCCATCCGCGAGCAATTCTCCAAGCTTGCCTTCACGGTATGCCATCTTTCGCAAAGCTTCCGCTGCAGCCTCCACATCCCCGAACTTCAATTCGAGGCCGTCGGTATCTTCCTTCGTCAATAATCCCTTCTCGTAGGCCTCCATTGCCCAGCCAATGGTCACACCCGCAGATATAGTATCCAAGCCGTACAGATCGCAAAGGAGATTAAGATAGGCAACTGCATCAGGGTCGGAAATTTCAAGCTCTGAACCCAGAGAGTACAGGGTTTCGTATTCTGGACCATCAACCTTATCTCCCTCTCTGTATTTCTTCAAAGTGAATACCTGCGAGCACGGCTTGGTACAGTTAGGGCACGGATTACGCTCATGATTGGGATTATTGCGAGGAACCCAGTAGTACGGGTCTATACCTAAAAGCTCTCCTTCTTTGGCATTATCGTAAAAGCTCTGGAAATAGCCCCACTGCCAGTTTCTTGTGGGGAACGTGCCACGCTCCTGATTCATCCAGCGCAGGAACTCTCCGCTTCCGTATCCCATATCGTCCTTCGTTGCCGGATGCTCCTTTATTATTTTCGCCCACTTTGCGATGAGCTTCATTAGTTCTCCTTTGTTGGCAACCTCTGGGGTTTTTGTTCCCTTCACCACTATTCCCTTCAATTTCTTGGAGCCAAAAACAGCGCCTATTCCCGTTCTTGCAGCCTGTCTCTCCTCAAAATCCACACCGCTTATCTTGCTCAGATTCTCTCCGGCAGGTCCAATAACAGCGGTACTCACCTTTCCATATTTCTCCTTTAGGAGTTTCTGGGCTTCACGGGTATCCTTACCCCAGAGCTCATCTGCTGGTTCAATACTCACGTTATCATCTTCAATGCGGAGAACCACAGGTTTGTCACTCTTCCCTTCAATTATGAGAACAGCATAACCTGCCTTTCTAAGCTCCACTCCCATGGGCGCTCCTACCACAGTCCTCCCAAATCCTCCAGTGAGCGGGGACTTTGCACCCAGAGAGGTCTTGCTTGCTGTCGGTATCCCAAATCCAGTAAGAGCACCAGGGGCTACAACTATTTTATTCTCTTCTCCAAGTGGATTTGCACTTTTGGGAATCTCGTGATACATAAAGTGGGCAACAAATCCCAGTCCACCTATATATTTCTCAACCAGATCCCTCGTAATTTCCTCCTTCCTTATTTCTCCGGAACTCAGGTTCACCCGCAAAATCTTCCCGTAATCCATCACAATCACCATCGGGAGAATAATTTAAGTTAATATAAGTGTTCGTTATGCAATCCAATAAATAACGATATGAGCGAAGTGTTTTTTTAAATACAATGATGGAACGCAAAAGCCATTACAAAAATAATTGAATCACTCCGCAAAAGTTTATTTATAATGCAGTAATGAAGGAGAGTGGCGATATTTATGGCTTTCGAAAACCTAACTATTAAGGAGATACTGGAAAAATACAGAAGGATTTGGGCGATACACCACGCCTCCAGCGTTTTGGGATGGGATATGGAAGTGTATATGCCAAAGCAGGGCATAATGGAAAGGAGCGTCGCAGAGGGAGAACTATCTGTTATGAGCCAAGAACTTCTGTTAGAACCAGATTTCGTAGCACTTGTTGACAAGGCTGCAGGTTTTGACAATTTAAGTGAAGAAGAAAATGGCATCGTCAGGGTCCTCAAGAGAGATATTAAAATTAGCAGCTCTTTCCCACCTGAATTTGTCAGGGAAGTGAGCGAGACGACGAGCAAGGCCACAAGCGCATGGAAAGAAGCAAAAGACAAAGACGATTATAGCAAATTCGCGCCATGGCTGGATAAACTAATGGATATTGGAAGGAGAGCAGCAGATTACTTAGGGTACGAAAAGTATCCGTACGATGCTCTTTTAGACATGTTTGAAGAGGGACTGACAACCGATGATGTTGAGAGTATATTCAGCAAGCTGGAAAACGAGCTAAAACCAATTCTGGATAAGATACTATCCGAAGACAAGGTTCCCAAGGAGCATCCCCTTGAAAAACTAAAGTACGACACAAAAGCTATGAGCAGGGTAAACGAGGAAATTGTCCGCATGTTCGGTTTTCCAATAGGAGAGCGGTCAAGGATAGACGTATCCGCGCATCCATTCACAACTGAATTCGGAGTAAATGACGTGAGAATTACCACGAGATACGAAGGTTTTGATTTTAAGAGGAGCGTACTATCAACGGTTCATGAATTCGGACATGCTCTTTACGAGCTTCAGCAGAACCCAGATTTCATGTTCACACCAATAATAGGAGGAGTATCCTTGGGAATTCACGAATCACAGTCAAGATTCTGGGAAAACGTCATAGGCAGGTCAATAGAATTCGCCGAGCTCATGCACCCAATCCTTAAGAAACACGTGCCGGAAATAGGAGAATATTCACCGGAAGAGATATACTGGTATTTCAACACGGTGCGCCCGGATTTGATAAGAACCGAAGCAGACGTGGTGACATACAACTTCCACATTTTGGTTAGATTCAAAATAGAAAAAATAATGATTAACGAAGGAATAAAAGCAAAGGACCTGCCGGAACTATGGAATGAAGAAATGGAAAAACTCCTGGGAATCAAGCCAAAAAGCTATGCGGACGGAATTCTTCAGGACATACACTGGGCACACGGAACTATCGGATATTTCCCCACATACACCATAGGCACCTTGCTCTCTGTGCAGTTGGCAAGTCACATGGAAAAAGATATAGGCAAAATAGGAGAACACGTCAGAAATCAGGATTTCAAGCCGATAAAAGAGTGGCTGAAAAACAAGATTCACAAGTACGGCTCGATTTACCCACCAAAAGAGCTGGTAAGAAGGAGCATAGGGGAGAACTTAGAACCTGAGTACTTCATAAAATATGTAAGAGAAAAATACCTGTGATTTTAACTTATTCTTTTTTTCTATGTTTTTTAACCACTTCTGCGAATATTTCCATACCCTTCTCAATATCTTCTTCGCTGGCAGCATATGAAAACCTAATATGATCCTCCGCATTGTTGCCAAAAGCATTACCAGGAGTGCAGAGCACCCCTCTCTTAACGGTGTCCTTAACCACAGAAACCACATCATCAACATGCACGCGGGGGAACATGTAAAACGCACCCTTGGGAAGATTTGGCTCAACACCATCTATCTCACTAAGTAGTTTGTACATTAAATCTCTCCTGCGTCTGAACTTCTCTTTCATAAATTCTACATAATCAGGAGCTTCCTTCAATGCAACAATTGCGGCGTATTCTATGGGACTCTGAGGGCAGGCAACTGCGTAATAGTGCATCTTGCCTATCTGCTCTATGTATTCTTTTGGAGCAATTAGATATCCCAGGCGCCATCCGGTCATGGCAAATTCCTTGGAGAAAGAATTTATGAATACCAGCTTGTCATACTTACCCAGAAAAGTTTTTGGCTCGGTATTGTACACGAGTCTGAAATAAACCTCATCAGATATCACCAGCAAATCGTAGTCTTCCGCAAGGTCTATAACCATCTTTATGTCTTTATCTTCCATAACCCCCCCAGTTGGATTGTTAGGATAATTCACAATTATGGCTTTGGTATTCTTAGATATCCTCTTTTTAATGTCCTCTTCCGCGGGCACAAAATCGTTCTCCTGATATATCGGGTACGGCACGGGCTTGCCACCGGCAATTTTTATGTGCGGCGCATATATGACAAAACCCGGGTCAGGATAAAGAACCTCATCGCCGGGATTCACCACGCTGAGAAGTGTGGCTAAAAATCCCTCTGTGGCACCAACTGTAACAAGAACATTATCTCCAGAGAAATCACCATACTTGCGATAATGCTCCGCTATTAACCCTCTGAGTTCCGAAAATCCCTTGGAGGGTCCGTACTTATTGTAACCCTTGCGAACGCCATCCTCTATGGCCTTTTTAACGACTTCCGGTGGATGAAAATCTGGCTCTCCCAACCCTAAATTTATAACCTTGCCCTGAGCCAAATCGAAAATCTTGCGTATTCCCGATAACTCTATACCAAGAACCCTGTCTGAGAACATAAAGGGGGTATGACATTGGAGAAATTAAACTTTGCCTTTACAAAACCATAGATTGCAAGCATTTAGTTATCAGAAATTTCCACCGCTGCGTGAATTTAGTTAATACTAGTAGAGTGCTGTTGACTATTAGCAGGTTAAACTGGTGGTGTAGCCACTGCTCCGCTGCAATATCTTCTATCTTGCCAATAGTGTTAAAGCAATATAAGGAAGCGCAATGGAAGAGTTAGAAAAACACTATTTCACCACGTCCAGAATCCCATCTCTTCCGCATCATGACCACTACAATATTCTATAGATATATCCACGCCAAACCCTCTTATGTCACCAGTAGCGATGCACATCCCCCATTAAAATTTAGTCATTGTCAGTATTGTATTCGTTGATAGAACACCCCCCTGAATACACACAAAAGTAGGTGAGTTAAATCCAACCATCATATATCCTAAACAAGCTAAACTTTCATGGCATTTAGTATATCATAATCTGATGGAATTAAAATTGATCCTATTTCCATAACGTTAAGCGCAGTTGTTACCACTTTTGAAGCTTGATACTCATTAGTTATTCTAAGAGCAGTAACACAGCACATTACAAAAATCACAAAAAAGAGTGCCTTTCATCTTTTCTCATAATTTCTTCAAGTATACTCCGAGCAACGCTTGCATCCTGAACCACAATTTCAAACTCATCTTTACCGGTCCTCCTGATAACTGTATCGGCATACCTTTTAACCAATGCAACCAAATCATCAGAATTTGCGTCATAAGGTGCAATTTTGAATTTCAAACCGATATACCTCTTTACCAAGAAACGTGCAACGAAAAGTTCGTAAAACAGGAGAAGAAATAAAGCAGTAAAAAGAAGCAACAGGTAAGAAATGTTTAGAGAAGGAGAAAGTATGTATCTGAGAATAACCAAAAAGAAAAAAATCAGTATTAAAAAACGAGGATATATTAAAAGAGTCCTGAGCTCTTTCTTAGATTCTTGCCATCTGGTTGTTTCCCTGCTCAATAAAAAATCAATTTTTGAGCTGGAAGTCATATCATCCATATTGGTAGCATCTTCTCCACAGTTCAAATCCACAGGATATGCCATTTCACCAGTCCACAAGTAGCACTCCACGCAATTAACCAGATTTCCTTTTACCACACCTCTTTTAAATTTATCAGCTAAATCCCTCCTTTGTTTGGAGTGGCTAATTTTTAAAAAAAGCATGTGTAAAACAAGGCCTGAAGCGGCAGCAACGTTAACAACAAAAAACGATAGTAAGAAATAATAATCAAGAATATTCAATAACTCAATCCCCCCTAACAGCCTCCAGGAATTCTATGACCTCTTCCCTGCTCATTTTTCCGGGGTTGTAGTTCATCAAAGGATCTGCCATTATCTCTTCTGCAAGGGTTTCCAGACTTTTCAGTTCCGGTATATGTTGAGGTATGTCAAAATACCTGTTCAATTCATCAACAGCATGTGCAAGGTCTTCCACGCCCAACATTCTGGCTATATCATTAAATCTCTCTGTGTACTTTTCAGTTGCCCTTATGAAATGCGGCAGCAAAATGGCATTTACCTTTCCGTGCTCTATTCCGTACCTTCCCCCTATCTTATGAGCTGCAGCATGGCAGAGTCCAAGCCTTGAATTGGTGAATCCCATAGCGGCCATCATGCTCGCATAGTGCATTAACCCTCTTGACTCCTCAACACCCATCGCGCTGGATTTAATATTCTCAAATATCACCTGAATTGCCTTAAAAGAAATGGTATCTGCAACAATGTTATCCACGTTGGAAACGTAAGATTCCACGGCATGGGTAAGGGCATCCATCCCTGAGAAGATTGCTACGGATTTTGGCATGCTCAGAACAAAATTGGGGTCGTAAATAGAGATATCGGGAATGAGCAGGGGACTCACAATACCGTGCTTTATTTCCTTGTCATCTGCAACCACTGCAGCCGCTGATATTCCCGTTCCAGTTCCACTTGTTGTTTCCACCGCAACAAACCGAGCTTTTTCTCGAAGAACAGGTATATCTCTCGCGTATATCTGCTCCCAAGTTATCGTGGGATTTTCGTACTTTACCCATCCCAACTTCGCAGAGTCTATAACGCTGCCCCCACCTACCGCAACAATCCACTCTGGCTTTGCTTCTTTCAAAAATTCACCCACAGAATCTACATCTTCCTGACGGGGCTCTCCGTTCGTTCCCTTTCTTTCCATTGCATAAACCTCGACATTTATATCCAGAAATTCATAGACGTTTTTCCACACCCTTTTCCCTGTGATCACTGCAATTTTACCCTTCAACCTGGAAATCACAGAAGCACTGTTCCATCCAAAATACACATCTCGCGGGGTAAGGAAGTTCATGGATAGGGTAATGAATACAAACTTTAAGGATTTTTACATGGAGCAAAAGGATATGCTTGCATAAAGATAAAATATAAAGAAGAAAAACTTTCCAACGATGTATGCTCACAGGTACTTTATCTTACCAGACGGCTTGAAAGTAAATTTCTTCTTCTCTGGTATGTGAATAACTGCCTTTGTTCTAGGATTCCTTGCTTTTCTTGCCTTCTGGACGCGGCGCTCGAATATGCCGAACCCCACAAGATTCACGCGCTCTCCGTTATTCACCTGAGTTACCACTTCTTCCACAAATGCCTTTATCACTTCTCTTGCCTGCTTCTGGCTTACACCCGTTTTCTTTGCCACATTTTTTGCAAGTTCGCTTATACCTACCATTTTGGTCACCCCATAAGGGTATGCTTATACCCATATATATATTTTTTTG
>WAOD01000108.1 GCA_015521465.1 DHVE2 group archaeon
ATTGGCAATAGCAGAATAGATTTCTTGGCTACCGGCCAAGAGAGGATTGCTATAGAGGTTAAAGGTTGCACTTTGGAGAGGAAAGGAATAGCCCTATTTCCCGATGCACCTACCAAAAGAGGCGCAAGGCATGTAGAAGAACTCATAAGATTCTCCACTCACGGTAGAGCAATGCTTTTAATTTTGGCTTTTGTTACAAATTCCACATGTTTTCTACCCAACGAAGAAACGGACCCTTATTTTTCGTCTCTATTCTGGAAAGCGCTTAGAAGTGGAGTTGGGGTAAAAATCCCCGTGCTGAAGTACGATGGTAGTGCTGTGTATTATCTTCGAGATATTGATGTATGCGAGATTAAAACCTAAATTTATTCTTCATGGTTTCTCAAGTCCACTGTGATCTCGCCCGTTTTTAAATTTTTTATTTCATCCTTGGTGAGCTTTCTCTTTGTTGCCTTGTCGGATATGATAGCGCTGTTTCCGAAGGGGTCCTCCAATATTATCGTAGCGTTCATCTTTCCGTGGCGTATATACCCAATTTTTCGCATCACATCCAGTATTTCACCTTTTTTTGCAGGGTATGTATGTAGAAGTTGAAGCAGTATGTCCACAAACCTGTTTAACACGCCTTCAACGTTGGTTATGAACGCCTCGGAGTACGGGCCTGGCTCCAGTTTTGCACCTAATTCCGGTATGGTTATCGTTCCAGAAGTTGAGCGCACTACCCTTGCATTCATATCGTTTTCGGTCTCTATTTTCATTTCGTATCTTGTCGGTTCCCTCGTTTCCAAAATCATGATGTCAGTGTGCTTGAATCCGCAAGAAGTACAATATATCAGTGTTTCCAGGCATTTTCCAAAATGAGGTATTTCTAACTCATTAGCTCTGTATCTAAGCGTCCTGTTGCCACAAACCGGGCATGGCGTGTTTATTGGCATTTCCTGCTCAGTCATATCCAAAACCTCAGCTCGTTTTTGATAACGTATTCCGCATTTTTAAGCTCTTCTAAATTACTTGCTCCAACGAGGAACATTGCCATTTTCAGCTCTATAATTATTTCCTCCACCCTGTTTTTCAAATCCTGCCATGATTTTGCGGCGTATTTCAGCAGGGCCCTTGCAAATCCACCAATGTTCCCCCCAAGCGCAATTGCTCTGGCAATGTCCAGCCCTGATCTGAGACCTCCTGACGCAATAAGTGGCATATTCAAATCTCTCAGCATAATCACGCAGTAAGGGCTTGGCAATCCCCAGTCCCAGAAAAGCTTTCCAGTTTTACCCCCTCTGTAAAATTCCACAGCCGCAAAACTCGTGCCACTAACACCACTAACATCTATAGCTTTAAACCCAATATCCCTAAGCGTTTTTGCTGAAATATAATCAAATCCAGCCCCCGTTTCTTTGCCCACAAGTATAAATTTTTTTGCAAGGGGTTCCAGTGCATCAACAAGGCCATCTACAACTCTATCACCCTCAGGCTGCACAGCCTCTTGAAGATAATTAAAGTGAATTTCCATTGCATGTGCGTTGATCATTTCCATTGCCCTTTTAATCTCTTCCTCCCCGTATCCCAGGGCAAATTGGGGGGCACCAAGATTACCCAGCCGGAGAGGTACTTCGTAATTGGCAACTACGCCGTATGTATCTTCCAGCTCCTTGTTTTCTATGGCGCTCCTCTGAGAACCAACAGCTATAGCGATTCCCAACTCTTCTCCAACTTTTGCTATGTTCTCGTTAATCTTTTTTGCAACGGGATGCCCCCCAGTCATAGCGTCTATGAGTATTGGTGCGTTTAACTTTGCTCCAAGGAACTCAGTGCGTATGTCTATGTCTTCCAAATCCTTTTTGGGAATGGTGACATGTTTTAAAATTACATCGTCCCAGTAATTATGAGAGGTGTTCACATCCTTATCTAGACATATTTTTATGTGCTCTAATTTTCTATCCTGTATCATAGTACCACCGTTCCCACAAAATCGCGATCATTCATAATGTCATGAATTCTCTCTGGATGAAATCCGTTTATGATGTAAACCTTGCTGTATTTTGCGATTTCCCGCATAACGTTAATCTTTAGCTCCATACCGCCTGTAACGTCTTTCACGCTGATTTCCGTTTGCGGATCATTTCTGCGATGCAGTACTTTTATAAGCTTTGAATCGTGTTCTCCCGGAGGCTTGTCGTATATGCCGTCAACATCCGTCAAAAAAATGGTTTTTTCGGGATTGTATTTTTTTGCGAGTTCAAGCATCAAGAGGTCTCCGGAGTATATGTTTATTCCTTTGTTCACGTCAAAAACGGCATCTCCATAGGATAGGGGAACGAATTTATGGTGAATTAGAGAGTCAAACAGGTTGAAATTTAACTCATTTCCCATCTCTACGAATGAGTGAGGGGGCATGGAGACGGCAGGTATATCGTTTTCCACAAGTATATTGAGTATTCTCAGGTTCAAATCAATCATGTCTCTTTGAATCTTTGAAAAACCGAGTCTTTTATCGTCGCTGTATCCCTCCGTTATCTTATATTTATGAGCTAATATATGCCCGAATGAGCCTGCACCGTGCACCACTATCATATCCTCTTTTGGAAGGTATTTTGCTATTCGCCACACCACATCTTCCCTGAACCTGCGGTACTCTGATTTGTCTGATATAACGCTGCCACCAAGTTTCACAAGTAACATTAAAAAGAGGAAAAGATGCGCAGTTAAATACTTTTCTAACCCTATTTTGCGCCTATCTTAACGTCTTCAAAAATTCTCATTTTATTTACTTTGTGCACATGACTGTATCGAACTTTCATAATACCTTTGTTTCCATAAATTTCTATTTTTCCGATACTGTCTTCGTTTATTCCGTGCTTTTCTGCCTCTCTTATTATGTCCATCTCCCCGATTCTTCCATTTGTCTTGAATTTGACCGGAACCATTCCGTACCTGTCAGCTACTCTCCTGTAATCTTTCTTCACTTCCACTTTACCGTTTTCCACATCTATTCTGTTTATTTTCATGCCTATGTAGTCCTCTATTCTCATGAAAAATTCAATATCATCTGGGGTAACCAGAGATATGGCTTTACCATCCCTCTTCATCCTACCTGTTCTACCAATCCTGTGCACGTAATCCTTGGGATACCTCGGCACATCGTAATTAATCACGTGTGTGATTCCTTCCACGTCAATGCCCCTTGAAGCAACATCTGTGGCAACCAGTATGTTCACGCGATTGGCTTTAAAGTCGTTCATAACCCTGGTTCTGGCGCCCTGCTTCATATCTCCGTGAATCTCCCTTGCTGGTAATTTCTCGTTTCTGAGCTTTCTTCCAAGGTACTGAACTTCGTTTTTGGTATTGCAGAAAATCAGGTACTTTCCCTTTTCACTTCTTAAAATTGTCACCAATTTTCTGAATTTGTCCCTTTTATCCGTCTCCACATAGTACTGTTTGATTTCCTTTGGAGATATGGTATCCGTGGAAAGCGCTATTTTCTTTGGGTTTTTCATGTACCTGTGCGCAAGGTTTATTATTTCTTTCGGCATGGTTGCGGAATAAAGTAGCATTCTCCTGTCTGGATTTGTTTTTGAGATAATCCACCGAATATCATCAATAAACCCCATGTCCAGCATCCTATCTGCCTCGTCAAGCACCAGAAATTTTATTTTAGATATGTCTAAATATCCTCTGCGCATTAAATCCATTACCCTTCCTGGTGTACCCACTATCACGCTTGCCGGGAGATTTCTAATTTGGTTTTCTATGCTCACCCCGCCATATATGGCAATAGTTTTCACGCCATACATTTTTGCTATGCTTCTTGCTTCTTTCTCTACCTGTTGGGCTAACTCTCTTGTGGGTACTAAAATCAATGCTTCGTTTCCCCTCCCACTTATATCCTCAAATACTGGTATGAGAAATGCCAAAGTCTTGCCAGAACCTGTTTTGGACTGGACAATCACATCACCTTTCATAGCGAAAGGTATGGCCTTCTCCTGCACATCCGTTGCCTCTGAAAAACCCCTCATTTCAAGGGCTTTCTTTGTTCTCTTATCTATGTCCATTTCTTCGAAATTCATACTATCACCTTCTAAACACATGGACAGTTGAAATCACTGCATCGAGTTCATCTGCCCCGTGCAGTACCATACAGGGCATGGTATTTAAAGCTATCCAGGGAACGAATATTTTATTCATGCTTGTCTTTTTG